>BBSL01000572.1 GCA_001319865.1 Burkholderia sp. E7m39 | reverse complement strand
CCACTCATCCAACCAGTTCTTGGTTCGTGCCGCAGAGGCGGCAAACGATAGTGCAATCCGCAAAAGAAAAAGCCCGCGCGGTGGCGGGCTGAATCCATATCAAGGAGACATGGAGGAGACAGATCTCAGTATAAACCCCTAAGCGTGTAGCGCAAGATGGTGTTGCGCAGTTGCGACGCGAGCGGTCATTCCGAGGTCTGGCGTCAGCCGGAAGCGCTTTTCGAACAACCTGGGACATCTGGCGCTTTTATCGCGCCTTGGCTCAATTGAAAGCGAAACAAAAAAGGGCGGGTTGCAACTGCTGCTTTCGCAAAAGCGCTGGAATATACGGCTAGGAAATTGGACTACTTCTTGCGCCGTTGACTCACGAGTTTCACGATATCGGTCGTCGGCCTGCTGGTCATCAGATTGGAGATGTTGTCCAGATGAACCCAGCGACACTTGGCAATTTCGTTGCTCGGCCGAGCCTTCGCGCGATCCGAGATTTCGCACGAGAACACGTGATGGTGCTTCTCCTTGCCGCGGAAGTCGAAGAGGTGCTTGACTGACTTTCCCGAAAGCCGCGTTTCTTCCTTGAGTTCGCGAAGGGCGGCCGCGAGGCGGTGTTCCCCCTGCTTGAGAATTCCGCCCGGCAAAGCCCACTTTGATCGACTACGTGCAACCAGGAGAATTCGCTTACCTCTGCGACAGATCACGGTGGCGCGTTTTTTCAAACCGAGCTCCCACTTGCGTTCTAGCTATATTCCGAGGCGCACGCGATACGCCAGCGTAAGGCGCCGCTTGACGTAGCTAGTATCCTGATACAGAACTGCACACGATCGGCGATATCGTAAGCGAGGCCGAGTGTACACGCCACGCTTTCAAAAGTCATTTCATCAAAGCGTCACAATAATCGTCGCGCTTCAAGATGAGTATGGTACTGTCTGAACGAGACTTTTTTGTTCGACTTGAGGCTGCAATGGATATGGATGGCGACTGGCCGTTGCCGCGGCTCAACGCTCTCTTCAAAGTCGACCGGCGCCCGGCCGGTTCATCGCTCTCAAAAGCAAGTTCGATCGCCAGTACTTTTTCTTCACTCGCAACGCCTGTAGTGGCCGACGCAGTGCAAAGAGCCAGAGAGCTTTCCACGAATAGCGATGTAGAAGGGTTTCATCAACTTCGCGTTGCTTTCAGAAAGCTTCGTGCATTGTACTGGGCCTACTCCCCGTACCTCGGAGAAGAAGTGACTGCGCAAGCCACCGAAGAATTCAAGCGTCTCGCGGCAGTGGCAGGCGAGACGCGCGATTGGGACATCGTAGGGGATTTGCTGAAAGCCGCCCAGGAGTCGGGCGCCTCTATCGATTTGCTCGTGGCCGCCGCACGCGAGAAACGTGCACAGGCGGTACTGCATAGCCAGACGATGATCAAAAGCGACCACGTCGAGGCATTTTTAAATGAAGTCGTGCTTCGCGCGCAAAGCTCACTGCAGTCGCGTTGCGACGATCTTCCTATCCGAGCATTCGCCGAGGAGCGCGTCCGTTCGGCGCAGCGTGCACTTCAAAAGCGAAGCAGGCGTGCAGCACGCGTCGAGGCGAGCCACGAGGAAGATCTTCACGATGTTCGCAAGGCGGGCAAAAAGCTCAGGTACCTGCTCGAGTTTTTTCAACCCGTTATCAAGGGCGGGCACGGTCGCGCCATTCAAGAGTTGACGGCCGTGCAGAACAAGCTGGGAGCGTTCAACGACATCGCCGCGAGCGAGACGCTGATTCGCAGCACGTCATTCGACGAGGTGCCACCCGAGGTCGTGCAGGCATCGTTGCAATGGCTGCGAGAGCAGAAGTGCCGACGGATGCAAGCAGCGTCGCGGCGGGTGCGGGCTATCGCCGGTTGAGAATGGCGATAGCCAAGGCCGTGGTAGCCACGTTGCCGAGGTATGCAGCGATCTGGGTCGATGCTTTCGCGGGCGTCAGCTTGCCAAGGTCCGATGTATCGAGTGTCACGGACTGACGAAAGGCAAATCGGGCAGCATCGTCAGTTTCTGCGGAGGCCGGGCGCGATTTGCCGCTGTCCAGATTCGTACCACGCCTGCGAGCGGTTCACGATGCCGACGACGAGCAGCATCACGGGGACTTCGATCAGCACGCCAACCACCGTTGCGAGCGCCGCACCCGAGTGAAATCCGAACAGGCTGATTGCCGTCGCAACCGCGAGTTCGAAGAAGTTGCTTGCGCCGATGAGACTGGAAGGGCCCGCGACTTCATGCGCGACGCCCAATCGACGATTGAGCAGGTACGCCAGTCCCGAGTTCAGGAACACCTGAATGAGGATCGGCACGGCGAGCATCGCGATTACGAGCGGCTGTGCGGCGATCTGCTGCCCCTGAAACGCAAACAGCAGAACGAGGGTCGCGAGCAATGCGCAGATCGACCAGGGGCCGAGACGCGTCACGACACTGTGAAAATGCGCTTCCCCCTGACGCAGCAGCCGACGTCGTAGCAGTTGCGCCAGCACGACAGGGATCACGATATAGAGCGCCACAGAAGTCACCAGCGTGTCCCACGGCACGGATATCGCGGACAACCCCAGCAGTAACGCGACGAGCGGCGCGAATGCCACCATCATGATCGAATCGTTGAGCGCCACCTGCGACAGCGTGAAATACGGATCGCCCTCGCACAACTGCGACCACACGAACACCATCGCCGTGCACGGTGCGGCGGCAAGCAGGATGAGACCAGCGACGTAACTGTCGAGCTGCTCGACGGGCAGCCACGGCTTGAACACATGACGGATGAACAACCAGCCGAGCACGGCCATCGAGAAAGGCTTGACGAGCCAGTTGACCGCGAGCGTCACGCCGATGCCGCGCCATTGGCTGCCGACCTGCCTCATTGCCGAGAAATCGATCTTGACGAGCATCGGGATGATCATCACCCAGATCAGCACGCCGACGGGCAGGTTCACGTGCGCGACTTCCATGCGCCCGATTGCCTGAAACACGCCCGGCAGTAGCTGGCCGAGCATCACGCCCGCCACGATGCACAGTGCGACCCATACCGTGAGATAGCGCTCGAAAAAACCGATGGCCGGGCGAGCGTGTGCGCGGGCTTCAGTGCGGCGCATTGACGTCCTCTGCACGTCGGTCGCCGATCGCGCGCATTTCGCGTTGTATCGCGTTGTGATCCATTTCATGCAGCGGCAGATTCACAAACTGGACGACGCGGCTCATGATCTGCCGATAGACCTTGTCGAATAGCTCGCGTTTTTTGTCGTCGGTTCCGTTGAACGCGGCGGGATCTTC
>BBSL01000571.1 GCA_001319865.1 Burkholderia sp. E7m39 | reverse complement strand
GGCAACGCCCGCGCCGCGAGGCGCCATCGCGGATGCCCGCGCAGAGGGCAACAGACACCGGCAACGCCCGCGCCGCGAGGCGCAACGCGGATCCCAGCGCAAAGGGCAAGCACACCACGGCAACGCCCGCGCCGCGAGGCGCTAACGCGGATGCCCGCGCAAAGGGCAAGGACACAACAGCAACGCCTGCGCCGCGAAGGCGCAACGCGGATGCCAGCGCCGTAAGAAGCAAACCAACCTGGAGACACAGCAAATGAAAATCGGCTTCATAGGACTGGGCAACATGGGCGCGCCGATGGCGCACAACCTGCTAAAAGCGGGGCATGCTCTAACGGCATATGACGTCAGCGCAGAAGCGATGCAGACACTCGCCGCCGCAGGCGCAAAAACAGCACCATCTCCCAAGGCAGCAGCGCAAGACGCAGACTTCGTGATCACGATGCTCCCGGCGGCTGCGCACGTCAAAGCCGTGCTAACGGGAGAAGAAGGTATCTTCGCGGCCACAGCGAAGAAGAACGTGACGATCATCGATTCGAGCACGATCGACCCCGCCAGCGTCAAAGCCTTCGCCGAACTGGCGAACCAGAACGGCAACGTCTTCGTCGATGCGCCCGTATCGGGCGGCACGGGCGGCGCCGCAGCGGGCACGCTGACCTTCATGGTCGGCGGCAGCAAGGAAGCCTACGAACACGTCAAGCCCGTCCTCTCGGCGATGGGCAAGAACATCGTCCATTGCGGCGACACGTCGACAGGACAGGTCGCGAAGATCTGCAACAACCTCGTGCTCGGCATCACGATGGCAGGCGTCTCCGAAGCCATGGCGCTCGGCGAAGCGCTCGGCATCGATCCGGCAGTGCTCGGCGGCATCATCAATACGTCGACGGGACGCTGCTGGAGTTCGGACACCTATAACCCGTTCCCCGGCGTGATCGAAACGGCACCGTCGACGCGCGGCTACACGGGCGGCTTCGGCACTGACCTCATGCTCAAAGACCTCGGTCTCGCCACCGACGCCGCGAAGCACGCGCGTCAACCCGTTTATCTCGGCGCGCTCGCGCAGCAGCTCTATCAGACAATGAGCACGAAAGGCGCGGGCAGACTCGACTTTTCCGCCGTCATCAAGCTCTATCGCAAGGAAGGAAACACCTGATGATCGAACTCGAATACGCCCATGCGGGCAGCGTCGCGCTGCTGACGCTCAAGCGACCGCCCGCCAACGCGTTCACGCCCGAAGGACTGTTGCAGTTGCAGCAGAGCGTCGAACGTCTGAACGGCGAAGCGCAAGTGCGCGCAATCGTCATCACAGGCGACGGCCCGAAGTTCTTCAGCGCGGGCGCCGACCTCAACACGTTCGCCGACGGCAACCGGGAAGTCGCGCGCGTCGCGGCCGCGCGCTTCGGCGCGGCGTTCGAGGCGGTGCAGAACGCGCGTCCCGTCGTGATCGCCGCGATCAACGGCTATGCGATGGGCGGCGGACTCGAATGCGCACTCGCGTGCGATATCCGCATCGCCGAGCAGCACTCGGTGATGGCGCTGCCGGAAACGGCCGTCGGCCTGCTGCCGTGCGGCTGCGGCACGCAGACGCTACCGTGGCTCGTCGGCGAAGGCTGGGCGAAGCGCATCGTGCTGACGGGCGAACGCGTCGATGCCGCGACGGCGCTGCGCATCGGTCTCGTCGAGGAAGTCGTCGAGAAAGGCGCGGCGCGCCAGTTCGCGCTGCAGATGGCGGCGCGCGTCGCGGGGCTCAGTCCGCAGGCTGTCACGTTCAGCAAGGCGCTGATCCAGCAGGCGCGCGACGGCGTGCCGCGCAAGGCGGCACTGGCCGTCGAGCGCGAGCGCTTCGTCGATCTGTTCGACGGCGCCGACCAGCGCGAAGGCGTCAACGCGTTCCTCGAAAAGCGCGCGCCGAACTGGCAAGGCGCGCAGGCGCAGGAGTCGCAGCGATGAGCGCCGTCGTCGCACAGCAGGCGCCAGATGAGCGCGAAGTGCTGTTTCGCGTCGTCAATCGCGTGGCGATCATCACGCTGAATCGCCCCGCCGCGCTCAACGCGCTGTCGCATGAGATGGTGCGCGAGCTGGCCGCGCTGATCGAACGTTGCCGCACCGACAGCGAGATCATGGCCGTCGTGCTGCGCGGCGCGGGCCCGAAGGGTTTCTGCGCGGGCGGCGACGTGCGCGCGCTGTACGCCATGCGGCAACGCAACGACGGCGGCTGGCAGCAGTTCTTTATCGACGAATACCGGCTCGACTACGCGCTGCACACATTTCCGAAACCGATCGTCGCGCTGCTCGACGGCATCGCGATGGGCGGCGGCATGGGCCTCGGTCAGGCGGCGCGGCTGCGCATCGTTACCGAGCGCACGAAAATCGCGATGCCGGAGACGCGCATCGGCTTTCTGCCCGACGTCGGCGCGACGCGCTTTCTGGGCGTGATGTCGGGCGAGCTCGAGCTGTACGTCGGACTGACGGGCGCGACGCTCACGGGCGCGGAAGCGCTGCTGCTGAAACTGGCCGATCTCTGCGTGCCGTCCGAATGGCTCGATACCTTCGAGGAGCGGCTCTCGCGTATCGATACGACCGGCTTGGGCGCCGACGAATGGATGCGCGCGCTGCGCACGGTATTCGCGCCGCCGTGCAACATCGTCCCGCATGCCGGCCTCGCGGCGTTCATGCAGCCGATCCTGCGTCACTTCGACCGGCGCTCGGGCATCGAGCGTATCGTCGCTTCGCTGCGCCAGGATCTGGAGCGCGAGCATCCGCGCGAGATGCGTCAATGGCTGCAGGCTACCTACGACGCGATGACCTCGCACTCGCCGACCATGCTGCACGTGACGCGCGAAGCGCTGCTGCGCGGCCGTCAGTTGACGCTCGCCGAATGTTTTCGGATGGAGTTGGGCATCGTCACGCGCGCAATCGAAGAGGGCGACTTCAGCGAAGGCGTGCGCGCGCACCTCGTCGACAGGGATCGCACGCCGCGCTGGGCGCCCGCGACGCTCGCCGAAATGCGGCCCGAGCGCGTACGGCATTTCCTGGCGTCGCCGTGGCGCGAGGCGGCACATCCGTTGGCCGATCTTGGTGTTCAGCCGCATTAGAAGCACCGATCAGAAGCGGTAGCCGATACCGCCGAGCAGCACATCCGTATCGCGGCTGTAGCGCGTCACGACGCGGTTCCACGTGACGCGCGCCGCCCAGTGCTGCGTGAAGCGATACGACGCTGAGATCGATACGAGGCCCGACAGCACGCCGTCGCCCGACGGACGCTCGTCGGGGTCGTCGCCATGATGGATGGCGGCATACG
>BBSL01000570.1 GCA_001319865.1 Burkholderia sp. E7m39 | reverse complement strand
GGAATGCGAGGTAGCCCGGCTCGACGTTCGGGATCGGCGTAAGCACGTTTTCGGGCAGACCGTGATAGACGGTCGACAGCCAGTTGGCCTGTTGCAGCGGCTGGCGCTGGTTGTCCGAGATCGAGACGACGGGCACGTCGTTGAACGTGTTGAAGATCGGCTGCAGTTCAGGCAGGTCGAGACGGCCGTGCATCGTCGTCAGGAACGGCACCGGCTGGCGCGCGAACAGCGAGAACGGGTAGTAGTCGATGTGAAAGTGCAGCACATCAAATTCGTCGGCGCGGCGGCGCACTTCTTCCAGCAGCAGCATGTGCGGCGCCATCACGTCGCGGATCGTCGGGTCCAGACGAAGCGCTTGCGGCCAGAACGCTTCGAGCTTGGCCGAGGTTTGCGAATCGCCACTCGCAAAGAGCGTCACGTCGTGTCCCAGCTCGACGAGCGCTTCCGTCAGGTTCGACACCACGCGTTCAGTGCCGCCATAGAGCTTGGGAGGAACCGCCTCGTGCAACGGAGCGATTTGAGCGATTCGCATAATGGAGAACTCCTCGTAAAAGATCAGGCAAAAAGACTGCAGTTTGGAAAAAAGCGACTTCGCTTGCTCGCCAGGGTGCTCGGTTCGACATGCAGCCTGAAGCTGCATCGGGCACGAGCCTGATTCTTTCGAGAGATTCTGCGATGGATCGCTTGGTAAGACGCCAGCTTGGTCGTTGTCAACGTCTGCGCTCTAGCCGTAAACGCGGCATCTGAACGAACGTTGACAAACTGTCAGAGTTTTCCCGACGAGACCGAGCATGCATTATCGATGCCTACTTGACGACAGCGCCCCAACATTTCAAAGTCTTTACGTTGTTACAAACACGAAACACTCTGCAAACCCTTGTTTTATCAAGGCGTTTTACATTGGGAACCTGCATCGGCACTGACGCCGCAAGCCGTACGACGGCCGCATCGGACGGCCTGTGCGCGACGGTCGGCAAGACCGCTCGCCGGCTTCGTATGCAATCTGTAATTCTATCCCAGAAATAGGCGCCGATGGCATGAACCACTTGACGCCTCGCGGGTCAAGCATGGGAAACCTTACCGGTACGTTGTCGCGAAAATAATCGCGCCCTCTTAGTCCGTACCGCCATGCGAAATGGCTTTTGCATGTTTACAATGCGAGTCCTACGCTGGTGTTACGAGCCGCGCCGGGCACAACCGTTGCACGCCCGGAACCCGACTCAAACCGTTTCATACCGACCAAACGAACAATTGGAACATCTGACCATCGCCCAGCGAAACGCCCATAACGCAAAGCTTTCGAGCTATGCGAGCCGGCCGCTTTCGTTTCTCTTCCGCTATATCCGCCGCCATCCGGTCGCCCATCTGGTCGTCCTCGGCAGCGTGTTGGCGGCCGTGGGCTGTGCGCTCGCCTCGCAGTATGCGATCAAGCATCTGATCGATGTGCTTGGCGAAGGGCGCCACCACCCGGGCCCGCTGTGGGGCGCGTTTGCGATCCTCGTGGGCCTGATCGCCGCCGACAACCTGCTGTGGCGGGTAGGCGGATGGGTCGCAGCGCATACATTCGTCATCGTCACGGGCGACCTGCGCAAGGACCTGTTCGCATACCTGAGCGGCCATTCGCCGACCTACTACGCCGAGAAACAGCCCGGCATGCTGGCAAGCCGGATCACGGCGACATCGAACGCCGTCTATACGGCCGAGAACACCACCGCCTGGAACGTGCTGCCGCCGTGCATCGCCGTGATGGGCGCCATCGTGATGATCGTCACCGTCAACCCGCTGATGGCGCTCGGCCTGCTGAGCTGTTCGGCGATCCTCTCGGTCGTGCTGTTCAAGCTGGCGGGACGCGGCTCGGCGCGCCACCACACGTTCGCGGCCAGGGCGGCCGCCGTCGACGGCGAACTCGTCGACGTGATCGGCAACATGGGCCTCGTGCGCGCGTTCGGCATGACGTTTCGCGAGCAGAAGCGCTTTGGCGCGACGGTGAAGTCCGAAATGGATGCGCGCCAGCAAAGCCTGCTGTACCTCGAAAAGCTGCGCCTGCTGCATGCGGTGATCACGGCGCTGCTGTCCGCGGGGCTGCTCGGCTGGGCGCTGTGGCTGTGGGACCAGGGCAAGGCGACCTCCGGCGATATCGTGCTGGTCAGCTCGCTCGGCTTCACGATCCTGCACGGCACGCGCGATCTGGCCGTCGCGCTGGTCGACGTCACGCAACACGTCGCGCGTCTCGCCGAAGCCGTGAAGACGCTGCTCGAGCCGCACGGCATGCCCGACCGCAACGACGCCACCGAGCTCGTCCCGCAAGGCGGCCGCGTGACCTTCGACAAGGTCACGTTCGCCTATCCGAAGCGCCGCCCCATCCTCGATCACTTCGATCTCGAGATCCAGCCCGGCCAGCGCGTCGGCCTGATCGGCAAGTCGGGCGCGGGCAAGTCGACCGTGCTCGCGCTGCTGCAGCGTTTCTACGAAACGCAGGGCGGCCGGATCATGATCGACGGCCAGGATATCTCCACCATCTCGCAGGACAGCCTGCGTCACGCGATCGCGCTGGTGCCGCAAGACATCTCGCTGTTCCATCGCACGGTCTACGAAAACATCGCGTATGGCCGCCCCGAAGCGTCGCGCGAAGAGGTGCTCGCCGCCGCGCGCGAAGCCCGCTGCACGGACTTTATCGAGGCGATGCCGGAAGGGTTCGACACGATCGTCGGCGACCGTGGCGTGAAGCTGTCTGGCGGCCAGCGGCAGCGTATCGCGATCGCGCGCGCCATCCTGAAGAACGCGCCCATCCTGCTGCTCGACGAAGCGACCTCCGCGCTCGACAGTGCTTCGGAAGAAGCGATCCAGAAGGCGCTCGACCGGCTGATGGTCGGCCGCACGGTGATCGCGATCGCGCACCGACTGTCGACGCTGCATAACTTCGACCGCATCATCGTGATGAGCGCGGGCAAGGTCATCGACGACGGCAGTCCCGAAGAGTTGCGCAATCGTCCGGGTCTGTATCGCGACCTGCTGTCCAAGCAGTTCGGCAAGCATTCGACGCTGCATGTCGGCGGCAAGAAGCTCGACGAACAGCATGTGGCGTAACGCGCTGGCCTGAATCCGACAGCCGCGCGCACAAAAAAGCCGCTTCGAATCGAAGCGGCTTTTTTGCGACTAGCGTACGGGCGACGCGCAGCGGGACGGCTCAACTACCGGCGACTTCCCTTGCCAACCGCGCCGCCTCGGCAGCCGGGCTTTGCTGCAGGTCGCGCATGAAGTTGTCGCGCCACACCGACACATTGTTCTCGCGCAACTGCACCATCATGTCCGCGTAGCGCGACTTGCGCTCGGCGAGCGGCATCGACAGCGCCGCGCCGAGC
>BBSL01000569.1 GCA_001319865.1 Burkholderia sp. E7m39 | reverse complement strand
ATGCGTGAGCGTCGCACGCAGCGACACGACGGCGGTCGGCGCCTGCGCGAGCGGCGCGGCGGCGTCCTTGTGGCGGCGGTCGAGCAAGATGCCGAACGGCGCAGCGATCAGCATCAGGAACGCGAGCGCGAACAGCGACGTCGAGACGCCCGACGATTCGCGCACCATCTGCGCAAACGGCACCATCAGCACTTGGCCGAGCGAGCCGCCCGCGCTCGCGATGCCCATCGCCATGCTCCGCTGCGCAGGCGTCGCGATCCTTCCGACGGCTGTCAGCACCACGCCGAACGTCGTGCAACTCACGCCGATGCCAACCAGCAGCCCGAGCCCCACGATCAACGCGAGGCTCGACGGCACGGCGGCCGCGAGCGCGAGGCCGGCAGCGAACGTGGTAGCTCCAAACGCGACCACGGGCGCGGCGCCGTAGCGGTCGGCGGCCGCGCCCGCGAACGGCTGCGCGAAGCCCCACACCAGGTTGTGCAGTGCGATCGCGAACGCGATCAGCGTGACGGGCAAGCCCCGGTCGAACGAAAACGGCCCGATGAACAGGCCGAAAGTCTGCCGGATGCCCATGGCCGCGCTCAGGATCAGCGCGGCGGCGACGATCACGTAGAGCGTCGGGTTCTTCAGCGATGTTGCGTAAGCGGGTTTGGCCGTCGACATGATTCGTTTCCTCCTCGGCGCATCGTCGCAGCGGACGGTCAGCGCGACAAACGAAAAGTTCTCGGCGACGGATGAAGAAATTTCACTCGTGCGCGCGAGGCGGCTCGAGTAGTCAGCGGCGCGGTGCTAGAGGGAACGGGCGGAGAGGTCGCGGTCGTGACCTGGGTCGTGATCTGAGTCGTGATCTGAGTCGTGATCTGAGTCGTGGCCGGGCATCGACGCTGCGTCGTCGAATGCATGCGCCGCGTCGAGCAGCCAGCGCCTGAAGGCCTGCAAGTCGGGTTGTTCGTCCGCACCTTCCGCGCTGACGAGCCAGTACGCCGTTTTCGCATCGACGGCGGGCGCGCCCGCTTCGACGAGCGTGCCGGCGTCGAGTTCGGCGTTCACCAGCGGCCGCCTGCCGATCGCCACGCCCATGCCCGTCGCAGCCGCCTCCAGGGCCAGCTGGATCGTATCGAAGCGCAGTCCGCGCGACGCGTCGATATCTACGATGCCCGCGCCGTCTAGCCATGCCTGCCAGTCCTCGCTCGCCGTGTCCACATGGATCAGCGCCGCGCGACGCAGGTCGACGCGCCCGTGCACGTCGAGCAGCGTGTCGCGATACGCCGGGCTGCAGACGGGCACGAGCCGCTCGCCGAATAGCCGGCTCCATTCGCTGCCCGGCACGGGGCCACGGCTCAGACGAATGCCGAAGTCGAAGCCGTCGAGCGGAAAGCCGACCTGGCGCCGCGACGTATCGATGGAAACATCGATCCCCGGCCATTGCGCGCGAAATGCGTGCAGGCGCGGCACGAGCCAGCGCACGGCGAAAGTGGGCGCGCAACTGACGGACACGGCGCGGTGCGCGCGACCGTCCGGCAGCCGCTGCGTGCCGAGCGCGATCAGCGAAAACGCTTCGGCGATGTACGGGAAATACTGCTCGCCTGCGGGCGTCAGCGACAGCTTGCGTGGCTCGCGCACGAACAGCGCGACGCCGAGCGCGTCTTCGAGGGCGACGATGCCGTGGCTGACCGCGCTCGGCGTCACGTTCAGCTCGGCGGCGGCGAGCTTGAAGCTGCCGTGCCGGGCCGCCGCCTCGAAGAATCGCAGCGAGTTCAGCGGAGGCAGGCGAAGCGGCATGACGCATCCTTGGATATGAGAGCGTGACGGGGCAGCACGCGCGGCACCCTGGCTGCGCGGCGAGCGGTTAGCTGCACGGTGCGCACGGTCAAGGGCAGCACGAGCACCCGCGATGCCGCATGCCATAGCCGCCTTCGCCTTCGGACGCGGCTTCCGACGCGCCGCCCAGCAAAGCGGGCGCGCCGACCCGCACGCGTTCGGCGGATGCGCCGCAGCGCGGGCACTCCGCTGGTTCGTCGCGCTCGGCGATGCGTCGCACTGTTTCAAACGCGCCGCATTCGGCGCACGCGTAGTCGTACACAGGCATAACTTGTCCCGTCGATGATAGGCTCGGCCCCGGCGCGTTCGCGCGCTTGCGCCGGCTGCCGCTTGGGCATTCGTGAAACCCGTCCGGCTTCGTGGGCACCCAGTTCACGAAAGCCCTGACTGGTTCGCTGATTCGGCGAACTGCGCCATCGTACCAACTTTCATCCCACGCGCTGACCGTGCGAGGCGGTCACGCGCGATGGACATGAAATGGCAGGCATGTAGCGTTCCCGCCGCCCGACCGGTCGCATCGGCGCGTCTTGCGGCGATGCTATGCTGACCTTTCCCTGTCGAAGAGAGAACGCAGGCAAGACGATGGCCGATATGCATGCGCAATCCGAAGCCGCGCCTCGCGCCCCATCCGGTCCCGAGCCGGGCGCGAGCGGCGAGTACCGTCCGCCCGTCAGCGAGGACGAGTTGCTGTTGAAGTGGATACGACGCGCGCGCGAGTCGCAGAAGAGCCACTACGACATGGCTGACCTGCTGGCCGCGCGCAACCGCCGGTTCGGGATCGGCGTGACGGCGCTGTCGGCCGTGGTCGGCACGACGGTGTTCTTGTCGCTGGTGGCCTCGTCGGACTCGCCGTGGGCGCGGCTCGCCGTCGGGCTGGTAAGCATCGCGGCGGCCGTGTCGGCGGCGCTGCAGACCTTTTTGCGCTACGCGGAACGCGCCGAGGCGCATCGCGCGGCGGGTGCACGCTACGGCGCGGTGCGGCGCAGGCTCGAAGCGATCTATGCGGGCGATTCCGGCGCCCGCGACGGCCGCTACATCAGCGAAGTGCGCGAGACCCTCGACCGTCTCGCAGGAGATTCGCCGAGCGTGCCGCCGAAAGTGTTTTTGCGTACGCAGCAAACGCTGCGCGTCGCGGCGATGCAAAGCCGCGACACGCCCCGCTGGGACTAGCAGCAGAGTGTCCAAGCGCTGAATCGGGCGGCGACGTCAGGCGCGCAGCCGCGCGCTGGAACCGGTGACGGCAGCGCGAGCGGGCGGGGCGGGCATCGATGCCAGCGGCGGCAGGTCGTCCGCATCCGCCTCGCTGCTGAACAGCCGGCAGACTTCGCGGGCGCTGTCGCAGGCATGCAGACGCTCGCGGAAATGCTGGTCGCAGAAGCGCTGCGCGACGTCGGCGAGCAGGTTCAGGTGCATCGTGTTCGCGCCTTCGGGCACGAAGAGCGCGATGACGTCGCTGACGGGCCTCGCGTCCGGCGCGTCGAAATCGAGTGGCACGGCGGGGCGCACGTACATCACCACGGGCGCGAACAAGCCCGCAATCTGGCTATGCGG
>BBSL01000568.1 GCA_001319865.1 Burkholderia sp. E7m39 | reverse complement strand
ACAGCAGGAGATGGCATGCGCCGTCAGCGCGTGAATACATCGCGTGAATGCATCGCGTCAATGCGGTGCAGATTTGCACGGCGGAGCCACGCAGGCTCGGACGGCCCGCTTATCCATCGTCTGCACGTTGCAAAGCATTGCACAAATGCTTGTTTGCGCGTTGCCACTTCACTGACTAGATTCAACTGGTATTGCCATGAGCAGGAGGGCGCATCATGTCGATGAGCGTCGCATCGTTTTACCGTCTGGCCGTGCTTCATCCGTTCGAATCCGTGCGTCGGCGCGCGCAGGCGCGGCCTATGCCCTCTTCACCAGAGCACACGTGCAAGGACGATCGGGAGCGCCTCGAACGCATTGCCCGCTATGCACGCGCCGGGTACTTCAACATCGCGGTGACATCGGATTCGTGTCAGATCATCGGCGAAATAGCGCCGGACTGAATTCGTTCACGCGCAGGCATGGAGCGTAAGCAATGAGCGATGTCGTCATTGAACAGCCGGCCGTCGTCGAGGCCGACTTGACCTATCTCGTCCCGACGGGAGAAAAGCCCGCTACGTACGCTTATGAGCCGCCTGCAGGCGTGCCGCAGCGCAGTGGCGTGTATCGGACCCAGCGCGTGAATATCGTCAATGCGCGCGTTTCGCCGCCGCCGGGTGGCTTATCGATGGACCGCAACGGTTTCGAGTTGAGGCAGCACGCAAGCGCGCTCAGCGATTTCTCGGATCCAGCTGCGATAGAACGCATCTACTATCCCGAGTCGGAGGCGCTGCTCAGACGCTGGACGGGCGCGAAGCGGGCCGTCATCTTCGATCACACGCTGCGCGACGGACGCGCAGCGCGTCCCGGCAACGTGCGCGAGCCGGTCAAGTTCATTCACAACGACCAGACCTTCGTGTCGGGTCCGCGCCGCGTACGCGATCACTTGCCGCCGCACGAAGCGGAGCAGCTGCTCAAGGGCAGGGTGGCGATCGTCAACCTGTGGCGTCCTATCGGATGGGCGGTCGAATCGTCGCCGCTGGCCTTGTGCGACGCGCGCAGTATCGCGCCGACTGATCTCGTGCCCTCGGATCTGATCTACCCGGACAAGACCGGCGAGACCTATGCATTCGTGTACAACCCGAAGCATCGCTGGTACTACTTCCCGCTGATGACGCCGGAAGAAGTGCTGCTGCTGAAAATCTATGATTCGGCGGGCGACGATGTCGCGCGGCTGACGGCGCATACGGCATTCGATGATCCGTCGTCGCCGCCGGATGCAAGGCCGCGTCGGAGTATCGAACTGCGCACGCTATTGTTTTTCTGATGCGTGCATGGGCATTTCTGGCCGGTGCCGCGCGCGGCAATGGCACGCGCCGCGAGATCCCGCAGAAAACCCAGCACACCGATCACAAGGATGACGGCCGTCAGCTCCGGGATACGCGAGCCAGTCGCGTGTATCGAGAATCAGATAGCCGAGTCCCGCGCTCACGCCGCGCATTTCCTCAGGCACCAGCGTTCGCGCAAGCGGCGATCACGTGCGGTAGAGGTTCTCGCAGAACGCCACACTCGCCCCCAACTTGCGCGATAGATCAGCGGCTGCGTCCAGCTGCGGTCGGTCAAGCTCGCCCGACGCGTGTGCCGCACTCAGCCGGGACGCAGGGCCCGAAAGCGTGAGTGCCGCCATGAACTTGTCGCCCGCGCCAAAAACCGGAACGGCGAATGCCGCTGTGTGCACGTCGCGCGCGCCCGCCGTGAAGACCGGCAGTGCAGGCGGTTTGTCGTATATCGGCTCGCCAAGGCCCCAGAAACGGATCACCTGGCCGATAGCCGTGTCGTCGAGTGGAAGCGTGGTTCCCGCGAGCCGCGTTTCGCGCAGACCTTCGGACGGCTCGGCGCGGAACAGGCAAAGCCGTTGACCGTTGTCGTGAACGTAGTACGATGCGCTTTCTTTGGTCAGCGCCGCCAGCGCGTGCAACGCCGGTTCCACCACCGTGGACAGATGAAACGACTGCTCGTACAGCTTGCCAAGATAGAGCACGCGATGTCCGAGCGAGTAGTTGCCCGATTGCGCCCGCACGACATAACCCATTCGCTCCAGCGAGTTCATCAGCCGATAAACCGTCGTCTTGTGCATGCCGGACGCTTGCGACAGCATCGCGAGTGACTGCGATTCGGCCCCCGGCTTGAAGCAATCTAGCAGTGACAGCGCTTTTTCGACCGCAACGACTCCCTCGTTTCCCATTCCCGCCTCCCGCCGTTCGTTCAGCGATATTGTACACAGTAAAACGATGGTTTACGCCGTAAAAGGGTAAACGCTAGTGGCTGCGTGCGCGCACGCTAGCTATAGTGATTTCACACAGTACACCATAGTTGTACACAGTAAAACTTCTGAACTGAGGTGAAATCGATGAGCACTACGTCCGCAGGTACTTCCGCCATTAATCGCAACGTTGAACGCGTATCGCCCGACCTGGTTGAGGCGGCCGCCCGATATCAGGCTGCCATCCTCGCCGACGTTGCGGGCCGTCGCGGCACGCTGCATGGCCGGGTCAAGCCGCTGTCGCCGAAGATGAAAGTCGCGGGTCCGGCCGTCACGGTCGAAGTCCGTCCCGGCGACAACCTCGCCATCCACGCCGCGCTCTCGATCGCGAAGCCGGGCGACGTGATCGTCGTCGACGGGAAGGGCGATCTGTCCTGTGCGCTGATCGGCGAGATCATGGCGACGCAGGCGAAAGCAACCGGCATCGCCGGGATCATCATCGACGGCGCGGTGCGCGACGCGCACGAGCTTGCCAACGGCGACTATCCGATCTTCGCGGCGGGCCTCAACCCATGCGGCCCGACCAAAAGCGTCGCAGGCCTCGTGAACGCGCCGATTTCGGCCGGCGACACGGCCATCAACCCCGGCGATCTGATCGTCGGCGACGCGGACGGCGTGGTCGTCATTCCGCGCAACGACGTTGCGCGCATCGTCGAGCTCGCGCAGAAAAAGCTCGACATCGAGACCGCGCGTATTGCGGCGATCCACAAGGGTGACGTGCGGCCGGGATGGATCGAGAAGGAACTGCGTGCAGTCGGCATGCTGGCGGAAGGCGAGGCACTGTGATGCAAACGGCTTCGCATAAACCCGTCGTCCTCGTGACGGCCGCGGATCTCGCGCCGCAAGCGCTCGACATGCTCACCCAGTTCGACGTCGTGTTCGCGGGCAAGCAGCCTACGGAAGACGACATCGTCGCGCTGTGCACCGAGCACAAGCCGGTCGCGATCATCGTTCGATACGGCAAGGTCAACGCCCGCATCATGGATGCCGCCGAAAACCTGCGGGTCATTTCGAAGCACGGCAGCGGCATCGACGTGATCGATCAGGCAGCCGCGGCTGCACGTGGGATCGCGGTGCGCGC
>BBSL01000567.1 GCA_001319865.1 Burkholderia sp. E7m39 | reverse complement strand
TTGTTACGTCGCGCGCAGAATGAGCCGGGAGGGGTGAGATTGTCGCGCGGTCAGCCAGGACGATGTTTTGTCGATTACCGCGCGCAGCGCGAGACATGAGGGGTAGCAGGATGGCCAGCGCTGCTCTGATATCGTGCGATGTTTCTCAGGCGTCGTACAAACATCAAGAACAGACCGGCCATGCATCGCATTGTATTTGCCTTTCTCTCCCTCGAACAACATCGTCGCGCGATTGAGTGCTCTCCCGCTTCTTACCGGCCCGATCGCTGTCCGCATTGCGGCAGTGGCTGCCTGTGGTGTCACGGCTGTTACGGCCGCAAGGCGGATCGCGGCGCCGACGGCGCGCTCAATCCGGTCCCTGTGCCGCGTTTCCGTTGCCCATCATGCACGCGGACCTGTTCACGTCTGCCGCTGTGCATCTGTCCGCGTCGATGGTATGGCTGGTCCTTGCAGCAGAACGTGCTGCAACTGCTGATCGCGGGCGCCTCGCTACGCCGTACGGCAAGCGTCTTCGCGTTGGCCTATCACACCGTGCGGCGCTGGTGGCGATCGCTGGTGGCGGCTCACGGGACGTTCACCTTCCACCTGTGTAGCCGTTTTGCTGAGCTCGGCCGCAGTGCCGCTCGCGACGACTTCTGGCTGGCCTGCCTGCATCGCATGCCGCTATGTGAAGCGATGGCGTGGCTCGATCACGACGGCATAGCTGTCCCATGATCGACTGGTTCCTGATCGCCGTGCGACGGCGCTGACCGAACTGCAGCGGGGACTCCACACAGTCTGCTCACTGCCGCGCGCCGACGATCAGCGCTTTGATGGCGGTTCCTTCACTTCGACAGGAACCTCCATGAACGATATCGATCCGAAGGCGCTGTTCCGCCTGTCGGTGCTCGGCCCGCTGGTCAGCCGTGAGCGCTTGAGTCGCGGCGAACTGCAGCAGATCGTGCGGCAGCTCGCGCAGCAGGAATACGCCATTCCCGGTTCACGCCGGCGCTACATCAGTGAGAAGACGCTGCAGGCGTGGTATTACGCGTGGCGCCGCAATGGGCTGGCTGGCCTGTCCGATGCGCCCCGTACCGATACTGGCCGCTCGAAGCTGCCCGAGCCGGTGCAGGTCGCGGTGCTCGCGGCCAAACGTGAGAACCCGCGCCGCTCAATCCGCCAGATCCGCCTGCTACTGGAAGCCGCCGGCCTCGTGCCGCGCGACACGCTCTCGCGCTGCGCCGTACATCGCCTGCTCAAGGCTCACGGTATCTCACGCATTTCCGGACCGGATGTCGTGCCCGAGGAGAAGCGCAGCTTCGCGGCCGAACACGCCGGCTCGATCTGGTATGGCGACGTCATGCACGGCCCCACGCTGTCGTTTGGCGGGCGTCGCATGAAGACGTATCTTGTGTCGCTGATGGACGACGCCTCGCGCCTGATTGCCCATAGCGCGTTCTGTCTGTCGGAGACGGCGCTCGACATCGAGGGCGTGCTCAAGCAGGCCCTGCTCAGGCGTGGCGTTCCGAAGACGATCGTCGTCGACAACGGCGCCGCGTACCGGGCCGCGACGCTGCAGGGCATCTGCGCACGGCTGTCGATGCGGCTGGTGTATTGCCGTCCATACGCGCCCGAAGGCAAGGGCAAGCTTGAACGCTGGCATCGGACATTACGTGACCAGTTTCTGGCCGAACTCGATACCACGCACATTCGCGAACTCGCGGACCTTAACGCGCGGTTGTGGGCATGGGTCGAGCAGGTCTATCACCGTCAGCCCCACAGCGCGCTGGGTAACCAGACACCGCTGTTGCGCTACCAGCAGGATCTGCCCCGCATCCGGCTGCTCGGACCGCTGGCCGCGCAGCTCGACGAACTGTTCTGGCATCGCGTAGCCCGGCACGTTCGCCGCGACGGCACCGTCTCTTACCAGAACCGGCGCTTCGAGGTACCGTACGAGCTCACCGGACAGACCGTGATGCTGGTCGTCGATCCGAATGCCGGCACGGTAGTGCGTATCGAAAGCCAGAAGGGTGAGCCTCTGGGCGCCGCGGCCGCGCTCGACGTGGTGGCGAACAGCACGCGACGACGGCGCAGAGCCCAGCCGGAGCCTGTTGCCCACGCAACGACGCCGGGACCGAACCTGCTCGAGCTTGTGCACCAGTGTCACTACCGCGAGGAGGGCTGAGCATGTACCGACAGCACTTCGGCCTGCGCCGCGCGCCGCTGGACAAGGACAGCACGGACCTGTGGGACGACGGCGCGCTCGCCGCGCTGGCCGAGCGTTTCCAGTGGCTGCTCACCAGCCCCGGCATCGGTCTGCTGACGGGCGAGCCCGGCGTGGGCAAGACCGCCGCCTTGCGCCACATCACGCGCGGCCTGAATCCGCACCGTTACCACGTCATCTATCTGGCTGAAACGGAGTTCGGCCGCATCGACCTGTACCGCTCGCTTGCCCGCGCGCTCGGACTGGAACCCAGCTACCGGCGGGCGGACCTGTGGCGCGATCTCAAGCAGCGCATCAGCGAACTCGTCGAAGGCAAGCAGATGCTGCCGGTGTGGATCATCGACGAAGCGCAGAACCTGCCGCCGGAGTTCTTCCACGACTTCCCGTCGTTCCTGAACTTCGCGTTCGACTCGCGTGATCTGCTTACCGTCTGGCTCGCGGCCCATCCCTCGCTGGCCTCCACGCTCGAGCGTGCGCCCTATGCGGCGCTTTACGGCCGCATCCAGGCGCGCGTGCAACTGAAGCCCGTAATCGAGCGTGAGCGCTTCGCACAACTGATCTCGCACGCGCTCAAGAGCGCCGGCTGCACGCACACGCTGCTGTCCGACTCCGGGCTTGAACTGCTGCGACAGGCCTCACGAGGGTTGCCACGGCAGGCAGGACGCATCCTGCGCACCGCTATGCAGCTGGCCGTACCGAAGGCGCTGAACCATATCCCCGACGAACTGCTGCAACAGGCCATTGAGGAATTCCGATGAACCGGCAATCCAGACGCACGAAGGCCCGAAACCGGCAAGCGAATGACATACCGCGCACGCCAACGCTGCCGGAACTCTCCGACGAGGCGGCCGCGCAGATCCAGCACCTGCTCTCGGAATGGTTCCTGTGGTTCAGCGCGGCGTATCGTGAGCCGATCCGGCGCTACTACGAACCGTGGTCCGTGCCCCCGCGCAGACCGCCCCCGCGACATCGCATCGATGACCCGTTCTGAGCGACAGCCCCGGCGAGCCCGGGGCTGTCTGCATGGCGGGCGATGCATCGATCGCGCGATGACGCATTCATGATCCTGACCTGCATCGCGCGCTCGCCAGGGAACTCCTTCCCCTTACCGATCCCGCGACGGAGCGTACCGTCTCACCTCGAATAGCGCGAGATACCGCTCCTCATTCTGCGCGCGACGTAACAGCC
>BBSL01000566.1 GCA_001319865.1 Burkholderia sp. E7m39 | reverse complement strand
ACGTGTCCGTGCGCTTCATCTTGCCCGTCGATGCGTTTGCCGCGTTCGCGTCCGGCTCGATCGAAGTCTGGGCGACTTTCGATCCGTACTATGGCATCGCCGTGCAACGCGGCGCACGCATTTTGCGCGACGGCACGGGCATCAACAGCGGCTTAGGCTTTATCACCGCATCGGGCGCGGCGCTTGCCGACACGCGCAAGCGCGCCGCGATCGCCGACGTGCTGCAGCGCTATCAGCGCGCGGGTGACTGGGCGGCCGCCAATCCCGATGCGTACGCGCAAATCTACGCGACGCTCACGCGCTCGCCGCTCGACGCCGCGAAGCAGATCACGAAGCGCGCGTCGTTGAAGCAGCACTTTGTGTCCGACGCGGATATCGCGGCTTTGCAAAAGGTTGCGGACGCCGCGTATCGCGATGCGATTCTGCCGCGCCCCATCGACGTGCGTGCGATCTCGGATACGACCATCGGCAGCGCCTGAGCCGCATTTCAAGGAGCGTATCGACATGTCTTCAAACACCCAGGCAATCGATCTCACCGGCCTGCACGCCGATAACGCCGCTGCGCCGCGTGACGCGACGCGGCTGATCGTCGCCGTGCTGGCGACCGTCGCGTGGCTCGGCGGGGCGGCCGTCACGCAATGGTGGCACGCGCTCGACGACTGGCCGTACACGCGCGAACTCATCATCTTGAAGCTCGCGCTGGCAGGGCTGTCGGCGGCCGTCGGCGTGCGAGCGTGGCGAGCGAACGGCCCGCTCAAGCCGCAAGCGGACGCGCAGCGGGCGCGCATCGACAGATGGCTCGCGGCCTCGCCGTGGCTGCTCGCGCTCGCGCTCGGCATCACTGCGTGGGAAGTCGTCACGGCGCAACTCGAATGGTTGCCGCGTCCGTTCTTTGCGCCGCCTCAGGCGTTGATCGCGGTGTACTTCGACGATCTGCCGCGGCTTGCGTCGAGCGTCGCGCATTCATTCGTGCTGCTCGCGTATGGCTACCTGCTGGGTGCGCTGACGGGCTTTGTGGCCGGCGTGAGCATCGGCTGGTCGCGTGCGGTCGGTTACTGGCTGCACCCGGTGCTGCGGCTGATCGGGCCGTTGCCTGCCACAGCGTGGCTGCCGCTCGCGTTCTTCTTCTTTCCGTCGAGCTTCAGCGCCAGCGTCTTTCTGATCGCGCTCGCCAGCGCATTTCCCGTCGCCGTGCTGACGTGGTCCGGCGTGGCAGGCGTGAACTCCGCGTATTACGACGTTGCGCGCACGTTGGGCGCACGGGCATCGTTCCTGATCTTGCGCGTGGCGATTCCTGCCGCGTTGCCGTCGGTGTTCGTCGGCCTGTTCATGGGGCTGGGCGCGTCGTTCTCGGTGCTGATCGTCGCCGAGATGATCGGCGTGAAGGCGGGACTCGGCTGGTATCTGCAATGGGCGCAGGGCTGGGCCGCGTACTCGAACATGTACGCGGCGCTGCTCGTGATGGCGCTGATGTGTTCCGGTCTGATCACGCTGCTGTTCAAGGTGCGCGACCGTCTGTTGGCCTGGCAAAAGGGATTGCTCAAATGGTAGCCGCTACTCAAGCGTTGCATGCGCGTACGGACGCGCGGCAGGGCGCACGCATCGACGTGCGCAACGTCAGTCACCGGTTCACGCTGCGCGGCGAAGCGCTGGCCGTGCTCGACGACATCAGCCTGACTGTCGAACCCGGCGAATTCGTCGCGCTACTCGGGCCGAGCGGCTGCGGCAAGTCGACCTTGCTGCGTCTCGTGGCGGGACTGGATATGCCCGCGCGCGGCGCGCTGCATGCAAACGGCGAGCCGATTGCCGGGCCGGACCCGTCGCGCGTCGTGGTGTTTCAGGACCCGACGCTGTTTCCATGGCGCACGGTGCGCGACAACGTCGGGCTCGGCCCGCAGGCGCAGCGGGCGGAACGCGGCCGCGCAGCGCGCGAGGATGCGGCGGCGCGCATTGACGCCGCACTCGAGCTGGTCGGCCTCGGCGAATTCGGGGATGCGTTCCCGCATCAGCTGTCGGGCGGCATGGCGCAGCGCGCGGCGCTGGCGCGCGCGCTCGTCAACGATCCGCAACTGCTCGTGCTCGACGAGCCGTTCGGCAAGCTCGATTCGCTGACGCGCATCCGCATGCAAGGTGAGCTCGTGCGCCTGTGGCAGGCCGCGCGCTTCTCGGTGCTGCTCGTCACGCATGACGTCGAAGAGGCGCTGTATGTCGCGAACCGCGTGATCGTGCTGAGCGAGCGGCCGGCGCGCATCGTCGCAGAAGTGCGCAACGACGCGCCCTATCCGCGTCATCGCGACGATCCGAAACTTGTCGCGTTGCGCCGCGAAGTCCTCGCGCAACTCGGCCTCGATACCTGAATCCACGCACGACCACACTACGCATTGGAACGACAACGACATGAAACGCGATCACAACTCTCATCCAATTGCCATCGATCCATCGCGCCGCGCCTGGCTGCGCAAGACCGCATGGACGGCGGGCGCGGCCGCGCTGGGCAGCGCATCATTCCTGCCCGGCCTGCGCGCGTCCGCCGACGAAGGCCTGAAGCCGCTCAAGCTCTCCTGGAACGCGGGCGCGATCTGCACGGCGCCCGTGCCCGTGGCCGTCAAGCAAGGCTTCTTTCGCAAGCACGGACTCGATGTCGAGCTGATCAACTTTGCCGGTTCCACCGACCAGCTGCTCGAAGCCATCGCGACGGGTAAATCGGATGCGGGCGTCGGCATGGCGCTGCGCTGGATCAAGCCGTTGGAACAGGGTTTCGACGTGAAGCTGACGGCGGGCATCCACGGCGGCTGCATGCGGCTGCTTGCGACCAAAGCATCGGGCATCGTCGATCTGCAAGGGCTGAAAGGGCGCACGGTCGGCGTGAGCGACATGGCGAGCCCGGCGAAGAACTTCTTCGCGATCTCGCTGAAGAAGATCGGCGTCGATCCCGACAATGACGTTCACTGGCGGCAATATCCGGCAACGCTGCTCGGCGAGGCCCTGAAAAAAGGCGAAGTGCACGCGATTGCCGACGGCGACCCGACCATCTGGACGCTGCGCGAGTCCGATCAGCTGCAGGAGGTATCGAACAATCTGTGCGGCGAATACGCGAACCGCGTGTGCTGCGTGCTGGGCGTGCGCGGTTCGCTGATCCGCAAGGACCGCGCGACGGCGCAGGCGCTCACGCAGGCGCTGCTCGATGCGACGGAATGGACCGCAAACCATCCCGCCGAGGCCGCGGCGATCTTCGCGCCGAATGCGCCGAGCGCGAACGTTGCGCAACTGACGGCGATGCTGAAGAGCCACACGGACCACCACCACCCTGTCGGCGATGCGTTCAAGAAGGAGATCACGCTGTATGCCGACGATCTGAAATCGGTGGGCGTCATCAATGCCGGGACGGACTCGAGCCGCTTTGCGACGCGGGTGTTTTCGGATGTGCTTGCCTGATCGTT
>BBSL01000565.1 GCA_001319865.1 Burkholderia sp. E7m39 | reverse complement strand
CGACCGTTATGTGGCCATTCGTCTTCATCCGGACGTTGAGAGCCGCTCTGCTGCACTGCGAGGCAACATAACGCGCTTGCTGTGGCATGGTGATTTCCCACTTTCCTTGGGAGATTGTCATGCTCGAGCACTATTACTTTCGTCCAGAGACCGTCGACCGCATTCGTTTGTCATGGCTCGCTCCGGCGATTGAGGAATACGTCACTTGGCTGACAGAGGCTCACTACACGGCCCGTAGTGTGTTGCATCGCGTGCCCGTGCTGGTGAGCTTTGGGGAGTACGCGAAGGCGCGCGGTGCGAGGGATTTCGCGCAGCTAAGCGATTACGTCGAGCCGTTTGTGCAGACTTGGATTTGTCGACATGGGCGTGGACGCAGTGCTGCCCGGCGGAGCAAGTTTTCTCATGAGGTTCGCAATCCTATTTGCCAAATGCTTCGCCTGGTAGTTGAGGGTTACGATGGCCCAAGTCGTCCACACAAGCCAGATAACCCGTTCGAACGAGAGGCTCCGCTATTCATGGCGTTTCTTGTTGAGGAGAAGGGGCTTCGGCCACGTACCATTCTCCACTACCGCTTCCATCTGCATCAGTTCGCCACCTACCTCGAGCGCAACAGCATCCGGTTACAGGCTGTTTCGCCAACCGTAATCAGCGGGTTCATTGCCGAGTATGGTCCACGTGTTGCGTGGACAACGCTTCGTAACGCGTGCGGAACGTTGCGCGTCTTTCTGCGCTATCTGTATCGGGAAGGAGTCTTATCCCGGGACCTGAGCCCGCTCGTCGAGTTTCCACAATCATATCGACACGCAGGTATCCCCCGATCTATCAGCTGGGATCAGGTCGAACAGGTCCTGGCAAGCGTTGACCGGCGTTCTCCCTGTGGCAGGCGCGACTACGCGATGCTGTTGCTGCTGTCTACATACGGCCTGCGGGCGTGCGAAGTTGCCTCGCTTACCCTGGACGATATCGACTGGCGCAACGACCGGTTTAGAGTCCGGGACCGCAAGGCAGGCAACACCACCACTTATCCGCTTTCGGCAGTGGCCGGATCAGCGATCGTCGACTACCTCAAGAATGGGCGACCGGCCACAACGCATCGCGAGATCTTCATGCGCATGTCGGCGCCGCTTGCTCCGATTGGTCACGCGGCCGTGGTGTGCCGGGCTGCCCACTTCATTCGCAAAGCAGGCATCAGCGTTCCACGGGCAGGCTCACACGTACTACGGCACAGCTGCGTACAGCGCTTGCTGAATGCTCACTTCTCCCTCAAGCATATTGGCGACTATGTTGGCCATCGAAGCATCTCTTCGACCCAGATTTACGGCAAGCTGGCAATCGATCAACTTCGCGATGTCGCGCAAGGCGATGGAGAGGATGTGCTATGAGATCTTCTACCAGCTTCCAGAGCTTTCTCGGTCCAGATATCGAACAGTTCCTCGGCTACAAGCGCTCGCTGGGCAGGCGTTTCGACGTCGAAGAGAAGGCACTCGCTCTATTCGACGCATACCTGCTACGCAAGCAGATCCGCAGGTTTTCCCAGGTGACCCCGACCGTCGTGGATGAGTTCCTGCTCTCGCGTCCGCGACCACATCCAAGAAGCTACAACCATCTGCGCTGTACGATTGGGAGGTTGTTCGCGTATCTCGTCAATCATGGGAAGCTTGTCGCGACGCCACTACTATCACCACCGCGCCGATCACGATATGAACGAACGCCTTTCATTTTCGACACGGCGTCGATTAAGAAGTTGCTTGCGCTTGCCAAGACGCTTCCCGATAAAGGCGGCACCATAGGGCGAGGCGACACGTATTTCGTCATTTTCGCTGTTCTGTACGGACTCGGATTGCGGGTCGGCGAGGTCTGCAGGCTGCGAATCAAGGACGTTGACCTTCAGCGTCAACTGCTCGTCATCCGCGAAACGAAGTTCTACAAGAGCCGCCTGGTACCTTTCGGCCCGAAGGTTGGGGCATTGCTCGCCGGGCATTTGCGTCAACGCGAGACAGCGGCCACATACCCCGCTCAGGATGAGAGTCCGCTGTTCTGCTTACGTGGTGGAAGGGCAATCAACCCATGCACGATCAGCCAGACTTTTCACGCCCTCATTCCCAAACTGCACCTTGAGATTCCACTGGGCATCTCGTATCCGCACTTGCACGATCTCCGCAACGCATTCGCCGTCGGCGTGCTCACACGATGGTACCGTCTCGGCCTTGATCCACAGGCAAATCTCCTCGCGCTCTCGACGTTCATGGGGCATGTCGACGTGAGCTCCACCGCGCTGTACCTGTCGACGACACCTGAGCTCCTTGAGCAGGCTAATCGCCGTTACAAGGCATTCGCTGCGGCAACTCTCAGGGAGGTTCTCCCATCATGAACCCATCTCTCGGCTCATTGATACAGTCATTCTTTATCGATCACCTTCCCGTGCAGAAAGGCCTGCGCCAAGGTTCGATCCGAAGTTATCGCGACACAGTTCGCCTGTTTCTCGGATTTGTATCCGAGCAACGCCGCACTTCAATTACTTCTCTGAAGGTCGAGGACCTCACCTTTGAGCGCGTGCTGACGTTCCTCAAGTATCTGGAGCAGCAGCGCGGCAACTCCGTGCGTACTCGCAACCAGCGGCGGGCGGCGCTGAATACCTTCTACGCGTACCTCGCGCTGCGCGTGCCAGAGATGTTGGCAGCATGCCAGCAAATCGCAGCAATTCCCGTCAAGCGGACATCATTGCCCGATACCCATTACCTCGAGCAAGAGGAGGTGACAGCATTGTTTCGGTCTCTTCCAAAGCAAGGGCGTTTTGCACTTCGCGACCGAACACTGTTGCTCTTTCTATACAACACGGGCGCCCGGGTTCAGGAAGTCGCCGAACTTCGTAGGGAACATCTCGATTTAGCGCCTCCAGCCAAGGTCCATCTGCACGGCAAAGGCGACAAGTGGCGCGTGTGCCCGCTCTGGGATGAAACAGTAAAATATCTTCAGCAACTGCTCGATGAGCAACGCACATTGCCCAATGGTCCCGTGTTCGGCGCAGTTAAGAACCGCCCCCTGACACGCTTTGGTATCTACAAGATAGTGCGGCGACATGCAGCGCCGTGGGACACGGACGGTCCGCAGCCGCGACATGTCAGTCCTCATCTTTTTCGACATACTGCCGCCGTCCACCTCCTTGAATCTGGTGTCGAAGTCAACGTCATCCGAGGCTGGCTCGGACACGTTAGCCTCGATACCACCAATCGATATGCCGAGCTGACGTTACGCGCCAAGACCGAAGCGTTACGTGCCTGCGAGATAAGTTCTTCAAATTCGGGGGTATCCCGCGCTCGCGCCGTGTGGAAAGACGACAAATCACTCATCGAATGGCTCAACGCGCTATAGCTCGTTATGTGCTCAAACATTCGCGCCCCTCCCGACACAGTACAAACGTGTGTCGATCGCCACATAACGGTCT
>BBSL01000564.1 GCA_001319865.1 Burkholderia sp. E7m39 | reverse complement strand
CGCAAAGACGCAAAACACACAACACACAACACACAACACACACCGGCAACGCCCGCGCCGCGAAGGCCCCACCCCACACGGCAAAACAAACAGAAAACCGCCTCGCCGCGGCAAAAACCCGTTACGCCGACCTGCGCCGATAAACCACAAACGCATACTCGAAATCATTCGGCGCACCCGCGCGATACGTCTCCCGCGAGACCTCGTCCCACAGCGCCGGATCAGGCGCAGGAAAACTGGCATCGCCGTCAAAGTCGGCGTGAATCTCGGTCACGATCATCTTGTCCGCGCGCAGCGCCCCTTCCTGATAAAGCTGCGCGCCGCCGATCAGAAACGCCTCGGGCGCACCGTCGCGCGCCGCGAGCGCCAACGCATCGTCGAGATTCGTGACGGTATCGCAGCCTTCAAAACGACGCTGCGCGTCGCGCGTCACCACGATGTTGCGGCGCCCCGGCAGCGCGCGGCCAATCGACTCGTGTGTCTTGCGCCCCATCACGATGGGCGCGCCCATCGTCGTGCGCTTGAAGAAGGCGAGGTCTTCGGGAAGCCGCCAAGGCAGCTGGTTGTCACGGCCGATCACGCCATTGCGGGCGCGAGCGACGATCAGAGTGAGCGTCGTCATGCGTAGAAGAGGGAATCGGGAGGGAATCGGATCACGAAAAAGCGAAAGCCGATTCTACCCGAGCCCGCAGCGCCCGGCCGAACGCACAACACGCGGCCGACCGCCCCAAGCCGTGCCCACACGTGCCGACATGTGCCTGACACGCGCCCCGAGCGGTGCCGACCCGTGCCCGGACCGTGCCCGACCCGTGCCGCCACGTTTTCGCCACACCAGGTGTTCCCGTCGTACAGCCGAGCCGCTATTCGCGCGTGTCGTGATCGTCGGGAGACACGTTCTTGCCTTCCGGCTTTTCGTCGCTTTTGATCGCCGCCCTGTCGTCGTTCGACGTATCGCGCAACCCGTGCGTGCCCATCAGCCGGTACAGCGTCACGCGCGAAATCCCGAGGTCCGTCGCCGCCTCGTTCAGCCGATGCCGATGGCGCAGCAGCGCCACCTCGATGGCACGCTTCTCGGCGGCTTCGCGCGCTTGCGCGAGGCTCATCGTCTGCGGCTGGCTGAAGTGCGCGAGGTCGAGATCCTCGGCGGAAATCAGCTTGCTCTCCGCCATCACGATCGCGCGGCGCACGCGGTTGATCAGCTCGCGCACGTTGCCCGGCCAGTGGTAGTTGTACATCGCCTCGATCGCCGACGGCGCGAAGCCGCGAATCTTGCGCGCGTTATCCGTCATGAACTTGCCGAGAATGTGATGCGCGAGCAGCTCGATATCCTTGCCGCGCGCGCGCAGCGGCGGCTCGTCGACGCGCAGCACGCACAGCCGGTGGAACAGGTCCTGTCGAAAGCGCCCGTCGTTCATCGCGCCTTCGAGATCGACGTGCGTCGCCGAGATGATGCGCACGTCGACGGGAATCGACTCGTGGCCGCCCAGACGCTCGATCTTGCCTTCCTGCAGAAAGCGCAGCAGGCTTGCCTGGCTTTCCATGGGCAGATCGCCGATTTCGTCGAGAAACAGCGTGCCGCCGTTGGCCGCCTCGACGCGCCCGATCTTGCGCTGGTGCGCGCCCGTGAACGCGCCGCGCTCGTAGCCGAACAGCTCAGACTGCAGCAGATGATGCGGAATCGCGCCGCAGTTGATCGGGACGAACGGCGCCTTGCGACGCGGCGAGCGCTCGTGAATCGCGAGCGCGGTCAGTTCTTTGCCTGTGCCCGATTCGCCCGAAATGAACACGCTCGCGTCGGTGTTCGCGACCTTGCGGATCGTGCGGAAGAGCTGCTGCATCGCTTCGCAGGTGCCGACCATCTCGGCGTCGCTGACGGCGGTGGGGTCGGGCGGCAGGTCGGCGTCGCACAGGTTGATCATGCCGTACGCGTGGCCGACCAGATAGTCGATGGTCGCGCTCGCCACGGGGATTTTCACGTAGTCGAAGCAGTAATGGCGGATCAGCCGCCGCACGGCGGGGTCCGCGAGCCGCTCGGGATTCGCGAGCGCGATCCAGCCGACCTGCTGCTGGCGCAGGCTCGTTTCGAGCGCGGGCAGCTCGCGCACGGCGAAGCTCGCCATGTCGACGATGCCCGCGCACGTCGTCGCGGGCTTGATGAGCCGTCCGATCTCGTGCGCCGAGCGCGCGACGAGCACGCTCCAGCCGCGGCTTTTCAGATGCTCCACGAGGGCGTCGTCTGGCGTGCGCGCGACGTACAGCAGCACGCGCGTGGCCGCGGCGGATGGCGTCCCGCGCGACGTCGGCGTCTCGGCTGCGCGTGAGACGGCGAGGCGCAGCCCTGCGCCTGCGAGCGGTGTAACTGAGCTCAGATGAGAGGATTCGCGCACGATCTGCCTCGTCTCGGTATCAGGTCAAAAGGTGTAGGGAAAGCGCACGCCGATCACGTAGTTCGGCGCATCCGGCGTCATGCCGAACGACACGGAGCCGTTGATCGTCAGGTGCTTGTTCACCACGTGGTTCAGGCCGAAATTCATCACGGCCGCCGTCGTCTCGCTGCCGGGCACCTTCACGTAGTCGCCGCCCGGCGCCTTCGTCTTCGAGGACGGTTGCAGCGCGAGCGTGTACGAGATGCTGGCCGAGTCCTTGTCGGAGAACGCGAGCGCGACGCCCGCGCCGAGCTGGAAGATGTCGCCGAGCTTGACGGTGGCCGGCTGCGTCTGCCCCTGCACCGACGAAATGTCCGAGAACGAGCGCGCGATGTTGTACGTGTAGGACAGGCTGCCGAACAGCACGACGGGGTCGTAGGTCTTCAGCACGGAGAGGCCCGCCGTCACGTTCCAGAAACCTGTGCCTGTGGGCAGCTTCGACGGCGCGACGAGATTCGTGTTGTCGGCATCGAGCTGCACGACCTTGAGGCCGAACGGCGAGGTGCCCGTCGGCGCCTTCACGCGCAGGCTGCCGACCACGTCGGGGATGTTGTTGGTCTCTTTCACGATCTGGTAGTAGAGCCCGAAGTTGACGTCGCCGATCGCGTTCGAATTGACCGATGCATCCGACAGCGTGTTCGCCGCGCCGCCCGCGCCGCCGACGATGAACTGGCTGTGCCGGTACACATACGGCACGTCGACATCGACGCTCATGCGGTCGGTGAGGCCGTAGCGCGTGTCGAGGTCGGCCATCACCTGGTGTGACTTGGTCTGCCCGAGGTTGATGTTGCCGAGGAAGATCGCGTCGAGCGCGAGGAAGCCCGACAGCTGCAGCTGGCGGCGGTCGTAGTAGGTGTCGCTGATGCCCCAGTCCAACGTCAGCTTGTGATCGAAGAGGGGCGCGTGCTCGCGCTGCACGACGGCTTCTTCGGCTTGCGTGCGCACCGGCTCGGCGGCTTTCTGGGTCTGCCCGACTGCGCCTTCCGGCAGCCCCGGGCCGCTTGCCTGCGCGTTCGGATTGATGGTG
>BBSL01000563.1 GCA_001319865.1 Burkholderia sp. E7m39 | reverse complement strand
ACGAACACACGCGACCATCGCGGCTGCCATTGCCGCGCAACCGGCAATCATCTCGCCAACGTAGTAAAGCCGCGCACGCAAAACGGGATAAAGGGCGTAATACACCATTTCGCAGTAAAGCGACCACAGCACCGATTCGAGATAGTTCTGCCCCATCGGCAGCGGCTGAACGACGCACAAAAGAATAACTAAAGGCAATCCAATGCGAATGAACCGGGATGCATAATAGTTGACCGGTTTAAGCGCAACGTCCTTGTGATATGCGGCGTGAATGCAATAGCCGGAAATGACAAAGAACACAATGACGGCGGCCGGTCCCGCGAATAGCGCGGTCGAGCCCGACCAGAGCGCGCTGCCCAAAGGCGCGAGCGTATGAGGCAATAGCGCCTTGAATGCGGGCGGCTTGAAGTGATACATGAGCACCCAGAAAGCCGCGAGAAACCGGATAGCGTCTATCTTTAACGACTTACCGGAGTTGTCCGATGCCGGGAAATGCAATGTGATCGCCATTTCTTCCCTTTTTTGTTACGGCTGCGACGCGATGTTAGCGCCGCAGCCATTAACAAAAATCGAAAATAAATGGCGAAATTCACTCAAATGAATCGGGATGAAGAAGACCAGCCGTTACATCGGCGGCGCGACGCCATCCTTCTCGACGACGACGCGCTGCGCGACGAATTCGCCCTGTGACGCGGGCGTGGCCACCACGAACACTTTCTTGCCCGGCGTCAGGTCGCTATTCGCCGCTGGCGTGAACGTGACGATGGGCACATTCGGCGGAACCGTCACCACATTGTTGCCGCCCTTGTACGAGAGCTTCAGGTCGCGCCCGCTCGTGCCTTGCACGACCGTGTCGACGTTCGCGTTGGTCATCGAACTGTTGGGGCCGAGATCCCACGCGTAATGCCCTTCGCCCGTGCCGCGCGCCGTTTCCGGAAACACCACCACTTCCGTCGCCGTGAGCTTGCCGTCCGTGCCCGTGGTCGCGGCCGTGCCGATGAACGAGCCCGGCTTGATGTCCGACAGTTGCATCGACTTGACGGCCGACACGGTCACCGTCGGCTTCATTTCGATCGACACGGTGTCGCCGCTGCGCCGATGCACTTTGAGCGTGTCGCCATCGAGCGATACGATTTCGCCGCGAATGCGCGTGGGCTTGGTCGCGGGCGCCTGCGCGAAGGCAGCGGTAGCGAGCGTGGCCGTCAACAGCGTGACGCCGAGTTTGATACGGACCGACATAGAAGCTCCCATTGGGTTGGTTTGAGAATGCAGGAACTAAACGAGTGATGGCCTCACGAACCGCCGAACCAGTTGTAGCCCTGGTTCTCCCAGTAGCCGCCCGGATACTGGTTCGTGATTTCGATGGCGACGATATGCTTCGGATTCTTGTAGCCAAGCTTGGTGGGCATGCGCAGCTTCATCGGGAAGCCGTACTTCGGCGGCAGCACGTCGCCGTCGTAAGTCAGCGTAAGCAGCGTCTGCGCGTGCAGCGCGGTCGGCATGTCGATGCTGGTCCAATAGTTGTCCGCGCAACGCAGCGACACGTATTTCGCGCTCGTATCCGCGCCGCAGCGGCGCAGGAAATCGGCGAAGCGCACGCCGCCCCAATGACCGATCGCGCTCCATCCTTCGATGCAGATGTGGCGCGTGATCTGGCTTTCCTGCGGTAGCGCCCGCAACTCGTCGAGCGTCCATGTGCGCTTGCCTTGCGCAAGGCCGCTCAACTGCAAGCGGTAGCTCGCGGCGTCGACCTCGGGCACATCGTCGACGTCGTAGAACGCGTTGAACGGAAAAGGCCGCGTGATCATCGACTCCGGATACGTCGGCGCGAGCTTGTTGGGATCGAACAGCAAAGCTTGCACGTCGTCGTTGAAGAACGAAATGCGGCGCAGCGCGGTGTTGACGGCGTGGTCGTTGGTCAGATCGCAGCCGGATAACAGCGCGATGCCGCCGAGCGTCAGCAGCCGTTGACCGAACAGCCGTCGCGCAGGCGACTTGAGTTCGCGCTGCGCGTCACGAATGATGGAGTCGCCGTGTGTCGCGAGAAAAGAGCCTGCCGCAGGGGTACGTTTTCGGATCGTCATGATTCAGCGCCCTCGGATCATCAGCAGCAGCGAGCGCGGCACCAGCGCGACCATTGCGATATGGATGACGAAGAACCCGACCAGCACGCTCATGCAGACGAAATGCACGACGCGCGCGTTGTCGTATCCGCCCATCAGCGTGCGCAGCAGCGGAAACTGCACCGACTTCCACACCGCGAGCCCCGACAACAAGATCAATACGATGTCGGCGATCACCACCAGATACGCGAGCTTCTGGATCGCGTTGTAATGCGCGAGATCGTGATGTGTCAGGCGTCCACGCAGCGCGGCGATGAAATCGGCGGCAAGCTCTTTAGGCCTGACGGGCAGCAGCTTGCGCCGGAAACGCCCGGACGCCATGTTCCAAGCCAGATAGACAATGAAGTTCGCGACCAGCAGCCACATCACGGCGAAGTGCCATTGCAGCGCGCCGCCAAGCCAGCCGCCTAGCGTGATCGAAGGGGAGAACTGAATGGCGGGAAAGATCGGCGACGCATCGTAGATCCGCCAGCCGCTCATGACCATCAGCACGACGGCCAGCGCATTGATCCAGTGCGTGATCCTTACCCACCGCGGTTGAACCGTGTCGTGACTCAAAACCGTTCCTCGCTTGACGATGTTCTTCTGATGCGGCCCGACGACGGGTCCGCAGTCGCGAAACAGCCGTGCGACAGAAGGGCTAACGCCAGCGATCGATGGTTATTCCATCACGCTAAAAAGATTTTTTCTTGCAATTGACTTGCACCGAAGGCGCCCACGCAATACGCGCTCATTCGGATGCTGTTGAACGAGCGCGTCAGGTGGCGCAGCGTGGAGCACGCATGTGGGCGATTACGCTTGCGTCTCTGCAAGGATTTGCTGGATGGCCTGCTCGAACGCTTCGGCGGGTTGCCCGCCCGTCACCAGGTACTTCTGATTGAAGATAATCGACGGTACGGACTGAATGCCCATCGTCTGAAACTCGCGCTCTTCCGCGCGGACTTCGTCGGCGTACTCGTTGCCTTGCAGAATGGCGCGCGCTCTCGCGGCATCGAGCCCGACCGATTGCGCCGTTTCGACGAGCACATCGTGATTGCTCGGGTCTTTGCCTTCGCCGTGATAGGCCTTCAGCAGAGCCTCTTTCAGCGCCAACTGCTTGCCTTCGAGACCCGCCCAATGCAGCAGCCGATGCGCATCGAACGTGTTGTAGATGCGCGTGCGCTGCCCGAACGCAAAGCCGACACTCGCGCCGCGCTCGCGGATCATGGCTTGTGCTTCCGCCACCTGTGCGGGCGTACGTCCATACTTCTTGCCGATGTGTTCGACGATGGGTTCGCCTTCCGGCACCATCTGCGGATTCAGTTCGAACGGATGCATGACGATCTCGGCCTGCACGGCATCGCCGAGACGCGACAGCGCAAGTTGTAGCGACGAAAGCCCGACAGCGCACCACGGGCACGCGACATCGGACACGAAATCGATTCTGAGCGGTTGGGTCATGACGTGT
>BBSL01000562.1 GCA_001319865.1 Burkholderia sp. E7m39 | reverse complement strand
GACACCTTCGGCTGCACATAGCCGCCAATCACCGCCGTCGACGTCCGCTCGTATTCGCGGATGATCGGCCACACATCACTCGAACAGGACACGAAGAAGCCCGGCATCGCGCGCTCGATCAGCGCCTTCACTGCATGCTCGTGCGCGGGGTTGCGGTACGCATGCAGGAGCGCCACCACCACGCCTTCACAACCGGACTGCTGGAGCCGCGCGAGCGCGTCAAGCACGCTCGCTTCGTCGACCGGCGTCTCGACGCTGCCGTCCGCCGCGAGCCGCTCGACCACGCCGAACACGCGTTCGCGCGGCACCAATGGTGCGGGCCGCTTCGACATCAGGCTATACATGTCCGGGCCCTTCAGGCGCGCGAGATCCAGCACGTCCTCGAAATGTCGCGTGGTGATGAGGCCGAGCCGCAGACCCTTGCGCTGCACGACAGCGTTCACGCCGACCGTCGTGCCGTGCGTGAAGTACGTCACGTCGGCGGGATCGATGCCATCGCGTACGCGCAGCGCTTCCATGCCGCGCAGCACTTCGCTGCCGGGGCTATCCGGCCGCGAGAAGACCTTGAGCGTTTTCAGCTCGCCCGTCGCATCGTCCAGCACCGCGAAATCGGCAAACGATCCGCCGATGTCGACTCCGATTCTCAAGCCCATTGACCCGTATCCTCGCAAAATGTCCGGCAAGCGCGTGCCCGACGAGACAAACCGCGCCCCGCCGCGCATCGCGGCGGGAGCACGCCAGAAGCTTCGATTCGCAGGGGCGGCGCGGGTCGTGCGTTTGAGTTACGCGCGCGCCACACGGCGCATGTCACGCGGCTCGGCCAGGCAAGAGGCGCGTGTCACGCGCCCGTGCTGCCAGCGCAAGCACGGGCACGCACGCGCACTCCCACAGGCATCGCGCGTCGCACACCGCGTCGCCTCAACCCCGCAAGCTCGCAGACTGCGCAAGCACGGCCATTGCCGCAGCGTCATCGCCCGGCACGCTCTGGTATTGCTCCAGCTCCGCCTCGCTGCGATGGCACAGCACCTGCGCGCCACTCGCGAGCGTGCGCTCGGTCGGCGCAGTGCGATTGCAAATGCCGTCGATCCGCATCGGGCAGCGCGCGAGAAACGTGCAAAGCTCTGACTCGTGCGTCGCTTCGCCGATCGGCGGCAGCGCGCGATGGCAGCGCTCATCCGCTTCCTCGAGCCAGCCCGCGCGCAACTCGGGCGCGGACGACACCAGCAGATGCGAATACGGGTGATACGGCGGCGCCGACAGCGCGTCGCGATTGCCAGTCTCGACGCGGTGTCCCGCATACAGCACGACGATGTCGTCACTGATCGCGCGGACCTTGGCGATGTCGTGCGTGATGAACAGGTACGACATGCCGAGCTCTTTCTGCAGATCGCGCAGCAGTTCGAGAATCGCCGCGCCGACCACCGTATCGAGCGCGGACGTGACTTCGTCGCACAGGATCAGTTGCGGTTCGGCAGCGAGCGCCCGCGCCAGATTGACGCGCTGCTTCTGTCCGCCCGACAGCTCGCCGGTGCGCCGCTGCGCGAGCTCGGCGGGCAGCCGCACCAGGCCGAGCAGTTCGGCGACGCGGCGCTTCGCGGCCTCGCCCTTTATGCCGTGATAGAACTTCAGCGGCCGCGCGAGCGTGCGCTCCACGGTATGGGTCGGGTTGAGCGCGGTGTCCGCGTTCTGGAACACGATCTGGATGCGACGGAACTGTTCGCGGCTGCGGCGGCGCAGGTCGGCCGCAAGCGGCTCGCCGTCGAGCATCAGCGTGCCGCGCGCCATCGGCACCAGTCCGGCGATCACCTTCGCGAGCGTGGTCTTGCCCGAGCCGGATTCGCCGATTACCCCGACCGTCTGTCCCCGGCCGATCACGAGATCCACATCGTTCAGGATCACCTTGTTCGGCCAGCCTTTCGCATTGGTTCCGCCGTAACCGGCCGTCAGACGGCGCAGTTCAAGCAGCGGCGCGGCGGCCGCCTGCGCCTGGATGGCGGACGCGCCGGTTGCGCCGGTTGCCCCGGTTGCCGCCCCAGTTGCGTCGACGTCCTCAGGCGCACCCGCCAGCGCCGGCGCAACCGGCGTAATCGCGGCAATCAGGCTTTGCGTATACGGATGTGCCGGTGCATGCAGAATCTGCTGCGTGCGGCCCGTTTCGCGAATCTCGCCATTGCTCAGCACGACGATGCGATCCGCCATCTGAGCGACCACCGCCAGATCGTGCGACACATAGACGGCCGTCATCCCACACTGGCGGATCACACGGCGAAACGCCTGGAGCACGTCGATCTGTGTGGTCACGTCAAGCGCCGTGGTGGGTTCGTCGAGGATCACGAGCTCCGGGTCGGTGATCAGCGCCATCGCCGCCATCAGTCGCTGCAACTGTCCGCCTGATACCTGGTGCGGATAGCGCCGCCCGATCGTCTGCGGTTCCGGCAATGCGAGCGCGCGAAAGAGCTCGACCGCTTTCTCCTGCGCCGCCCGTTTGGTGAGCACGCCGTGGATCAGTGCGCTTTCGATCACCTGGTCCATGATCGTGCGGGCTGGGTTGAATGCGGCCGCCGCGCTCTGCGCGATATACGCGACCTTGCGGCCGCGCAGGCCAGCGAGCGCTTTTGGCGCCAGCCCGAGCACGTCGGTGTCCCCGACCCGGATCGCGCCGCCCACGATCCGGCAGCCGCTGCGCGCATGGCCCATCAGCGACAGCGCGATCGTGGTCTTGCCCGAGCCGGATTCGCCGATCAGCGCGAGCACTTCGCCGCGCGCGATCTCGAAGTCGATGTCGTGAACAATCGTCGTATCCGGCTCGCCCGGACGGCTGCCGACCACGCGCAGCCCGCGCACCTCGACGAGATTCGACGACGGCAACGGCGCGGCGCCCGATCTGGCCATGATGGCCGCATGAGCACGTCTGAAAAGATGGGCCTTCATCAATGACCTCCGTCAGCGTCGGCCGCGCCCTTGCGGCGGCCGCGATGCGGCAGCCCGTCGATCAGCAGGTTCACGCCCACCGTCAGGACGGCAATCGCAATAGCCGGCAGGATCACGACCGGCACGCCTTCGCCGAGACCGGCGATGTTCTCGCGCACCAGCGACCCGAGGTCCGCATACGGCGGCTGCACGCCGAGCCCCAGAAAGCTCAGGCTGGAGAGCAGCAGCACGACGAACGTGAAACGCAGTCCCGTGTCGGCGAGCATCGGGTGAACCATGTTGGGCAGCATCTCGAAGCACGCGATGTACAGCGCGCTCTCGCCGCGCGCCCGCGCCACCTGCACGTATTCGAGCGTGCCGATGTTGACCGCGAGCGAACGCGCGATCCGGTACGAGCCCGGCATGTAGCTCACCGCTGCCGTGACGATCAGCAACGACAGCGACGAGCCGAAGGCGGCGACGATCATCAGCGCGAACATCTTCGACGGGATCGACGTGACCGCGTCGAGCAGGCGGCTCATCGTCTCGTCGATGCGCCGGCCGGCGACTGCCGCGAGCAGCCCGAGCATGGTCCCCGTGAGCGCCGCAAGCAGCGCGGCGGCGAGCGCGAGCACGACCGTCAGCCGCATCCCGTAGATGATGCGGGTCAGCATGTCGCGGCCGAGGTAGTCGGAGCCGAGCGGCAGCTTAGCGCTGAAACCAGCGAACACGTCGGGCGTGAGAATCGCGCCGACCGGATGGGGGGCAAGCCACGGCGCGAAC
>BBSL01000561.1 GCA_001319865.1 Burkholderia sp. E7m39 | reverse complement strand
AGCCGTGCGTGTTCGTCGTAGCCGCGCTCTTCGTAGGCAGGGCCGCGCGGCGTGTGACAGGCGCCGCAATGTCCGAGCGATTGCACCAGATACGCGCCGCGATTCCATTGCGCGCTGCGCGTCGCGTGCGGGACGAACACGTCGTCCGGCGCGAACGCGGCGCGCCAGAACATCATCGCCCAGCGCTGATTGAACGGAAACGGCAGGTGCGTGCGCGGCGCGGGCTGGCGCACAGGCGCGACGCCGTGCATGAAGTACGCGTAGAGCGCGTGCAGATCGTCGTCGTTGATCTTTGCGAACGACGGATACGGCATCGCCGGATACAGCCGCCGGTTGCCGGGCGCAACGCCCTCGCGCACCGCGCGCTCGAAATCGTCGTAGCTGTAGCGGCCGATCCCCGCGTCGGGATCGGGCGTGATGTTCGACGACCAGATCGTGCCGAACGGCGACCCCATCGGCAGGCCGCCCGCGAACGGCGCAGCGGGATGCAACGGCTCCTTGCCCGATGGGCCGCCCGGCGGCGCCGTGTGACAACCCGCGCAGTCGCCGGCTTTGGCCAGATACTCGCCTTTCGCGATTATCCGAGGATCGTTCGTGTCGAAGCGCGTAACCGATGTTTGCGCGCGCGCACGATGCAGCGTCGCGCTCCCTACGACAAGCAACGCAACAGCCACGGCCGCCATGGCGACAGTCGCGACGGTAGCGGAAACGAAGCGCCCGTTCATCGCCGTCACCAACGGCCGCAAGGCGTCAGGACCCAGACGGCGAGATCGGTCGAGACCAGCCCGAAGAGGAACATCGCGCTCGACAACACGCTCACTCTCGCGAGGAACCATTCGAGTTCGGCGATCCTGCGCGCGCGGCCATGCAGCGCAAGCCGGCGCCGCGCGCGCGTGAAGATCACGGTGCGCCATGCCACGACGACACCCGTCACGCCCACGGCGAAGCACGCAGCGCTCAGCGCGATCAACACCGGGGTCAGCCACCCCGGCGGGTCCGCGGGGCCGCCTGCGCCCATCGCTGCGCATGCCCGCGTCGTCAGCACTTCCCCGGCGAACATTTGCGCGAACCACGCGAGCGGCGCGGCGAGCGTGCCGATCATCAAACGCCACGAATGAAACTGCGCCACGTCGTCGTGGCCGCCGCGCGGAGGGTTGCCGTCGTTCGCTGACGGGGCGTGAGTCGATGAGTCAATCATGCGCGCCTCGCAACACATACGGCGACAGATAGAGCGTCGTGAAAATGAACAGCCACACGAGATCGACGAAGTGCCAATACAATCCGCCGATCGTCAGCGCAACGCAGCGCTTCTCGTCGAAATAGCCGAGCGCCGTCCACCACAACAGCAGCGCGAGCACCACCAGCCCGACGACGACGTGCGCCATGTGAAAGCCCGTGATCGTGAAGTACAGCGAGCCGTACAGATGCGCGGTCGGGCCATAGGGATGGTTGTGCCACTCCTTCAGCTGGATGCCGACGAAGATCACGCCCAGCACCAGCGCGACGCCCATCGATGCCACGGCCCAATGCAGCCGCCGCCGCTTCACGCAGCGCTCGCATAGCCAAACGAACACGCTGCTAGACAGCAGGATCGCCGTGTTCGCGAGCCCCAGGCCAAGTTTCGGCAGGCCTTCGGGCGGCCACATGCGGCCGCTTTGCGACGCCAGGTAAAGGTACGAGAAGATCAGATAGCCGAACAGCGAGCCTTCCGTGACGATCAGCGCAAGGCAGCCGAACCAGCCGCCCGAACGCTCGCCCGCGCTGCCGACGGGAAGTCGCGCCGGTCGGTCGAATGTATCGTCGATGTCGTCGTGCAGCGTGTCGCTCATGTCAGCTCTCCGCGTCGCGCACGCGCTGCGGCTCGCGCTGGATCAGGGCGCGCTCCGGCCACAGCCACACGATGACGGACACGGCGCAACCGCACAGCATCGCCGCAGCGAACCACCATGCGAGCCACGCCAGTCCCGCGAAAAACAGCACGGCGAACACGCTCAGCACGAACGGCGTATAGGAGTCTTCCGGCATCTTGAGAATCACGTCGGGCCTTGCTTCGAGCGCCGTCGTGCCAAGGGCCTCGCGCCCATGATCGAGGATGAAGCCCTCTTCGAGCGATGAACGCGCGCCATGCTGCCCTTCGTCTTCGATGCGCCCTTCCCACAGCGGATGGCGGCTTGCGAGCGTCGGCACGACGGCGAAGTTGTACGGTGGCGGCGGCGAGCTCGCAGACCATTCGAGCGTGCCCGCGTCCCACGGGTTGTCGCCTGCTTTTGCGCCATGCCGCAGGCTGTAGAACAGGTCGCATAGAAACACCAGAATGCCGAGCGCGAGCACGAATGAACCCGCCGACGTCAGCAGGTTCACGGTGTTCCAGCCCATATCGGGCGCATAGGTGTAGATGCGGCGCGGCATGCCGAGCAGCCCCGCGATGTGCATCGGAAAGAACGCGACGTTAAAGCCGATGAACATGATCCAGAACGCGAGCTTGCCGACGCGCTCGCTCATCATGCGTCCCGTGAACTTCGGGAACCAGAAGTAGACGCCGCCGATCACGGGGAACACGTTGATGCCGAGCAGCACGTAATGCAGATGCGCGACGACGAAATATGTGTCGGTCAGTTGCCAGTCGAACGGCACGGCGGCCGTCATCACGCCCGACACGCCGCCGATCACGAACAGCAGCACGAAGCCCGCGAAGTAGTAGAACGGCACGCGAAACACGGGGCGCCCGGTCCAGATCGTCGCGATCCACGCGAAGGTCGCGACGGCGCTGGGGACCGCGATGGCCATGCTCGCCGCGCCGAACAGCGACAGCGCAAGCGCGGGGATGCCCGTCGCGAACATATGGTGAATCCACACGACGAAGCCGATCAGCATGGTCGCCACCGTCGACAGCGCAACGGGACCATAGCCGACCAGCGGCCGGCGGCAGAACACGGGCAGCGCGTCGGAGACGATGCCCATGGCGGGCAGCACGACGACATACACCCACGGGTGCGCGAACATCCAGAACAGATGCTGCCACAGCAACGCGCGGCCGCCGTTCGCGATGTCGAAGAAATGCGTGCCGATGCGCCGGTCCATCCACAGCAGCAGGAACGCAAGACTCACCGACGGCACCGCGACGAGATTGCCGCACGACGCCGTCATGGTGCCCCACACGAGGACGGGAACGCGATCGAGCGACATGCCGGGCGCGCGCATGCGCAGCAGCGTCACGACGAAATTCACCGCGCCTACCGTCGTCGAAATGCCGAGCAGCACCATGCCGAGCGCGTAGACGTCGATGTTCGGCCCCGTCGCGTATTCGAGCCCCGACAGCGGCACATAGTTGAACCATCCCGCGTCGGGCGCTTCGCCGAGCGGAAAGCTCGCATACAGAAAGATCGCGGCGAACAGGAAAATCCAGTACGAAAAGGCGTTCAGGCGAGGAAACGCCATGTCGCGCGCGCCGAGTATCAGCGGCCATAGGTAATTCGAAAAGCCCGACAGCACGGGCAGCGCGTACAGGAAAATCATCGTCACGCCGTGCATCGTGAACAGCTGGTTGTACTGCTCGGGCGTGAGCAGCGTGGCGTTGGGCCGCGCGAGCTGCAGGCGCATGATGAGCGCCTCGACGCCGCCTGCGATCAGAAACACGAACGCCGTGACGAGATAGCGGATGCCGATGCGCTTGTGATCGGACGGTGGACAGCCAGCCGCGCCA
>BBSL01000560.1 GCA_001319865.1 Burkholderia sp. E7m39 | reverse complement strand
GCCTCGAAGCCGAGCGCTTCGCACAGCGGCCGCGCCGCATCGCTCGCGTACAGCGTGATGTCGCGTTCGCCAAGTTCGTCGAGCGCGCGGGCGAACAGCGCCTCGCCGATCCCCTTGTCCCGATGTTCCGGCGCAACCAGCAGCATGCCGAGCGTCGCGCGATCGCTGCCGAATGCCCAGCACACCACCGTGCCGACCAGCGCGCCCGCCATCTCGGCGACGAAGCCGATCCCGGTGCGCGCCGAAAAACGCCATTCCTCGCAGCGATGCGGCCAGCCGATCGCGGCAGACAGCCGCTGGGCGGCGGGGATGTCGTCGAGGCACAGGCGTCGGCAGGTGAACAGTGCTTGGGTGGTTGGATCGGACACGGGGCGCTCCCGGAGTAGTCGGCCGTGCCGCGACTGTTGCACGTTGCCCCGCCGATGACTAGTACGAATTTTTTATCATGGTGCAGCGCGCACAAGGAAGCAGTAGCCATGCGCAGCGGCGGGGCCTGTGATACGAAATGCGCGCTCAGGCGGTTCAGATCGCGTGCGGCGTGCCGAAAGGGCCAATTTTGTCGATGCAATCTGCGGCGCGCTCGCTTCTACGATGATGTTCATGCAGCGGCGTTCGTCGGCGCTCGCACGGGGCGGTGCAGGGAGCGCATATCAGGGTCGATGCCAGGGGGCGGCAAAACATGCTGTTTGTACCGCTCAAAACCGCGTTTTCGGATGGTCGCGTCTGCTGATACGCGATCAACGGCAGTTTTTGCAGTGCTTAAATCGATTCATGCAGTCCCACCGCACCGCGACCAGCACGCGGCGTGCCGCCGAACACCAATGCTGGATATCCCACGTTCAATCTCGAGTGAGGAGCAGTTCGCATGTACGACGACGAAATCAAAAAGGGCGGTTTCAGCCGCCGTGACATGATGCGTTTGCTGGCCGCCGGCGGCATGCTCGCCACCGGAGCAGGAGGGCTGTTGGCAGGGGCGAGCCCGGCGTTCGCCGCGCCCACGCCGAAAAAAGGCGGCAAGATCCGGGTCGCTTACGACGCATCGTCGACCGCCGATACGCTCGACCCGGCCAAGGGCTCAGCCGGCTCCGACTACATCCGCTTCTTCATGTTTTACAGCAGCCTGACGCAGCTCGACGCGTCGCTGACGCCACGGATGAACCTCGCGGAATCGGTGGACAGCAGCGACGCGAAGGTATGGGTGATCAAGCTGCGCAAGGGCGTGACCTTCCACGACGGCAAGGCGCTCGTGCCCGCCGACGTGGTCTATTCGCTGATGCGTCACAAGAATCCGGCCACTGCGTCGAAGGTGAAGACGCTCGCCGACCAGTTCGTGGACGCGAAGCAGACGGGCCCGAACGAAGTCACGCTCACGCTTGCGTCTGCGAATGCCGATTTGCCGGTGATTCTCGCCACGCCGCAATTCGTGATCGTCAAGGACGGCACGACCGACTTCACGACGGCAGTCGGCACCGGCCCCTACAAGGTGAAGACGTTCAAGCCGGGCGTCTCCACGGTCGGCGTGCGCAATGACAGCTTCTGGAAAACGGGCGCGGGCCCCTATCTCGACCAGATCGAACTGATCGGGATCGGCGACGACGCGGCGCGGGTCAATGCGCTGCTCTCCGGCGACGTTCATCTGATCAATTCCGTCGATCCGCGCTCGACGCAGCGCATCGCGGCGACGCCTGGCTACGAAGTCCGCGAGACCAAGTCGGGTCTCTATACCGACCTGATCATGCGCCGTGACAATCCGACGTCGGGCAACCCCGATTTCGTGCAGGGGATGAAGTATCTGTTCGACCGCGACCAGGTGCGCAGCGCCGTGTTTCGCGGCTATGCGGTGATCGGCAACGATCAGCCGATTCCGCCGGGACACCGCTACTTCAATGCGTCGCTGCCGCAGCGGCCGCACGACCCGGACAAGGCGAAGTTCCACTTCCAGAAGGCCGGCGCGGTCGGCGCGACGCTGCCGCCGATCTACGCAACGACCGACGCGAACGGCTCGGTCGAAATGGGGGTGCTGCTGCAGCAAAGCGCCGCGAAGATCGGGGTGAATCTGAACATCAATCGCGTGCCGGCCGACGGCTACTGGTCGAATCACTGGATGAAGCATCCGCTCGGCTTCGGCAGCGTCAATCCGCGCTCCAGCGCCGACGTGTTGTTCACCCAGTTCTTCAAGTCGGACGCACCGTGGAACGAGTCGGGCTGGAACAACCCGAAGTTCGACCAGTTGCTGGTCGCCGCCCGTTCCGAAACCGACGACGCGAAGCGCAAGCAGATGTACGGCGACATGCAGGTGCTGGTGTCGGAGCAAGGCGGCATTGGCATTCCGACCTTCCTGAGCCTGCTTGATGCGAACGACAAGAAGCTGCAAGGACTTGCACCGGTGCCGACGGGCGCCATGATGGGCTTCAACTTCGCCGAGTACGTGTGGTGGAACGCGTGACGTGCTGATGACGAAGCCGAAGCGCGCGAGCGCGGCGGCTAGTCTTGCGCAACACAACGGCAACACGCAGCAACCCCCCAGCTATCCCGCAGCACAGTCTCAAGCAGCCCCAACGGCTGCGGCTACGCCGGCGCATCGATGCCGCGCCGGCGTAGCCGCAGCGCAACCGAGGAGGTCTTGCCCATGAACGGGAACATCGCCGAGCTGATCGGCCGGCGCATCGCCGTCACCGCGCTGACGCTGCTGATCGTCTCGATCATCATTTTCGTCATCACCAACCTGTTGCCCGGCGACGCCGCGCAGGCCGCGCTCGGCCAGTCGGCGACCGCCGAAACGGTCGCGGCGCTGCGCCAGCAGTTCGGTCTCGACCAGCCCGCGTGGCTGCGCTACATCCACTGGCTGATCGGCCTGCTGCACGCGAACTTCGGCGTGTCGCTGTCGAACAATCTGCCGGTGACTGAATTGATCGAAGGGCGTCTGCCGAAGTCGCTGACGCTCGCCGCGATCACGACGGCCGTGTCGGTGCCGATCGCGGTGTCGGCGGGCATTCTCGCGGCGGTCAACCGCGAGTCGCTGATCGACCGGATCGTGAGCCTCGGCACGCTGTCGCTGGTGGCGACGCCGGAGTTCCTGATCGCGACGCTCGCGGTGCTGGTGCTGGCCGTCAAGCTGCACTGGTTGTCAGCGTTGTCGTATAGCGGCGAGATCGACAGCCTGCATGATTTTCTGCGCGCCTACGCGATGCCCGTCGTCACGCTCTGCGCGGTAGTCGTCGCGCAGATGGCGCGGATGACGCGCGCAGCGGTGATCGAGCAACTGAGTTCGTCGTATGCGGAAATGGCGATGCTCAAGGGCGCGAGCCCCGCGCGCGTGGTGCTGCGCCATGCGCTGCCGAACGCGATCGGCCCGATCGCCAACGCGATCGCGCTCAGCCTGTCGTATCTGCTCGGCGGCGTGATCGTCGTTGAGACCATCTTCAACTATCCGGGCCTCGCCAGCCTGATGGTCGATGCGGTGAGCAACCGCGACTTCCCGCTCGTACAGGCCTGCACGCTGTTGTTCTGTCTCGGGTATCTGCTGCTCGTGCTGCTTGCCGACCTGTGCGCCATCATCTCGAACCCGAGGCTGCGGACATGACGATACTTCGACCTTCTTCCCAAACGCCGCACCGGCTCGGCGCACTCGAGCCGGTGCAGCGCAGCAGCATGTTGCCGCAGGACGCCGAGCCTGGCCGCTCGTGGGGCAACGGCGGGGGCCGGGCGCCGCAGCCGGTGCGCCGCCGCAGCGTCGCGCAACGGATGAACCTGT
>BBSL01000559.1 GCA_001319865.1 Burkholderia sp. E7m39 | reverse complement strand
GCTCGTGGTCGTGGAGGGCGTCGAAACAACGGAGCAGCTGATTCTCGCGGTCGAATCGAATGTCGACTTTGCGCAGGGCTATCTGCTGGGGCGTCCGTCGGCCTCCGTCACGCCGCCCGACGCCGTGCACCGGCGCATCGACCACGCCTTCGACGTGATCGCGCAAGGGCGCGCGCATCAGCATGCGCTGTTCGAATCGGAAGTCGGTCCGTACCGGCAGGCGCTCGATGCCGGCGTCGACGCGTGGCTCAAGGGCATGCCGCTCAACGACGCGTTCTACGATCTCGCGCAGCTGGAGTTGTGCATCAGCTGTTTCGTCCTCGACGACACAGGCCGGCAGATCGGGCATGAAGTGCCGGGCAAGGCGTCCGCGATCGACGGCGGGTCGCTGCATCCCGTGGCGAACCCGCGCGATGCGCGCTGGGACCATCGGCCGTATTTCCGCAATGCCGTGCTGCGGCCCGGCGTGCCCATCACGAGCAGCCCGTATCTGTCGCTGGCGAGCGGCCGGCCGTGCATCGCGGTGACGGTCGCGCTGCAATCGGGCGAGGGGCGCTGCGTGGTCGGCGCGGAACTGGACTGGTCATTGCAGCGCCTGCCGTGGCCGACGGCGGAGCACTGGTAAAGCGCAGGCGCTATCGCAACTGGTTCAGCAGCGCGCGCGCCTGTTCGTCGAGATCGGCTTGCGTGGGCCGCAGCGCGAAGCGCAGCGACTCCGGCAACTGCGCGAAATGCTTGCGCGTGCTGCGTGCGTAAGCGGGGTCGTAGTGCAGATCGATCAACTGCTCGAACAGCTCGGTGCGGCGGTCCTCGTCGATCATGCGCTGCCATTCGCCGATTCTCGCGTGCCCATGCAGCTCGACGAGCCTCGCGAGCAGCGACTTGAACTGCGCAGGGTTGTCGAACAGATGCGCGTAGTCCTGCAGCAGCAGGCGGATCCGCTCGTCGCGCTGCGTTTCCACCGTGATGCAGGTGCCGCGATGAATCTGCTCCGTCAACGAAAGCGGCAACGAAATGGCGCCGATGCGCCGGCTCTCGGCTTCGACGAACACGGGCTGCTGCGGATCGAAACCGCGTAACGCGCCCACGAGCGAAGTGTCGAATGCTTTCTGCGAAGGCTGCGGCGCGTCGGGCAGCGTGCCGAGAATGGAGCCGCGATGCGCGGCGAGCGCTTCCAGGTCGAGCGTTTGCGCGTGCGCGTGCGCGAGCGCGTTCAGCAAACGCGTCTTGCCGCTGCCCGTATGGCCCGCGAGCACGATGTAGCTGAATTGCTGCGGCAGTGTTTCGAGCAGATCGACGACGTTGCGTCGATAGCTTTTGTAGCCGCCGTCCAGTTGCCGCGCGCGCCAGCCGATCAGATTCAGCCAGGTCGTCATCGAACCCGAGCGCTTGCCGCCGCGCCAGCAATAAATCAGCGGCCGCCAGTTGCGCGGCCGGTCCGCAAAGGTCGTTTCCAGATGCGCGGCAATGTTGCGCGACACCATGGCGGCGCCCACGCGCGTCGCCTCGAAAGGCGACACCTGCTTGTACATCGTGCCGATGACCACGCGCTCCTCGTTGGACAGCACGGGCGCGTTGAGCGCGCCGGGAATGTGGTCTTCGGCGAATTCGAGCGGCGTGCGGACGTCGACGATTTCATCGAATTCCGCGATCTGGTCGAGCGGGGCGAGAAGCGATTTCAAGGGCAGAAGCAAAAGGCCGTCGCGGCGCGACGTAATGCGCGATTATCGCATGCTGGACTTTTTGCCCTCGCAGCGCCGCGACTGGCCGTCGCCCGGCAATATCTCACGTTATGATGTAAAGTGACGTTGTGATAGCGCAAGCCGAACGCAGGCGAAAAGCAGGCAATATGCAGGCAATAAGCGAGCCGAAAGCGCTGGGCGCTGCATTGGTAATCAGGTGAACGGTCGAACGTCACCGCGGAGGCGAACATGTCGATCTCGTCGGTTTTGCACTGGTGTTTCGGGAGCCAGCGGCAACGCATCGGACCGGAGCATGGCAGCGGCGACGCTGCGGCGCACGAGCCGCACGCAGCCGCATATGACGAATATGAGGGACATGAGAGACACGACAAGCGGCGCGCGCTGCTCGACGAACTGCGCAGGCAAGCGTTTCTGCACGACCTGATGCAGCTGCGATGCGCGGACGTGATGCGCACGCCGCCCGTCACGGTGTCCGTCGATACGACGATCGGCGGCGCGCTGCGAGTGCTCGACGCCCGTCATATCAAGCTGCTGCCCGTGGTCGACGCCGAAGGGCGCCTCAAAGGCGTCGTCACGCACGTCGATCTGCAGCCGCTCGAGGAAGTCCTGCCTTTTCTGAAGCTCGCCTCCGACGTCACCGTGCCCGAAGAAGAACGGCGCGAGCGGCCCGTCACGACGGTGATGTCGGCCCACGTTCACTACGTCGAAGCGGACACGCCGCTGACAGACGTCATTCCTCTCTTCGCGAAGAACGGGCACCATCATCTGCCCGTTGTCGAAGCGGGCGGGCGCGTCATCGGCATGCTGACGCAGGCCGATATCGTGAAGATCATGTGCGGCCTGCCGGGCGCCGCATGAGCTAACGGATCACGCGCGCATTCTTCGTACCGGCTCGCTGCGCGCCGCCTCGTTCGCCACGCTTTCGCCGATAGCGTTTCCAATCAGGATCACGGCCGGGCTCGCGATCTGCGCCTGTGCCGCGCGCGCCGCGATGTCGTCGAGCGTGGCGCAGACGCGCTTCTCGCGCGCCGTGCCCGCCCATTGCACGACGGCGGCGGGCGTGTCGGGCGCCAGCGTGTGGAGTAACGCGCCGCTAATGCTGTCGATGCGGCTCGCGCCCATGTAGATCGCGAGCGTCATGCCCGTCGCCGCCAGCGCCGCCCAGTCGGGCTCGGTGCCGTCGCGCAGATGCGCCGTCACGAAGATCACGCCCTGGCAATGGTCGCGATGCGTGAGCGACACGCCAAGCCCCGCCGCCGCCGCGAAACCCGACGAGATGCCATTGACGATATCGACGGCGATCCCTGCCTGCGCGAGTTCCGCGATTTCTTCGCCGGCGCGGCCGAACAGCAGCGCCTCGCCGCCCTTGACGCGCACGACGTGCCTGCCTTGCAGCGCATAGCGGCGCATCAGCCGCTGGATGAAGGCCTGCGGCGTCGATTTGCAGCCGCCGCGCTTGCCGACCTTGATGACGCGCGCGTGCGGCGCCTTCAATGTGACGATCTCGTCGTCGACGAGGTCGTCGATCAGCAGCACGTCGGCGGCTGCAATGGCCTTCGCTGCCCTGAAGGTCAACAGATCGAGGTCGCCCGGTCCTGCGCTGACGAGTGTCACTTTGCCCTTGTTCATCCTGTTCTCCATCGCGTGCCCGGCATGCATGCGCGCGCCAATGCAAAACGGCGTCCCGCTCGTGCATGCACGAAGGGGACGCCGCTGTCCGGTTCAATCCTGTCTGTTCATGTCGCGGGCAGTCGATGTCGCATGCCCGGATTCGATTCGATGCCGGCGCCTTTGCCGGCGAAACGCGTAGTTGCAAGAACGAGGCCAGACGCTTCGTTCGACGCGCCGCCTGTTCGCACGGAGCGCGAGTGTGCTTGCCGCGTGGGGCGACGATGTGCCTGGGTTGTCATGTGAACGATCGATGCGTGCCGATCGGCGGCGCACTCGCGCAGTGCTGCGACGCACCACGAGCGTGCCGCGAGGCATCAAGATCGTTCACACGCCGATGCATGCGGCTGGGCGCGATCCGCAGGCTCAAGCGGTGGCGGCCGCTCGGTGAACGCCGGAAGTGGCATACAGCTTGCATGTTCGGGCACCGCGGCATCGACGATGAGCCGCGCCCCTGCTGGCTTTGCAGCATCGCTTGGACAACGGCGTCCCACGGTCTGGTTTTCGAACCGGACGGTCGGGGCGCCGTTTGCGTTTACG
>BBSL01000558.1 GCA_001319865.1 Burkholderia sp. E7m39 | reverse complement strand
GATTGCCCGATGCCGATGCCTGCCGTGCGTATGCGCGCGCGCATTTCGACAATCCGGTGATCGCGCGGCGCGTGGCGGCTGTCTATAACGAGGCGATTCAGGCAGCGGCGTAACGGCGCAGGGCGGCAGAACGAGGGCGGCAGCGATGCCGTCCTTTTTTATGCGCCGACCGATAGTTCTCAGAATTCGGGAATTATCAGGTGCCAAGCTGCGTTGCCTACAATAATTCCGACAATTTCGGAATTATTGCCCAAAGACACCGATTCGATCGCTAATTCTGATATTCTCGTAATTATCAACCCGCCAAGCTTGGAAAGCGGTTTTATTCCTGAAATAACGGAACTATGGCGCGCACCTTACCCCGACCGGCAGTGATGAACCCGCTCGCATCCGACATGGCGTCGTTGGGCCGGCTCGTTCGCAACCGCCGCGCGCAAAGCGCGCTTCGCATCGACGATGCGGCCGACATGCTGGGCGTGTCGAAGGACGTGCTCTCACGTCTCGAAAACGGCCGCTCGGTCAGTCTCGACAAGGCCTTCAAGGTATTGCACGGACTCGGCCTGAACCTGCTGGTCGTCACGAACCAGCAGAGCCACGCCGTGCTCGACGCCATCGCGACGCCCGCCGCGCCGGCGGACGATGCCGCCGCGCTTTCCGGCGCACCCTCGGAGCCGTCCTGATGCCGCACACGCTGCAAGTCATCACCGACGAGGGCACGGTAGGCCGTCTTCATTTCGAAGCGAAACAGAGCCTGTATCGCTTCGAGTACGACGACCATTGGCCAGCGCGCCGCGATGCATTTCCCCTCTCGCCGCACATTCCGCTCGCGGGTGCGGAGCAGGTGGCCGAGGGTGCCGTGCATCGCTTCATCGCCAATCTGCTGCCGGAAGGGCGGGCGCTGGATGTGGCGTCCGTCGTCTATCAGGTGTCGAAGGACAACACGTACGGGCTCATTCGGATGCTCGGCAAGGAGCCAGTGGGCGGATTGAGCTTTCTCGCGCCATCGCAGCCGTCACCGCAACCTGCAGCGGACGAGCCCATGCCGATGCGCCGCGAGATTGCGCCCGACGAACTCAGTCAGCGTATCCGCGAGCGCGACGTGATTCCGTTTCCCGTCTGGGACGGCAAGGTTCGGCTGTCGGTGGCCGGCTATCAGGACAAGCTGCAAGTGCTGGTGGAGGGCGAACGCCTCGCGCTCGTCGACGGTGCATTGAGTTCGACGCACATCCTGAAGCCCGAATCGCGCAGCCCCGTCACGCCATGCATGGTCGCCAACGAGCACTATTGCATGACGCTCGCCGCGCGCATGGGATTGCAGGCGGCGCCCGTGTCGATCCGGCGCATTCCCGAGCCGATTTTGCTGGTCGAGCGCTTCGACCGGACGGTCGTGCTGGACCCGTCGGACGGCGTGTCCGTTCAGGCCGTGCGGCGCCGGCATGTGATCGACGGTTGCCAGGCGCTCGATCTGCCCGTCAGCTTCAAATACGAGCGCAATTTCGGTAATACGCGCGATGTGCGCAATATCCGCGAAGGCGCGAGTTTCGAGAAGCTCTTTGCGCTGCAACGGCATCTGGACAATCCCGCTGCCGCGCGCACGTTCATGGTCCGCTGGGCGCTCTTCCAGCTACTGATCGGCAACAGCGACGCGCATGGCAAGAACCTGTCGTTCTTCGTGCATGGCGGCGGCCTCGAGCCGGCGCCGCTATACGACCTGGTGTCCGTCAACGCGTACGGCGAGCGGGTCGAGCAGGACATGGCGATGGGTTACGGCGATGCTTTTCGCCTCGAAGAAATCACGCCGCTCGAACTCGCCGACTTCGCGCGGCGCACGGGCACGCTGCCGCGCTATCTCGCGCGCGAGATGACCCGGATGGCGCAGGCCGCGAAGGCACTCGCGCCTGAACTCGCACAAGCCGACGTGTACGTCGGCGACGAGCGAGCGATGGTGCAGACGATTGCGGCGTTCATCGCGGCGCAGGCCGACCGACTGCTGCAATTCGCGCCGATGGTGCCGCGCGTCGATCGAAAGCTGCTGTAGCAAGAAAAGGGCGCTTCGCGCGCCCCTTCATCAGCACATCAGCACGACAGCCCATTCTGGTTTCGCGCGACGTCTGCATCGACCATCATCTTGCACAGCTGTTCGAGCGACGTTTGCGGATGCCAGCCGAGTTTCTCGCGTGCCTTGTCCGCGCAGCCGATCAGCAGATCCACTTCGGCCGGGCGATAGAACTTCGGATTCACGCGAATCAGCGTCTTGCCCGTGCGCACGTCGATGCCCGTCTCGCGCTCGTTGCGGCCCGACCATTCGAGCTGATAGCCAGCCGCCGCGAACGCCATCTTCACGAAATCGCGCACCGTCTCCGTGCGGTTCGTCGCAAGCACGTAGGTGTCGGGCTCGTCGGCCTGCAGCATGCGCCACATGCCTTCGACGTATTCGAGCGCAAAGCCCCAGTCGCGCTTCGCATCGAGGTTGCCGAGTTCGAGCACGTCGGCCTTGCCGAGCTTGATTTTCGCGACCGTGTCGGTGATCTTGCGCGTGACGAACTCGCGGCCGCGCAGCGGTGATTCGTGATTGAACAGAATGCCGCTCGTCGCGAACATGCCGTACGACTCGCGATAGTTGATGGTCGACCAGTGCGCGAACAGCTTCGCGACGCCATACGGGCTGCGCGGATAAAACGGCGTTTCCTCGCGTTGCGGCACGGCTTGCACCTTGCCGAACATCTCGGACGTGGACGCCTGATAGAAGCGCATCTTCGGGTTCACCGTGCGAATGCCTTCGAGCAGATTCAGCACGCCGACGCCCGTCACGGCGGCCGTCGTCGACGGCTGGTCGAACGACACGCCGACGAAGCTCTGCGCGGCGAGGTTGTAAAGCTCGTCGGCCTGCACGGTGTCGAGCAGGCGCAGCGTCGATCCGGCGTCGGTCAGGTCGTGCTCGACGAGCTGCAGGTTCGGATCATTCATCACGCCGAGTTCTTCCATCCGCCAGAAGTTGACGGAACTGGTCCGCCGATACGTGCCCGTCACCTGATAGCCCTTGCCGAGCAGCAGTTTCGTCAGATAGGCGCCGTCCTGGCCGGATACGCCCGTGATGATGGCCTTGCGTTGTGGGGTCATGAGTTGCCTCTCGTCGGGTTGGCGGAAGTGGATTGAAGCGCAGCGGCTGCGGGCCGCCGCTGTTTTGATGAGAGCACCGCGTCGCCGCTCAGGCGGCGCACGATGGGATCGATGACGGCGAAGTCCTGCTGCGCTTTCACGCGATACAGCTCGGGCTTCGGATGTGCGCCGTCGGACATGTACGTTTTCCAGTCGGCCATCGCCGAGATCTGCGCGTAGTGATCGACGAGCGGCACCTGCTGTTCGGCCGCGACGCGTCGCGTCATGGCCGCCATTTCGGCGAGCCGCGCGTTCAGACGCGCATCGGGCATCGGGTTCGACGTCTGCAGCACGGGCAGCTTGCCGAGCGCCTGCGCCGTTTTCACGAGTTCCGTTTCGGCTGCGTAGAACTGTTCGGGCGGCTGGTTGTGCATCACTTCGTTGATGCCGTAGTTGATCGTCACGATCTGCGCGTTCGATGCGGCGAGACGCGCCTTCCATGGCGCCTTGCCCGCCGTGCGCGCGGTGCCCGTCCCGTCGCGCAGTTGCGTCGCCATCGTGCCGCCGACGCCGTCGTTCACCACCGATACGCGCGCGCCATACTTCGCGCGCAGCGCATCCTGCAGATACGTCACCGCGTTGTCGGCGAGCGGCCCGCAATGCCCGTCGCTGCATGAAATGCCGAGCGTGGTCGAGTCGCCGTAGGCTTCGATCAGCACTGGCGGCGCATCCGCGCGAACGGACGAAGCCGCAAAAGCGAGTGCGCAGCCTGCGGCGCGCAGTGCGAGCGCGGGCTTCATGCGCTCGTCCTCGATG
>BBSL01000557.1 GCA_001319865.1 Burkholderia sp. E7m39 | reverse complement strand
ATCTTTGCCGCTTTCTTGTCGGCATCTGCCTGAGCCGATGCCTTGTCTTCGTTTGCCGACGCCTGTGCCTTGTCGGCGTCGCTCTGAGCTTCGGCCTTCTTCTTGTTCGCAGTAGCCTGCGCTTCGCTCTTTTCGCTGTTTGCCTTCAGTTGCGCCTTGCCGGCTTCCGATGGCGTCGTCGTTTGTGCGAACGCCGTGGAGACGAGCAATGCCGATGCGAGAGCCGCGACAATCTTTTTCATGATCTTCCTCCCAAGGAAATGCACGGTTTTGACCAGTGCTCTTCAGAAAATCCACCGTTATCGAGGCGAAACGAGCCACGAATGTCTTGTGCGACGGTGCATCTGTTTCAAAGCAACCGGCATGCCGCAGTGAGAGTAAAGATGAGCAAACAATGAGAATGCCTGTGATAACGAATCGCAGAAGATCTCGCTCACGAGCCTTGAATGGCAGCGCTCATCTGCTCAACTGTGCGAGGGCCTGTTCATCGGTTCATGCGCAAAGTCATGCGCAGACTCATGCGCAAACTGGCGGCTTGCGACTGATCCAGGGACGCGCTTCCTCCAATTGAGCCGCCACGCGTAGCAGCGTCACCTCGCTATTCGTTCGTGCAACCAATTGAATGCCGACGGGGAGCCCGTCATCAGTCCAGTGCATCGGCAGCGTTATTGCGGGTTGTCCGGTGATATTGAACGGATAGAGGAAGCATGCGTCCGCCATCAACGCGTTGTAGGCGTCGCAGTCGGTCATGCGCATGTCCATGTAACCGTGCGGCCGCGGCGGGTGCGTGAGGGTAGGCGTCAGGTAGAGATCGAATGGCTGCAGTTCGGTCGCGAGCGCGCGGCCGATCAGACGCAGCGACTGCACGTCCTCTGCGTGCCTGATGCCGGTGCAGCGGCGGCCGCGCTCGATCATCGACCATGTGATTGGCTCGACATCGTCCGGCCCGACAGGAACGCCGACCTCCGGCGCGAATGATTCGAACAACTGTGCAGTCAGCACAGCCGCCAGGCTTGTATAAGTCGTCCATGCGAATTCCGCGTTGAACGCTTGCCAGTCATACGCCACGACCTGATGACCAAGATCAGCGAGGAGGCGGGTCGTTTCGCGCATCGCCATTTCGACTTCCGGGTTGAATGCATGGCCGTCGGGCGTGCGCGTCGCGAAGCCGACGTTTAACCGGCCGGGCGGCCGATGCATCGAACGAGCCCATGTCTCTTCGGGCGGCGCCGCATGGTATGGATCGCCCGGCAGACTGCCCGTCGCGATGGCATCGAGATAGGCGGCCGTGTCGCGCACCGTGCGTGAATGGCACAGCGAATACGCGCAGCCATACCACGGATCGCCCAGGTACGGCGCGTGGCTGATGCGGCCTCGCGACGGCTTGAGGCCGACGAGGCCGCACACCGACGCTGGCGCGCGAATCGAACCGGCGGCGTCGGTGGCGTCGGCGAGGGGCACGAGGCGGGCGGCGACGGCGGCAGCCGCTCCGCCGCTCGAGCCGCTGACCGTGACGTCGTCGCGCCAGGGGTTATACGTGAGGCCGGCTTCGCGCGGCTCGGTCGAGAGACTCCAGCCGACCTCGGGGATGTTGGTTTTGCCGAGCAGCACAAAGCCTGCTTGCTTGATCCGGCACGCGACGTCGCTGTCGCCTGGCCAGCGCACGCTACGCAGGTAGCGGCACGATTGCGTGACGGGCAGGTCGTGCCACGCGGTGAACATATCCTTCAGCAGGAAGGGCACGCCGAAGAACGGCGCATCGCGTCGCGGCGCCTGCGCAACCTCGCGCGCGAGATCGTAGGTGCGGTAGATGACTGCGTTCAGACGCGGATTGAGGCGCTCGATCAGCGTGATGGCGATCTCGACGAGTTCTGCTGGCGCCACCTGTCCGTCCCGGACCCATTCGGCAAGCCCGACTGCGTCGCGCGATACGTATTCGCTCATTAAGCGTTCGGTAACGTTCGTCATAGGGAATACGCAACCGGAACGGCTGCTGAGTTAGCTCGTGGGACGCCGGCGGGCGTGCCGCGAGTGCCGGAGTGTCGCGTTAACAGCGCGAGATCGCGCTGGGACCTGCATAAAAGGATAGCGTGGGCAGCGTGCGCGATGAGTGAGTGTGTGGACTTCTGGCGAAATTCCTTTCGACGGTTTATGTGATTTTACATAAGATAAATTATCAACGGATCGGATGTGAGAGCTATTTAGTCATGTCCGGGTTTTAGCCAGCTTCAGATGTCCGCTTTTTGGACCATGGAGTCAAACCGCGCATCATCGAACCTGTCTGTGTCTGTGATTCCAACCGTGCCCTAGCGCCAGCCTAGCCCAGGCGCAACGTGGGTCAGAATGGATTCGATCACATGCGCGCAGTACTCCACGCCCAACTGGTTCGGCACCGTCAGAAGTAAAGTATCTGCCTCTGCGATTGCCTCGTCCCTCGCAAGCTGCTCCACAAGAACATCAGGCTCAGCGGCGTAATTGCGCCCGAAAATCGTCCGGATACTATCTTCCAGCAGGCCCACGGTATCCGTGCTCTGTCGGTCACGCCCGAAGTACATCCGGTCCTGGTCGTTCACCAGCGCAAAAATACTCCGGCTGACAGAGACGCGCGGCTCCCGTTTATGCCCGGCTTCTTTCCATGCCTGCCGATAAGCCCGAATCTGCTCCGCCTGCTGGACATGAAGTGGACAACCCGATTCATCGTTCTTCAAAGTCGAACATTGCAGATTCATGCCCATTCCAGCCGCCCAGATTGCAGTGGCATCGGAGCCAGAGCCCCACCAGATCCGGTCGCGAAGGCCCTCGGAATGCGGTTCGACGCGAAGCAGCCCCGGTGGATTCGGAAACATCGGGCGCGGATTCGGTTGAGCGAAACCCTCGCCGCGTAGCAGGTCGTAAAACACCTCCGTGTGGCGTCGCGCGAGATCGACATGAGTCTCGCATTCGCCGGGTGCGTAACCAAAGTAGCGCCAACCTTCGATAACCTGTTCGCCCGAGCCCCGGCTAATGCCAAGCTGCAGCCGTCCCCTCGCGATCAAGTCCGCGGCGCCCGCATCCTCCGCCATGTACAGGGGGTTTTCGTAGCGCATGTCGATGACGCCAGTTCCGATTTCGATCGTGCTGGTCTTGGCGCCAACGGCAGCGAGAAGCGGGAACGGCGATGCGAGCTGTCGCGCAAAATGATGAACGCGGAAGAACGCGCCGTCGGCACCTAGCTCCTCTGCAGCAACGGCCAGATCGATCGACTGCAGCAGGACATCGGATGCCGATCGCGTCTGCGAATAGGGCGAAGTCGCCCAGTGGCCGAACGAGAGAAAGCCGATCTTTTTCATTTCATACGCCCCATTGCGCAAATAGAGATGCGAGACCGCGACGCTTCGTTATCGATTCACATTGCAACGGCGTGCGCCGCTTTCGCTGTCACGCCGTTGCATTCCGCTACGCCGAAGCTAGCTCGCTTCGTTCAGGCTGGAAAATCGGTGGATGCCGACAGCGGCTTCCACGCATCCGTTTCCGACGTAACGTACACGTTCTTTTCGGCGATTGCCTGCAACGTGTCCGTGCCAAGCGGCAGACGCAATGGCGGCGCCGGTGCATCCACCAGCTGCACGAGTGCAGCCGCCAGCCTTTCCGGGTCGCCGGGTTGATTGTGATTGATGCTGACAGCGAGCTCGCGCAGCTTGCCCGACGTCTGCGCATAGTCGTCGATGATCTCCTTGCCGACGAGCAGCGACGATGTATCCAGAAAGTCCGTGCGGAAGAAACCAGGCTCGATGGTGGTCGCGTGAATACCAAGCGGCTTTAGCTCGTCATGCAAGGCTTCGGTGATGCCCTCCACTGCAAACTTGGTGGAACTGTAGACGCCGACCCCCGCCGCCGCGCGATAACCGACGATCGACGACGTGTTGATCAGGTGCCCCGAGCGCTGCCTGCGCATGATGGGCAACACGGCGCGCGTTACGTTCAGCAGGCC
>BBSL01000556.1 GCA_001319865.1 Burkholderia sp. E7m39 | reverse complement strand
CGCGAATGCCCGCGCAAACGGCAATCACACACCGGCCACGCCCGCGCCGCGAAGGCGTTATCGCGGATGCCCGCGCATAGGGCAATCACACACCGGCCACGCCCGCGCCACGAAGGCGCATCGCGGATGCCCGCGCAAAGGGCAATCACACACCGACAACGACGCGCGAACACTTCACCCCACGCCAAGCCACTCCCGCATCACGTCGGGTCGCGCGTGGAACGCTTCAGGCGAACCATCGAAGACGACTTCGCCATGCCCCATCACCGCGATGCGGCTTGCGATGCGCGCGGCGATCACGAGCCGCTGTTCGATCAGCAGCATCGCCACGCCGCGATCGCGTAGCAACTGCAGCGCCGCCGCGAGTTGCGCGACGACCTGGCCGGCAAGACCTTCCGTCGGCTCGTCGATCACGACGAGATCCGGATCGCCTAGCAGCGCGCGCGCGACGGACAACATCTGCTGCTCGCCGCCCGACAACACGCCCGCCTTCGTGCGCGCCCGCTCGCGCAATACCGGGAAAAGCGCGTGCGCGTCGTCGAGCGTGAAGCGCGCAGTACGCGTCCTGCCCCGCGCTTTGCCTCGCGGTCCGATGCCGAGCTGCAGATTCTCGCGCACGCTCAGCGTCGGAAACACGTCGCGCTGTTCAGGCACATAGCCGATGCCGAGCCGCGCTACCTCGAACGCGCGCCGCTCGTCGAGCGATTGGCCCGCGAAGCGGATCACGCCTTCTGAACGCACGAAACCCATGATCGCCCGCGCGAGCGTCGAGCGCCCCGAGCCGTTGCGGCCAGCAAGCGCAACGGCCTCGCCCGCGTCGATGCTCAGGTTCACGCCATGCAACACCTGGCTTGCGCCGTACCACGCGCGCAGATCGCGGATCTCCAGCAACGTGTTCATCGCGTGGTGCCTCGCGTCGCGCCGTCCGTATCGTCGAGGTGGCCTCCGAGATTGCCTGCGAGGTCGCCTCCGAGGTCGCCTAGATATGCGGCCCGCACGACGGGATCGGCGCGGATCGCCTCCGGCGTCCCCGTCGCGATCACTTCGCCTCGCACGAGCACGCTGACGCGATCCGCAAGACCGAACACGACATCCATGTCGTGCTCGACCATCAACAGCGTGCGGCCCGCCGTCGCCGCGCGGATCAGTTCGACGGCGTGCGCTGCTTCGGCGCGGTTCATCCCCGCCGTGGGCTCGTCGAGCAGCAGCGTGTGCGCGCCGCTCGCCAGCGCCAGCCCGAGATCGAGCGCCCGCTGCTCCGCGTAGCTCAACGTGCCCGCGATCGCGTCGCGTCGCGCGCGAAGACCCACGGCATCGAGCACCTGCTCGGCGTGTTCATCGGCTGCGCGCGCGTTCGTGAAACGCTGCCACCAGCGCATGCGGTCGCGATTCGCGATCTGCGCGGCGCAGCGCAGGTTGTCGAAAACGCTCAGTTTCGCGAAGCAGCTCGTGGTCTGGAAACTGCGCGCGAGTCCGCGCCGGCAAATGGCAGCGGGCGCAAGACGCGTGATGTCGGCGCCATACAGCTCGATGCGGCCCGCGCTCGGACGCGCCGCGCCCGCAATCAGGTTGAAGAGCGTCGACTTGCCGGCACCGTTCGGTCCGATCAGCGCGTGTCGTTCGTGCGGCTCGATGGAGAGATCGACGCCGCGCAAAATGCGCGTCGCGCCGAAGCGCTTGTCGAGCCGGTGCACAGTGATAGCGGGAATCATCGGGGCGCTCCTGCGCTTTTGTCTGTGCTCTTGTCTGTGCTCTTGTCCGCGACGCTCCCGTCTGTGCTCTTGTTCGTGCTCTTGTCTGCACTCTTGTCTGTGACACTCTTGTCTGCGCTCTCGTCTGCACTCTTGTCCGTGACGCTCTTGCCCGCGCTCTGGCCCGCGCTCTCGTCCGCACTTTTATCCGAAGCCCTGCGCCTGTCGATCCGCGCTGCCGCGCGCACCGACAGCCAGCCCACAGCGGCAAGCGCCAGCACGGCCGCCGCGAGCGAAGCGCTACCCGACGTCACCACGATTCGCGCGCGTTCCTCCGTGCCGAAGCGCTGCGCGTACGCCCATTGCACGCACAACACGGCCGTGAGCGACCACGCGCATGCGCCGACCGTGCGCGCGGCAAGGGACGGCAACGAGGCGCGCCAGCCGTTGCGCGCACAACGCGCCGTCTGACGCTGCAGGAATCCTGCGATGCCATCGGGCGCGCTCACCACCACGACCACGAAGAACAGCCCGAGATACCACAGCCACGCATGCGTGACGCTCGCGACGACCACACTGAAAAACGTCAGCACGACGGCGCCCACGACAGGCCCGAAAAACACCCCGCTTCCGCCGATCACGGTCGCGATCAGCACGGAGCCCGAACGCAGCATGCCGACGCTTTCCGTCGACACCAGTTCGACGTTGATCAGCCCGAGCGTGCCCGCGATCCCCGCGAAGAACGACGACCACACGACCATCTCGTAGCGCACGCGGCGCGGAAAACAGCCGATCGCGGCCGCCCGCGCCGGGTTGTCGCGCACTGCGTGCGCAAGCCGCATGAACGGCGTACGCCACAGCGCTTGCATCGCGAGCACGGCGAGCACGCACCACAGCGCGATCAGCGCGTAAGCTTCGCGCGCGGGGCCGAACGTCAGGCCCGGCAGCGCGAAGCCCGCCGTGCGGTCGATCGCGACGCCCGCCTCGCCGCCGAACCAGTCCGGCAACGTCCACGCCGCTGCTGCAACGAGTTCGCCGATACCGAGCGTGATCATCGCGAACGCGGTGCCCGCGCGGCGCGTCGCGACGAGGCCATACAGCGCGCCGAACAGCGCGCCGCCGACGCCGCCCACCAGCGGCAGCAGCGGCAGCGGCATGCCGACGCGGTTGAACAGATGCGCGGCGATCAACGCCCCGATCCCCGACGACGCCGCGTGACCGAACGACAGCAGGCCCACGCCGCCGAGCAGCAGGTTGTACGAAAGCGCGAACACGATCATCGCGGCTGTCTGCGCGAGCCATGCGACGAGCCAGCTCTGGTTCGACAGACAAGGCGGCACGACGAGCAGCAAGCCAAACGCGATCCACGGCAGCGCCGCGCGCCAGCGCGACGGGCGTGAAGAGTCAGGCGACGCGTGAGCCGGGTTATGCATCGTCGTCGCGTTGTCCGAAGAGGCCGCGCGAGCGCACCGCAAGCATCGCGACCAGCAGCACGTACGGCACGAGCGGCGCGAGTTGCGCGAGCGTCAGCGCGCTCCACGCGGGTGGCAGCGCGCGCTCAATGTCGCCCGTCGATGAGTCCATCAACGCGCTCGCCAGGTCGCCAAGCGAGATATCAGTGGAAACGGCGAACGTCTGCAGGCAGCCGATCACGAGCGAAGCCGCGAGCGCGCCGCCCAGCGACCCCAGCCCGCCGATGACGACCACCACGAACACGATCGAGCCGACGGAGTCCGCCATCGCCGGCTCGACGACGAACAGCGGCGCGCCGATCACGCCCGCGAGCGCGGCGAGCGCCGTGCCTGCCGCGAACACGCACGTGAATACGCGCGGCACGTCGTGGCCGAGCGCTTCGACGGCTTGCGGATGCGTGAGCGCCGCACGCACGACGAGTCCCGCTTTCGACACGCGCAGGACGGCATACAGCATCGCGAGCATCGCGATGGCCACGGCCATCATGAACGCGCGATAGCGTGAAAACGCGAGGCCGTACACATCGATCAGCGAGCCGTCGAGCGCGCGCGGCACCGGGGCGCTCAACGGCTGCAAGCCCCACACTAGCTTGACGCCTTCGCCAATCAGATAGGCCGCGCCGAAGGTCAGCAGCAGCTCGGCGAGATGGCCGTGCGGCCGCACGCGCCGCAGCAGCCAGCGCTCGAGCGCGGCGCCCATCAGTCCGACGATCAACGGCGCGACGATGAGCGCCCACCAGAAGCCCGCGCGCGCCGCGACCGAAAAGCCGACATAGGCGCCCAGCATGTAGAAGCTCGCGTGCGCGAAGTTCAGCACGCCGAGCATGCTGAAAATCAGCGTCAGGCCGGCCGACAGCATGAACAGCAGCAATCCGTAGCTGACGCCGTTCAGCGCATCGATGACGAACGACTGCACGCGTCAGTCCGCCTGCGGCTCGCGCACGATCAGCGGCTCGAGCGCCGTGCGCATCTTGTCGGGCAGCGGCACGGGCCGGCGCGTGTCGCGGTCGACGTAGACATGCACGAAATGACCTTGCGCGGCGGGCTCGGCC
>BBSL01000555.1 GCA_001319865.1 Burkholderia sp. E7m39 | reverse complement strand
GCGGCTTTCGCCTGCGCTTCGCTGGTTACATCGAGTGCGGCAGTCAGCAAGGCGGGCGACTCGCCCAGACGCTCGACGATTGCTGCGGGATTGCGACCCGTAGCGACGACTGCATTCCCGTCTGCGAGCGCCGCCTTGGCGATCAAAGCGCCCAGACCGCGCGTTGCGCCCGTAATGAACCAGACACGCTTGAATTGCTGCTTCGTGGTGTTGCTCATGCCCCGCTCCGCTCCTATCTAGATCTTTGAAGTTCGCCGCGAGTGCTCGCCATCGAGCACTCGCGTCCCATCACGCCTCGCGCGATCCTTAGCCATGGCATCTCGCCGAGGGCTGTTGGATTGCGTGGGACCGAGTCTCGCGCCGAAACGGATCGTTGATTAGACGGGAATGGATGGAATCTCTTTTCCACCCATGCAAAAGAACCCCGAGAAGATGATCGAGCCGGATTGCCGTGTTGAAGCCGTTGGCACCCCAGGCTGCGATATCGCTGGAGAACCTGGCGGCCGGATGTGGGCGAGCGCCGATGCACCACGGGGTGCCATGGTCGAGTTCACCTTGCCGGCGGATCCAGGCGCTCAAACATGATTGGATCGATATAAAGCTGGACTCGCGATGGGATGATATTCCGCCCGGGACGCCCGCGAATCATTCCACCGAAGCCAGCACGATCTGCGAGATATCGGCGTCCCCAAGCCCCTCCTTCACAGCACGCATCAACCAGTCGCGCACACGACTCGCGATGGGCAGCACGATTGCGCACTCCATCGCAAACTCGTCGATGGCATGGAGATCCTTGAGCATGGTGCGTATCGAACCCGTCGGCTGCTGCGGCGGCATGACCATACGCGGCTGCAATGTTTGCAGCAGGACCGAATCCGCCCAGCCTCCCGCGAGCGCGGTGGGAATACGCGCCGTGTCGATGCCGCCGCGCTGCGCGAGAAGCGTGCCCTCCGCGATGGCCGCGATGGTGGTCATCACGATGATCTGGTTCACGAGCTTCGTCGCCTGGCCTGCGCCGCTCTCACCCATGCGCGTGACGCGCGCGGCGAAAGCGGCCAGCACGCGTTCGACGCCAGCGATTCGTTCCACTTGCCCGCCAGCCATCACGGCAAGCGTCCCGGCCGCCGCGCCCGCCACCCCGCCCGATACGGGTGCATCGATCCACGCACCGTCCTTTATCGCTGACCGCCAGCGATTCGCCAGCGAGCGCGCCTGCGATGGTGCAAGCGTCGAATGATCGACGATCGTGAGTGCCGCAGCTTCCCGCGCGGCTAACGCAAGACCATCCGTGCCGAATGCGACCTCTTCGACGGCAATGCCGTCGGCGAGACATAGCAGGACGATGTCGGATCGCGCGGCCACGTCGCGCGGTGTCTCGCAAGCGACACACGATGTCGTCGCTGTTTCCCGCACGAACGCCCTCGCCTTGTCATGTGAACGATTCCAGACGGCTACACGATGCCCCGCTGCCACGAGACGCTGTGCCATCGGCCAACCCATCTTGCCGAGCCCGCAAAAGCCGACCCCTATCGATTCATCCGGCGCACTCACGCGTCGTCTCCGTGCGTGGGCGCACCGTACGGCCATTCGAGCGCACCCGAATGCGTCACCGCCCCAAGATTCGCGGGCCGCACCAGCGCCTCGTATTTTTCGAGCACACCCGCCAGCCGACGCGGCGCGCGCGGTGCCAACGCCGCGCGACGGCGCGCGAGTTCGTCGTCGCTGACCTGAACGTTCAGCGTGCGCGCGATGGCATCGATGACAATGCGGTCGCCGTCGCGCACCAATGCAATCGGGCCACCCATCGCGGCCTCCGGTCCGACGTATCCGATGCACATGCCGCGCGTCGCGCCGGAAAAACGGCCGTCCGTGAGCAACGCCACCTTTTCGCCCATGCCTTGCCCGTAGATCGCCGCCGTCACACTCAACATCTCGCGCATGCCCGGACCGCCCTTCGGCCCTTCGTTGCGGATTACGAGCACGTCGCCTTCGTTGTAGCTGCGCGCGGCGACCACGGCCATGCAGTCCTCTTCGCATTCGAAAAGGCGCGCCGTCCCGTCGAACCGCAGCGATTTCAGGCCTGCGATCTTCAGGCACGCGCCGTCCGGCGCGAGGTTGCCGCGCAAGATCACGAGGCCGCCGTTTTCTCCAAGCGGCGTATCGCAGGCGCGCACCACTTCGCCGTCGGGATCCGCGGCGTCTACAAGCACCTCGTCGAGCGTGCGGCCATCGAGCGTCAGCACGTCGCCGTGCAGATAGCCGCCTTTGAGCAGCGCCTTCAGCACGACGGGCACGCCGCCCGCATGATGCAGGTCCTGCGCGAGATAGCGTCCGCCCGGTTGCAGATCGCCGATCAACGGGATGCGGGCGAACACGCGTTCGACGTCGTCGAGCGTGAAGCGGATACCCGCCTCGTGCGCAATCGCGGGGATATGCAGTGCGGCATTGGTCGAGCCTCCCGTCGCTGCGACGGCAGCGCACGCGTTCTCCAGGCTCTTCATTGTGACGAGATCGCGCGGCAGCGGGCCGCCGTGCATCAGCGTGTGCATCACCGTTTCGCCCGCGCGGCGCGCAATCGCACTGCGTTCGCTGTAGACGGCGGGCACCATCGCGGAACCGAGCGGCGCGAGACCGAGTGTCTCGGCCACCATCGCCATCGTGTTCGCGGTGAATTGCCCGGGGCACGAACCGGCCGTCGGCGTGCAGCGTTGTTCGATCGCATCGAGTTGCGCTCGCGTGATATCGCCGCGTTGCGCCGTGCCGACGGCTTCGATCGCCGTCAGGATGGTCGCTTGCCGCTGCAGTCCGTGGCCCGCGCCACCGGGAAGCTGGCCGGGCGCAGTGCCCGGCAGCATCGCGCCACCGAACAGGAATACGCCGGGCACATTCACGCGCACCATGCCCATCAAAATGCCGGGCAGCGTTTTGTCGCATCCGGCGACGCCGACCAGCGCGTCGTAGGCGTGCGCGCGCACGAACAGCTCGACGCTGTCGGCGACCACCTCGCGTGATATGAGGCTCATGCGCATGCCCTGATGATTCATCGATGTGCCGTCTGAAACGGATATCGCCGAACCGCGGATCGGTACGCCACCGCCCGCCGCGACCCCGAGCCGCGCGTTGTCCGACACCGCATTGAGCGACATCGAACACGGCGTGTTTTCGCCGAACGTATCGACGATGGCGACGAACGGCTTTTGCATCGATTCGTCGTCGAGACCGGTCGCGCGCAGAAACGCGCGATGCGGCACGCGCGTCACGCCCTCGGTGACCATGCGTGAACGGTGTTTGCCAAGCGGCTTGTTGCTCTGAAAGTGGGACATGTCGTTGGTGTCAGTGGGTTCAGCCGTTGTTGAGCAACAGGCCATTTTCAGCGGCGATGACCTGCCCCGTGATTGCGGGCGCGGTGCACAGGAAGCACGCGATGTCGGCGATCTCGACGGGAAGCGATACGCGCTTGAGCGGCGCGTTCGTCGTCATGCGGTCGATCGCGGCGGCGTAGCGCGTCGCGTCGAGCGCGCGCAGCAACAGGCCGTCGTCGACCATGCCCGGCGCAATGGCGTTGACGCGCACGCGCGGCGCGAGCGAACGCGCGAGCGACAGCGTCATCGTATTGACCGCGCCTTTCGATGCCGCATACGCGAGCGACGAACCCGTTCCATTCAGCGCTGCCAGCGATGAGATGTTGACGACGCTCGTGCTGCGCGTATCGGTTGCCGTCTCTCGCAGCAACGGGGCAGCCGCACGCGTCATCTGATACAGGCCGATCGTGTTCACGCGATACACGCGCTCGAATTCGTCGGCGTCGAGTTGATCGAATGCGTCGTGCGCGATGACCTTCGTTGTTCCCGCGCAGTTCACGAGCGCATCGAGGCGGCCGAAGCGCGTCGTCACGCTATCGACGGCCGCGCGGCAATCCGCGTCGCTGCCGACGTCGGCGTCGAATATCAGCGTGTCGGTGCCCGCGTCGCGGCAGCCGGCCGCCACGGCCTGCGCACTTGCGCGCGTTGAAGCATCGAAGTTGCCGATTGCGACCGCATATCCTGCACGCGCGAAGCGCAATGCCGTCGCTGCGCCAATCCCGCTTGCCGCGCCCGTGACCATGCACACAGGCCGAGTTTCTGGTTTCATCGAACGATCCATTACGACAGTGTTTTTGACTGACGCGCGGGCATCGTCAGCACCAGCAGCGCGCCGATGACCAGCGCGACGGCAATCGCGACCATGCCGGGCAGCAACTTGCCGCCGCTCAGATCGGAGAGCCAGCCCACCACGAACGGGCTC
>BBSL01000554.1 GCA_001319865.1 Burkholderia sp. E7m39 | reverse complement strand
TTGCTTCATCACGCCGGGCAACAGCGCCTGAATGGCCGCGACGCCGATCCCCGCCAATAGCGCGGTCGCCAGCAGCGCGGCTCCGCTCGACGCGGCAAGCCGCGCGCCGCACGCGACGGCAATCGCGAGCAGTCCCAGCGCGACGCCGCGAGTCTCGCCGACCACGCGCGTGAGCATGCCCGCCCCGAACGCGCCGAGCCCCATCGCGACGACAGGCAAGCTGGTCAGCAGCGATGCGCCCGAAAAGCTCAGCCCCGTCGCCGCGCGGATGGTCGCCATCAGCGGGCTGACGGACGTCAGCAGCGGCCGCAAATTGATGCCGATCGCGACGATCGCCGCCAGCCAGATCACGTCTGCCAGGGCGAGGCCCGAGGATGCAGTGCGCTGCGAGAGATGGATGGGACGGACGGAATCGGTGCCGGGAGTGGGATTCACGGGTGGGCCTTGCGGGTCGGAAAGCATATGGTTAACCATATTAACGGAAAATGGTTAACCATAGTCCGACAAAAAGCTATGCCGGGTATTCATGTGGACAGTTTGGGCGTCGTGCGCGCGCGGCCGGCCGTCGCTACAATACGGCCGCTCACCCGCCCGTCCCAACCGTACGAACGACATGGCCACACGCCCGACCACACCGCCGCCCGCCGCCGACGAAGACAGCGTCGAAGCGCGTATTTACGCGTCGATCACCACGGCGCTGCTCGAAGGGCGCTTGCGCCCGGGCGCGCAACTCGTCGAGCGCGATCTGGCGGCCGCGTTCGGCTGCACGCGGGGCGCGCTGCGCAAGGTGCTTGCGCGGCTCGGCTTCGAAGGCAAGCTGGTGCTCGAGGCGAATCGCGGCGCGTTCGTGCCGTCGCCGTCGGAAGAAGATGTGCGGCAGGTGTATCGCGCGCGGCAGGTCGTCGAGGCGGGCATCGTCGCCGCGCTATGCGGCGCGCTGTCGGCGCAGGACAAGCGGCTGCTCAAGGCGCATGTCGCGAGCGAGAAAAAAGCCTTGAAGGACGGCCGCATCGACGAGCAGGTGCGGCTCGCGGGCCGGTTTCACGTGCTGTTGACGCAACTCGCGGGCAGCGCGGAGCTGGAAGCGTTCGTCGCGCAACTGGTCGCGAAGACGGAGCTATACAAGGCGCTTTACGATCCGTCGAAGGGCACGACCTGCTCGGCCGACGAACATGCCCGACTAATCGACGCGCTCAGTGACGGCGTTCTGTCCGTTGCGCTCGAGGCCATGCGCGCGCATCTCGCGGAGCTGGAAGAACGCGTGGTCACACGCATGCAGCCGGGCGCGAGTGACGATGTGGCTGCTGTGTTTCGGGCGTGAACGACGGGAAGTGAATTGCGGGGGGAGTTGCGGGAACGAGCCGCAGCAATGAGCGTTTGAAGTGAAACGCGGGAATGAAGCGCAGGGAATGAAACGCAGGGAATGAAGCGGAGGGAATGAAACGCAGGGAATGAAGCGCGGGCAGTTGCCCTAAACGAGCCGCGCGGCATGCATTGCACATGCCGCGTCTCTTTCGCAGATCTGTGTTGCGTGTCGCGCTCTGCGCAACGGACTCGACACGCGTCGATTATTCGCGCGTCAGCGGCGGCGCATTGCCGTGCCGCTGCTGCGTTCGTCTTTGTGACGGAAGTTGATGCGTCCCTTGGTCAGGTCATAGACCGACAATTCGAGCGTGACGCGGTCGCCCGCGAGGATACGGATGTGATGCTTGCGCATGCGGCCCGAAGCGTACGCGCCCACGACGACACCGTTATCCAGTGTCACGCGGTAGCGGCTGTCAGGCAGCACTTCGTCGACGATGCCGTCCAGTTCAATCAGTTCTTCTTTCGCCATGCAAACTCCTGGGTCGTTGAGGGAAAGGGCTGCGCGCGGCGCGCAGCATATCTTGCGCGGCAGCACGAGCGCTGCCGCGGCGATGCGGGTGAAGCCGTGAAGCGCGTCCCATGCCACACGGCGGGACGCACGCGATCAGAGATCGGCGACGCTTTGTCCGTCGACGTGACCGTCGATCACGTTGGTTGCGTGTTCCATGCACGCCATGCGGGCCTTGCCCGCGCCTTCGAACGGACGGAAGTGCGCGAGCCGGAAGACGCGGCCGTCGTCGATCGATTTCGCGCCGACGCGGCAAATGCGCACCGATGCGTCGTAGCCGCTATCGAGCGAATTGCGATGGGTAACGCCGCTCGACGTGCGGCGCGGATAGACGAGCGGATGAATTTCGTAACCTTTGTAGGTCTTGATGCCTTGAGTCATGTGCAAAGTCCTGTGATACAGGCTGCCGGCGCGCGCGCATCACGAGCGACGCAACAGCAAGGCAGCCGGCGGCGGGCACGTTCGCGCACGCCGCAATGGAAATGGTTTGGCGCGAGTCCTACGCGTGGACCCGAACGCAGCCGCGAACGACGCGGTACCGATGGAGAAATACGCTGATGCCGCGCAGGCACCGAACGCATGACGAATGTCACCTGGTCGGGTTCAACTATGGCCGAAGTGACGATGACCGCCGGGTTACCGCTGCCCGACATTGCGCGGCGGCGGGGACGGCAGAGACGCAATCCATGCAGCGGTGAAGCTGAAAACCGGCGAAACCGGTAGAACGCGCTGCGGTTAAGAAGGTGCCGGAAGGAAATGGCAGAGTGCTGCTGTAGCAATATTATGCCCTAAAAACAGGGCCTTGTGTAGCACAAACTTCCGTTTGGCCGCTTGTGGGGAGCAATCCAGTTCGACGGGCGGCGCGGCGGGCCTACCCGTCCACGGGCGTTCATTCCGCTTCGTGCGTCATGCGTTTTTGCAGTTCGCGAGCGGCGGCGAGCGGAATGCGCGCGTCGTCCCATTTCGCGAGCCATTCCACTTCCTTCGACGTGAAAATCTGCCCGTGATTGCGCAGCGCATATTGCAGCGAATCAATGATGTGATTGCGAATGATCTCGGGCGTGCGTGCATCGTCGAGCACGGTGCGAAACGCTTCGAGCGTGGCCATCGGTTGCCTCTTTTCGGTGAACGCTGGATAGGAACCCAACTCTTATCGCACATCAAAAAGCGCGTTGCCAGGCGGTCAAAATTCGCGCGGCTTCGCACCGCTCGCGGATCGCGGGCGGTGGTATGCGGTTTGCAAACCGCGCTTTGCAAATCGCGCTTGGCGGACTCACCACGCCTGAGCTTTCAGCCGACACGAGGCATCCAATGACATTCAGAACGATGGCGCCCCTCACGCTATGGACCGTCGCGCAACTGGCGATCGCCGCAACGGGCGATGGATCCTGCGGTGTGCTGTCGGGCGCGGGCGGGCCGGCTGCGTCGGCTGCATCTGGCGTGCCGGCCGCGAGCGGCTTTGCGTTGCGCGACGGCGAGCCCGTCGATTTCATCGCGGGCGGCAAGACCGTGCCGGGCACGTTGCATGTGCTGTCGGATGGCGGCGCCTATCGCGCGTACTGGCAGCCGCAAGGGCGCCCAGAGCGTTACGTGCTCGCGAACGCGGGCACGGACGCCGTGCGCCTGATCGCCACGCCGATGCAGGGCACGCCCGCCGCGAACGGCTTGCCGGGCACGGCGCTCAATCCGCAGCAGGTGTTGTCGTGCCCCGCGTTGTGAGCGCGCGGGCGGATGACTGTTCGAGCTTCGCGCGCGTCGCGTGCTTCAGGCGTCTGGCGTCGGAAAGGGCGTCGGAAAGGGCGCATGAGGGGGCGCATGCGGAGACGCATGCGGGGCCGTGGCCCGCCACGTCCAGCCTCGCTCGCCGCGCTGCAATTCGACGATGGCGAGGGGCGGGACGTCGATGTGCGTGAACGCTGTCGACGGCGCGTGCAGCACGTGCACGAGCGCGGCGCGGATCACGGGCGCATGCGTGACGGCGATCAGCGTGCCGCGATGCCCGTGCTGGGGAAGCGCGTCGAGCCAGCCGCCGACGCGACGCGTCAACGCATCGAACGATTCGCCGCCGTGCGGCGCGGCCGACGGATCACGCGTCCAGGCGGCGAGCGCGTCGGGTTCGTCGCGCGCGATGTCGACGAGGCGGCGGCCGCGCCAGCGTCCGTAGTCCGCATCAGCCAGCGCCGGCTCCCGCGTGACGGCGGCGAATCCGAATATCCGCGCCGCTTCCGTCGCACATCGTGCGGGACTCGCGAACGCGGCATCGGCGGCGAGCCAATCCGCGTTTGCCGCACGACATGCCGCCGCTTCTTCGACGGCGCGCGCATCGAGGGGATCGTCGCCGTCGGGAAATGTGCTCTTGCGCTGCGCGGCAGTCGCCGGGTGGCTGATCATCAACAGACGTAGGCACATCGGCGG
>BBSL01000553.1 GCA_001319865.1 Burkholderia sp. E7m39 | reverse complement strand
TTCCGCGTAAGTCAGCGCGATCGCGAGGATCACCACTGCGCCGATCACCCACGCGCACAGCGCCGCGGGACCCGCAATCTTGGCCGCCTTCCATGCGCCGAACAACCAGCCTGACCCGATGATCGAACCGAGTCCCGTCAGCATCAGCGCAAACGGGCCGATGTGCCGTTGAATTGAACTATTCAATTGTCTTCCTCATATCTCAGGTGCGCGGAAGCGCTTTGCCACTTGGCGATGGCGTCGGCGAATTCCGGCTTTCCTTGTTATTCGATAGCGAAGCGCGACGGCTGTCGTGCGCTGCGCCGCGAGAGGTATCGTCGACGGTTCTGGTGCCATCGAGCGAGAGCGGGATAGTCGCGAAATGGCCCGGCCACGTCCAATGCCAATTGCGCATGAGGGCCATGCACAAAAAACATAACGTCGGATGTACGCTGATGCGGCGGGCCTTAAAGCGTCTATATGAAATGATGCCTGTCGGCAAGCACGCGAGCCGGCATAACGGAATTGGCGCGAGCCGCGCGAATCATTTCGAGTTCGGAATCGGCGACGAGTGTTTTCAGGGCTTTGGGCAATGCGGCCCTGACCCAAGATATCGCCCGGTTCAAAAGTAGAGAAATTCGGCATGATGTATCCAGGCGGACACGAAGGCCATGCCATGAAGACGAGCAAGTTCACGGAAGAGCAGATCGCATTTGCACTGAAGCAAGCCGAGCTGGGTACGAAGGTCGAAAGAGATCTGTCGCAAGCTCGGAATCAGCGAGGCGACTTTCTACGGAGGGCTGGGCCTTCTGAGTTGCGCCGCTTGCGCTAGCTAGAAGAGGAAAACGCGAAGCTGAAGCGGCTCGTGGCGGACCTGAGCCTGAACAAGGCCATGCTGCAGGACGTACTCGCGAAAAGCTCTTAAGCCTGCCCGTCGGCGCATGTTCGCTGAATTGCGCGATCGCTATCGAACCAGCCTGACGAAGACCTGCGCGTTGTTTGGCATGTCTCATTCGCTGCATCGGTATCAGTCGGTTGCGCGCGATTCGTCGGCGCTGCTCATGCGTATCCAGGAAATCACGCCACGCGCATGAAGGGGGAGCATGTGGTCGAAGCGCTGACGCGCATCACCGCCATGCGCGGGCACCCTGGCATCAAGGTCGACAATGACAGCGAGTTCATCTCGAAGGCAATGGATCGCTGGGCCCATGAACATGGCGTTCAACTGGATTTCACCCGACCGTGTGAGTCAGCGAAGCCTCGTGTGCTCTGCCACTTAATGAAGACCTCGTTCCCATAGACAGCGCCGATGCCTGGCCGTCAGCGATTCCTCCCGCGAAAGCGAAGGCCGAAAGGCAGCGCTTCGAACTCGCGAGCCAGGCGGTTTTTATGGCCCTACATTCTTGACAAGCGACGTGCGCGCCGTGCTCCACCCCGCGGTCATGTCGCGTGTCATTGCAGCGCAACTTAGGATCTCTGAATAGCAAAACCAGCGAAAAATGGTGCACTGCACACCCAATTTCGCGCTTGCCGCGCACTTTGTCGTTCCCCGAGCGCAATTTGTGCGTTCCCACGTACCTCGCCATGTACCAGTGAAAAATCGAAATACACCTTGACGAACTATCTTTAGATATATATCTTTCGATACATCGTAAGACATTCGGAGCATCTAACATGCGCCACCACCACGGCTTTTTCTCCCGCGACGCCGCTTCTGCGCGCGATCCGTTGTTGTTCGGTCTGTATGAACGATTTCAGCTGTTCCGGCACGCCATGGGCCGTCATCCGCGCGGCGGCGGACGTGGCGGTCCGTTCGGCGGCGGCTTTGGCGGAGGATTCGGCGGCGAAGGTGACGGTTTCCCGCGCGGCCGCAAGTTCACGTCCGACGACCTGCAACTGCTGCTGCTCGCGCTGATCCACGAACAGCCGCGTCACGGCTACGAACTGATCAAGGCGCTCGAAGCGCGCTCGAACGGCTTTTACGCGCCGAGCCCCGGCATGGTGTATCCCGCCCTCACGTATCTGGAAGAACTCGGCTACGTGACGGTCCAGGTCGAAGGCAACCGCAAGCGCTATTCGCTCGCCGACGCCGGTCGCGACTTTCTCGCCGCGAACCGCGAGCACGCTGACCTGATGCTCGCCAAGCTGTCGCACATCGCCCGCAAGATGGACTCGGTGCGCCGCGCATTCGCGGGCGAGGCGGGCCAAGCCGGCCAGGCGGGTGACCCCGGCGACACCTGGTCCGAATACGGCGGCTGGCTGCCCGAGTACGTGCAGGCGCGCCGCGCGATCAAACACGCGCTGCTGCTGCGCGACAACGCGTCGCCGGAGGAGCAACGGCGCATCGCGGCCATTCTCGTTCGCGCCACGGCCGAAATCGAAAGCAAGCCGCGCGAGAACGGCGGCAGCACGCCCGTCGACGCCGCCTGAGCCGACCGAACCCGGAGAGAACAACCGATGCAAGCAACCCTAACCGATCTGAACGTGACGCGCGTGCGTCATCCATTGAAATTCCGTCTGCTGCAGGTGAAGCAAGTCCAGGCTGTCACGCCGCATCTGGTGCGCGTGACGTTGACGGGCGACGATCTGCACGACTTCGTGTCCGCGTCGTTCGACGATCACGTCAAAGTGTTCTTCCCGGCGCCCGGCACCGACAAGCCGACGCTGCCCGCAGCCGGTCCCGACGGCCCCGTGTTTCCCGCAGGCGAGCCGCGCCCTGTCGCGCGCGACTTCACGCCGAAGCGCTACGACCGCGATGCGCGCGAACTCGATCTGGAGTTCGCACTGCATGAAGCCGGCCCCGCCGCCGCATGGGCGGCGCAGGCGAAGGTCGGGCAGTATCTGGGCGTCGGCGGGCCGCGCGGCTCGTTCGTCGTGCCGACGGCCTTCGACTGGCATCTGCTGATCGGCGACGATACCGCGCTGCCCGCAATCGGCCGGCGGCTCGCCGAACTGCCCGCTGGCGCGCGCGTCGCGGCCGTGATCGAGGTGGCCGAGCCGTCGGCGTGCATCGAGTTCGACACACAGGCGTCCCTGTACATCGAATGGCGTTATCGCAGCGAGACCGGGGATCGCGGCGGCCCGCTGCTGCAAGCCGTGCGCGAAACCTTCCTGCCGGACGGCGACGGCTATGTGTGGGCCGCAGGCGAAGCCGCGACGATGCGCGCCGTGCGCTACCACCTCGTCAACGAACGCGGCATCGACAAAACGCGCATCCGCGCGTCGGCGTACTGGAAACAGGGCGAGCAGGCCGTGCATGAAAAACCTCGACGACTGACCCAGAGACCGACCCAATGACCGACCCAATGACCTGCCCAATGAACGACCCCATGGCTGCCCGCACTCTCACCCGGAGCGTTCGATGCTCGCCTTGAACGAATCACGCGAGCGGCGCCTGCTATGGCTGCTCGCGCTCACGCAATTCACGATCATCATGGACTTCATGGTGATGATGCCGCTCGGCCCGCAGATCATGCATGCGTTCGCGATCTCGCCTGCGCGCTTCGCGACGGCCGTGTCGGCCTATTCGTGGTGCTCGGGGCTGTCGGGACTGCTGGCCGCGACGTATATCGACCGCTTCGACCGGCGGCGTCTGCTGCTGACCATCTATGCCCTCTTCGCGCTGTCGAACCTCGGCTGCGCGCTCGCGCCGAACTTTCCGATGCTGCTCGCCGCGCGCGCGTTCGCGGGCATCACGGGCGGCGTGCTGGCCTCCGTCGTGATGGCGATCGTCAGCGACGTGATTCCCGTCGCGCGGCGCGGCGCGGCGACGGGCACGATCATGACGGCGTTCTCGCTCGCGGCCATCGCGGGCGTGCCCGCCGGCGTGATGCTCGGCGCGCATTTCGGCTGGGCCTCGCCGTTCCTGCTGCTGGTCGCGCTGTCGTGCGCGATCTGGCTTGGCGGGCTGCGCACCGTGCCGTCGCTGACGGCGCATCTGCGACAGCAGCGCGTGCCGCTTGCGCAGGTGCTGCCGGACCTGTGGCGGCTGTTCGCGAACGTGCGGCATCTGAATGCGTTCGCACTGACCTTCGTCGTGATGATCGGCCACATGCTGGTGATTCCGTTCATCGCGCCGACGCTCGTCGCCAATCACGGCGTCGCGCCTGCCAATCTGTCGTGGCTGTATATGGCAGGCGGCGCGGCGACGTTCTTCACGTCGCGGCGCGTCGGCGAGTTGTCGGACCGTTTCGGCAAGAAGCGCGTGTTCCGCATCGCCGCGCTGCTGTCCATCCTGCCCGTGCTGTTCCTCACGCATCTGCCCGACGTGCCGTTCTACGTGCTGGTGCTGTTCTTCCCCGTGTTCATGGTCGCGATGTCGTCGCGGATGGTGCCGATGCAGGCGCTGCTCACCACTGTGCCCGCACCGCAGAAGCGCGGCGCGT
>BBSL01000552.1 GCA_001319865.1 Burkholderia sp. E7m39 | reverse complement strand
TAGCGCCAGCCGACTGCCCACCGCGAGGCGCTCGCTGCGCACGATGCGCGCGGAACTCCACAGCGCGAGCCGCGCGAGCAGCGCGAACAGCAGCAGCCCGCCCGCGAACCCGCCCGCGACGATGCCACCGATCTTCAGCTCGCCCGCCGCGAGAATCAGCAGCCCCGCGAACAGCGCGACGCCGAGCGCGTACGCCGCCCACGCGGTGCGCCCCTCGTCGCCCCACTCGCGGCGCAGCACGCGCACGGGCGGCACGTGCGTGAGAGGCAACAGCGGGGGCAGCGCGAAACCGATCAGCAGCACGAGACCTGCCGCGATGCCTTCGAGCGCCGGCCAGACGCTCGGATAAGGCAGATTCACGTCGATCAGGCTGCCGAGCCACCAGAACAGCGCCAGATGACCGCCGAAACCGAGCACCACGCCCGCCGCGCCGCCGAGCAGACCGAGTCCCGCGAATTCGAACACAAACAGCGCTCGCAAGGTCCGCTGGCTCGCGCCGAGGCAGCGCATCGCCGCGCAACTGTCCAGATGCCGCCGCATGTAGCGATGCGCCGCCATCGCGATCGCCACCGCCGCGAGCAGCGCCGTCAGCAGCGACACGAGCGTCAGAAAGTGGCTCGCGCGGTCGAGCGTCTGACGGACCTGCGGCTGGCCGTCCTGCAGCGACTCCAGCGCATAGCCGCGCATCTTGCCGTTATCGACGCGCTCGTGCGCCCATTTCGCGAATGCAGCGACCGACGCGTCGCTGCCGGACACCAGCAGCCGGTACGTCACGCGGCTGCCGTAGCCGACGAGTCCCGTCGACGCCAGCTCGTCGGCACGCATCATCAGGCGCGGCGAGAAATTGACGAACGCGAAGCCGCGATCCAGCTCGCGCGTGATCAGCGCGCCGATCGTGAAATCGCGCCCGCCCACTTTGACCTTGTCGCCGATGCGCGCCTTCAGCGCGTCGAGCATCTGTTGATCGACCCACACGTCGCCGGGCGGCGGGATGCCGCGCACCTCGCGCTCGGGCCCGCCCGGCGCGAGCGCGATTTTCAGCGCGCCGCGCAGCGGGTAGCCCGCCGACACGGCCTTCACGGCGGCCAGACGCGAGACCGGCTGTGATCCCGGCTGTAACCCAGTCTGTAAAGCCACCGAGTTCACCATGCTCGGGAAGATAGCTGTCGTCGCCGTGTCGAGGCCGAGCGCGTGCGCCTTGTCGGCGAATTGCGGATCGACGGAATGATCGGCGCGCACGATGAAGTCGGCGGCAATCATCTGCCGCGCATCGCGCTCGAGCCCCTGGTGCAGGCGGTCGGCGAGAAAGCCGACGCTCGACAGCGCGGCGACGGCCAGTACGAGCGCGAGCAGCAGCATCGTCAGCTCGCCCGCGCGCCAGTCGCGCGCGGTCATGCGCAGCGACTGTTGCAGCAGATGACCGAGCGACAGCCGGTGCGCGGACGCGCGCCGCTCATGAGGAGAATGCGGAGGTTCGGAACGAAGCTTGGGCAAAGCCTCGGTAGTGACGCGCTCAGCTTCGCTCAATCGTGTCGGCTCCGGGCGAGTCGCGACACCATGTGCGTCGCCATGCCGCGAAAGCCGCCCTGCACGCCGCGCCACAGGCGCGGCAGCGCCCAGCTCGCGAGCACCAGAAAACCGACCAGCAGCACGAGGAACAGCACGGGGACGAACAGCGCGAGCAACAGCCCGCCGAATACGAGCCCGTCTTCCGCCGACGACGTGACGACGTTCGACACCGGCTCCGGCGACAGATTGATCAGCGCGCGCGTGCCCGCCTTGGTCAGATGCGAGGCGCCCGCGAGCGTGCCCCCAGCCAGCGCGGCGATCGTCATCAGCGCCGGGTCGGCGTGGCCCAGCGCGCCGACGGCGAGCACAGCGCCCGCCGGAATACGGATGAACGTGTGGACGGCGTCCCAGAGCGAATCGAAGGCGGGGATTTTATCGGCGAGAAATTCAGCGATGGTCAGCACGGCCGCCGCGCCGATCACCCACGGCGACTGCAGCACGGACAGCGTATCGGGGAGATGGATGAAACCGGCGCGCCCGAAGACGCCCGCAATCAGCACAGTCAGATAGAGACGCAAGCCGCTGCCCCACGAGAGGCCCGCCGCAAGCGAAAGAGGTTCAAGCATGGCTGCCTCCGAGGCACGCGTCGCGTGCCGTCAGTTCCGGCGGCTCAAGCCATGGAACGGTGGGAAGCGCCAGAGGCTCCGCCCGCCGAAGCCGCCGGACCCGCGCATCAAGGCCGCGCGGAGCAATTTCAAGGGGATTTCCGTCTCATTATAGCCACGTCAATTCGCCGGCCGCATAACGGAGCGGCCGTTTTGTGCATGTTTGTGGCGAGATTACGGCAGTTTTCCGATGATGCGGGCGGTCAACGCCGCCCGCATCGCACGCCTTCGCGGGCCTCAGTGCCCGGACGACAGCTTGAGCCCGATCAGCCCGAAAACGATCAGCACCGCACTGCCGACGCGCGCGACCGTAACCGCCTCACCCATCATCACGATGCCGAAAATGAACGCGCCAACCGCGCCGATGCCCGTCCAGACGGCGTAGGCCGTGCCGAGCGGCAACTGGCGCATCGCCATTGCCAGCAGCACGAAACTGCCGAGCGCCGTCACGACCGTGAACACCGACGGCCAGAAACGGGTGAAACCATCGGAATTCTTAAGACCCGCGGCCCATGCCACTTCCAGCAAGCCAGCGACAAAGAGAAGAATCCAGGACATGAGACGTACTCCCATTGGATGATGGGGCCGTCCCCGTTGATAGCGGATGCAGCAGGGTCGTCCCTGCTGCCACCATTATATCAAGATAGGCCGAAAATCAGGTCGGCGTTATAAGTCAAACGATATGAAGCGACGCGATGCCGCACCGTGCGCGCAGCGTCACGCGACGCCGACCAGCCGGTAACCGACGCCCGTCTCCGTGACGATATGCTCGGGCTGAGCGGGATCACGCTCGAGCTTCTGCCGCAAATGCGCCATGTAGATGCGCAGATAGTGATGGCTTTCGACGTGCGACGGCCCCCACACGTCGCGCAGCAGTTGCCGGTGCGTGAGCACGCGGCCGGCGTGGCGCACGAGCGTCGCGAGCAGCCGGTATTCGAGCGGCGTCAGATGCACGGCTTCGCCGTCGCGCGTCACCTGGCGCAGCGCGAGGTCGACGCTCACGCCGCCGAAGTGCACCTGCGGCGTCTCGTTCGAGCCACCCTGATTGCGCCGCCGCATATGCGCGCGAATCCGGGCAAGCAGCTCGGACACGCCGAATGGCTTGGTCAGGTAGTCGTCGGCGCCGGCGTCGAGCGCGGCCACTTTCTCGCTTTCCTGCGTACGCGCCGACAGCACGATCACGGGCAACTCGCTCCAGCCGCGCAGCTCGCGGATCACATCGAGTCCGTCGGTGTCCGGCAGGCCGAGATCGACGATCACCAGATCGGGCTTGCGCGTCGCCGCTTCGATCAGCCCTTGTTTGCCCGTCTGCGCGTCGTAGACGACGATGCCCTCGCCTTCCAGCGAAGCGCGCACGAAACGGCGAATCTGTTGTTCGTCTTCGATCAGTACGACAGTGATGCTCAGCTCGCTCATGAGTGGGTGTGCGGATGCGTGTCGGCTTGTTGTGGGTAAGGCGCGCCCGCGCCCGGCGCCGTTGCTGCATGGAGGGCATCGGAGGCGGCGTGCAGCGCCGCGGACGGCGCGCCGTCGTCGAGAGCATCGTCTGGCTCTTCGCCGATGCCGTCCGGCACGGGCGGCGGCGGCTCGACGGGCAGCGTGAACCAGAAGCGCGCGCCTTCGATGCGCCCGTCGGCGGCAACGCGGTTGGCCGCGCCGATTTTACCGCCATGCGCCTCGGCAATCGCCCGGCAGATCGCGAGCCCGAGGCCGATGCCGGGCTTCGCCGATTCCTTCTCGCCGCGCGTGAACTTCTCGAAGATGCGCGCTTCCATGCCGGCCGGCAGGCCCGGTCCGACATCGTCGACGCTTACGCGCACGAACGGCTTGCCGTTGTCGTCGATGCGCTGCGCGCTGATCGTCAACGGCGTATCGGGCGGCACGTATTTCGCCGCGTTCTCGAACAGGTTCGCGAACAGGCGCTCCAGCAGCACGGCGTCGAGCTGCAGCAGCGGCAGATCGGCGGGCAGCGACACCTGCACGGGATGCCGCGCGAGCGTGCGCCGGCAGTCGCGCAGCGCCGAGCCGACGGTTTCCTCCAGCAGCGACCACTGACGGTTCAGCTTCAGGCTGCCTGCCTGCAGACGCGCCATGTCGAGCAGATTCGTGACGATGCCCGTCATGCGCAGCGCTTCTTCATGGATCGCATCGACGAGTTCGCCTTGCGCGGCGTCACGCGTATCGCGGTTCTGTTCGGCCAGCATCGACGAAAAGCCG
>BBSL01000551.1 GCA_001319865.1 Burkholderia sp. E7m39 | reverse complement strand
TGGCGCGTTATCGTCGTCGGGCGAGGTGGGCATCTGGCCCGTCACGAATACCCAGCCGCCTGATTCCGTCGCGTGGGAAAACGGGCCGACGGGCGTTGGCGCGCCGTCGATCATCCAGAACTGCGTGGGTTCGGACATGAGGTGAATCTCCAAGGTTCAAAGCGTGGGTGGCGGGCCGCGACGCGCGGCCGCGGTGTCGAGGCCATACCTTAGCGCGATTCGTCGAAGTGCGTGGGCGCGTCGCGCGGGCGTCTGCCCTCGGCGCCTAACCCTGTCCTCGCTGCGAACGCCCACGCGACGGGCAAACGCCCTTCACCCGTTGCTCTGCCCCGCCGGCCGGCACGCGCCTCGGCGCCGCGCCGCTTCGGGCGCGCCGAGGGCATCCGGCACCTCGCGCCACCACCGCTCGCCCCGATGCGGCGCGGCGAGATCCAGCCGTTCGCCCATGCGCGGCGTGGCGAGCGCGATCCCGCGCGCCGCGGCCAGCCCGACGATGCGCTCGAACGGTTCCTGCCAGCGGTGCATCGCGAGATCGAACGTGCCGTTGTGAATCGGCACGAGCCAACGTCCGCGCAAATCGGCATGCGCCTGCACGGTGTCGTCCGGCTGCATGTGGACGTACGGCCATTGCGCGTCATAGGCGCCCGTTTCCAGCAACGTCACGTCGAACGGACCGAGCCGCTCGCCGATTGTCTTGAAGCCGTCGAAGTAGCCCGTGTCGCCGCTGAAGAACACGCGCAGGTCGCCGTCGACAATCACCCACGACGCCCACAACGTGCTGTTGCCGTCGAACAGGCTGCGGCCGGAGAAATGCTGCGCGGGCGTCGCCGTGAAGTGCACGCCGTCGATTTCAACGCCTTGCCACCAGTCGAACTGCCGCACCTTCGACGCGTCGATGCCCCACTCGATCAGCCGGTCGCCGACGCCGAGCGGCGTCAGGAACACGCCCGTCGTGTCGGCAAGAGCCAGCACCGTCTCGCGGTCGAGGTGATCGTAGTGGTCGTGCGACAGGATCACGCCGCGCAACGGCGGCAGCGCATCGCGCGCAATCGGCGGCGCATGGAAGCGCTTCGGGCCCATGCGCCTGAACGGCGATGCGCGCTCCGCGAACACCGGGTCGGTCAGCCAGAACTGGCCGCGCAGCTTGAAGAGCAGCGTCGAATGGCCGAGCCTGAAGAGGCTCCCGTCCGGCGCGCCGTCGAGATCGGCGCGCGTGACCGCCTCGACGGGCAACGGCCCCGACGGCGTCGTGCCGTCCGGCTTGTTGAACAGCACGTTCCACGCGATCCGCAGCGTCTTGCCGAATCCTTCGACGGGACGCGGCTTGCCGTTGCGAAAGCGCTCGCCGTCATGCTGCGGCGACGTGGCGGACAGCGCGCGGCCGCGTCGCGCGGCGGTCGAGCCAAGCATCTGACCAAGAGAGCCGATGATCGATTTCATTGCACCTCATCGTGAGTAAGCCAAAGGTAGACTGCACAGTGTAGTTTATTATCCCGAAAAGTAAACCCGGCGGTGTAAAATTCGCTCATGGACGATAGCACCACCACTCCTTCCCGCCTGACCGATCGCAAGCGCGCGGCCGTCATCGAAGCGGCCATCGACGAATTTCGCGCGTCCGGTTACGACGCCACGAGCATGGACCGCATCGCGGCGCGCGCGAACGTATCGAAGCGCACGGTGTACAACCATTTCCCCAGCAAGGAAGCGTTGTTCGCGGCGATCCTGCAGCAGTTGTGGGCAGCCAGCCAGGCGGGCGACGCGCCCGGCTATCGCGCGGATTTGCCGCTGCGCGCCCAGTTGATCGACCTGCTCGCGCAGAAGCTGCGCCTGCTGAACGACGAGGCGTTCATGTCGCTGGCACGCGTGGCGATCGCGGCGGGCATCCATTCGCCGGAACGCGCGCGCGACATGGTGGCGCGCATCGGCGAGCGCGAAGAAGGCCTGACTGTCTGGATTCGCGCGGCCGCCGCCAACGGCCGTCTCGACGCGCCCGATCCGGCGTTCGCCGCGCAGCAGCTTCATGGTCTCGTGAAGGGATTTGCGTTCTGGCCGCAGGTGACGATGGGCCAGCCGCCGTTGTCGCTCGCCGAGCAGCAGCGCATCGCGGAGTCGTCGGCGGACATGTTTCTGGCGCGCTATGCGAGCGAGCCGGACGATCCGCGCTGAACCGGCTTCGATTCAACCCGCCCAGACGCTATCCGCGCGCGCTCAACCCGGCGAGCGTGTCGCCGAATCCGCCGCGCACTCTCGACGCGATCCGCGCGCTCGTCACGACGCGCGGCGCCGCGCTCCACGCGATGCGCGCGCCCGTCTCGACCAGCAGTCCGACCAGCGCGACATCCTCGCTGCACGCGAGCGGCGGAAAGCCGCCGACGCGGCAATACGCCCGCGCCGACACGCCGAGATTCGCGCCATGAACATGGCGGTGTCCGTCGGCGTTCAGGTACGCGCGATAGAACGCCTCGCGCGTCAACGCGTCATGCTCGCGCCAGTCCTCGACGACCACCGGGCCGCAGACGGCTTCCGCGTCGAGCGCCAGTTGCGCGACGAGCCAGTCCGGCGCGACCCGGCTGTCGGCATCCGTGAACGCAAGCCAGCGCACGCCCTGTTCGAGCAGCGCCGCCGCGCCCGCCGCCCGCGCTAGGCCGACGTTGCGCACGTCGAGCGTCAACGCGTGCGTGTCGAAGCAGCGCGCGATCTGTGCCGAGCGGTCCGTGCAGCTGTCGAGCGCGACCACGATCCTGACCGTCTCGCCGCGCAACTCCGGATGCGCCGCCGCGATACGCGCGGCCTGCAGGCAATCGGCGAGCAGTTCCTCTTCGTCGTGCGCGGGAATCACGATGCCGATCATGCAATCCCCTCGCCTTGCGCAACCGACCGGCCGTCTTTCGACCACACGTCGAGCAGCAGATCGTGCTCCGCGTGCTGCACGATACGATGCAACGCGGGCTGCGCGTCGAAGCTCGCGTGCACGTCGTCGGCCGATTGCAGCTTGCCTTCGAACGGATGTCGCCAGTGGCACGCGACCAGCGTGCCGTCGTCCGTCAACGATGCGCAGGCGCGCTGCGCGAGTTCGATATTCGCTTCGCGGGTCAGGTAGTAGCCCAGCTCTCCGATCACGATCAGATCGAAACGCGCCTCGGGCCACGCCTGCGGCATCGCGCGCTGCTCGATCGCGACGTTTCTCACATGCGCGAGCCGCTCGCGCGCGAGCCGCACGGCGTGTTCGCTGATATCGCACATCAGCAGCCGGTCGCAGCGCTGCGCGAGCAGCACGGACAGCTCGCCGTTCGAACACGCGGGCTCGAAGCCCGACCGATAGCTTTCGCGCGGCAGCGCCGCGACGGTCAGCAGCCGCTTGCGGCGCTCGTACCAGCTGGCGCGATAGTCCCAGGGATCGTCGTCCCGGCGGTACAGATCGTCGAAATAGGCGGCGGGGAATGACATGCGCGTCCTCGATGGCTTCAACGCGCTTCGCGGGCATGGTCGGCTTCGCGTGCAATTCGAGCGTCTCTCTCGGCGTCTTTTTCGCCGCCCATTTCGTCCGCCGCACTGCGCGGCTCGCCTGCGAGCGTCCACGGCTCGGCAGCAGCGTCGCCGTCGAGCAGCGTTTGCCCGAGCGCGCATTCGTCGCGTTCGGCGTGGCTTTGCCGCAGGAACACGGGCAGATCGGCGATCGCGTGCGCGAACCATGGATCGCTGCAAAACGGCGCCGCGCCCAGCGCGCGTGACACGTGCTCCATCACCTGCGCGGCCGCCTGCTCGACGGCGACGCGCACGCGCAGTGCGCAGCGCTGCGCGTCGTCGCGCGGATGCCCGTCGATCCACGCAGCCGACTCGCGCAGCAACGCGGCGACGGCGGACAGTTCGGCATCGGCAGCGCCAAGGTGAGCGCACGCGTGCGGATTCGCGTGGTGCCTCACGCTGTCGCGCAGAATCGACGCCAGCCCAGCCGCGCAACCGTACCAGCACGCGGCGATGCCCGCGCCGCCGTGCCAGAACCCCGGCCGCGCCAGATACGCACCCGGCGCGCCGATCTGCACGGCCCGCGTGCCGTCGAAGCGCACCGTGCTCGTGCCCGTCGCGCGCATGCCGACGGCCTGCCAGCCGGAGGGATCGATCGCGATCGAATCCTGCGACAGTTCGACGGCAGCCAACACCGGCTCGCCATCCCGCCATGCCGTCACCAACGCATGCGACACATGCGGCGCACCGGAGCACCAGGCTTTGGTGCCTTCGAGCGTCAGCGTGTCGCCGCCCGCCGGGCGCGCGATCAGCTTCGCGTCGGGCGGCTCGGCGGCCCACACGGCCCAGCTGCCGTCGTCGGCGAGATCGGCGCGCTTGAGTTCCGCGAGAATCGCGAGCGCGTCGGTGTGGCCTTCGTACAGCTTCACGAGCGACAGGTCGCACGCGGCGACGGCGGCAAGGCCGCGCCAGCGCGTGGCCGTTTCGCCGCGGCCCGGCAGCGGCAGCCAGTCCATGCCTCGCGCGCGTAGCGCATCGAGCGTCGCGGCGCGGCTTGCCGCGTTTTCGTCGGCATAGCGCACGCCCGCGAGATAGCGCTCCAGCGCCGGCACCAGCGCGTAACGCCTCGGCTCGGCTTCGGCATCCGGTTCTTCGTCAGACAGACGCAGTCCGCTGTTGAGGTACCACGCAGCGGGTGCGGCGCGCCGCAAAGGATCGTGGCCGATATCGTTCATCTGTTTCCTCCATCGCGAGCCGTCGGACGGCATGGGTTCATGCATCGATGTGTCGGTCTGGCCCATTCATCCGGCGGGCTCAGCGAACGCCAATGCAAACGGCGTGCCCATCGCAGGCCCGAGTGGGCCAGGCGGGCCGACCGATTCGCGCGCGTTACGCCTGGCGCGCGGTCTTTG
>BBSL01000550.1 GCA_001319865.1 Burkholderia sp. E7m39 | reverse complement strand
GTGTGGGCGACGCGTGCGGCGATTGCTGCGCCGACCTCGGTGGTCGATGCGCGGCCGCCCAGATCGCCCGTACGCGGACCGTCCTTCAGCACCTGAGTGATCGCGTCGACGATGACGTCGTGCGCCTCGCGTTCCACACCAGCGCCGTTGCCGAGAAAGTCGAGCATCATCGCGGCCGACCAGATCATCGCCACCGGGTTGGCAATGCCCTTGCCGGCGATGTCCGGCGCCGAGCCGTGCACCGGTTCGAACAGCGACGGAAAACGGCGGTCCGGATTCAGATTGCCCGACGGCGCAATGCCAATGGTCCCCGTGCAGGCGGGTCCCAGGTCCGACAGGATGTCGCCGAACAGGTTGGATGCCACCACCACGTCGAAGCGGTCCGGATTCAGCACGAAGCGCGCGCACAGAATGTCGATATGCTGACGGTCCATCTTCACGTCCGGATAGCGGGCGGCCATTTCGTCGGCGCGCGCGTCCCACCACGGCATGCTGATCGCAATGCCGTTGCTCTTGGTTGCCACAGTGATCTTCTTCGCGCGGCGCTGCGCCAGATCGAAGGCGAACTTCATCACGCGCTCGGTGCCGTGGCGCGTGAAGATCGACTGCTGCATCACGACTTCACGCTCAGTGCCTTCGAACATCGTGCCGCCCACCGACGAATATTCGCCTTCCGTGTTCTCGCGCACGATCATGAAGTCGATATCGCCCGGCTTGCGATTCGCGAGCGGGCAGGGCACGCCTTCAAACAGACGCGCGGGACGCAGGTTCACATACTGATCGAACTCGCGGCGGAACTTGAGCAGCGAGCCCCACAGCGAGATGTGGTCAGGCACCTTCTCGGGCCAGCCAACCGCGCCGAACAGGATCGCATCGCAATCCCGCAGTTGCACTTTCCAGTTGTCCGGCATCATCTGACCATGCTGCGCGTAGTAGTCGCAGGATGCCCATTCGACCTGGCGATACTCGACGCCAATGTCGAAGCGCTGGCAAGCCGCATCCAGCACGCGCAGGCCTTCGGGCATCACTTCAGTGCCGATGCCGTCGCCCGGGATGACGGCAATGCGGTATTTGCGGGTCATACGTATCTCTCCTTGCCATGGGTGCGCGCCGTCTGCTGAGGCGGCGCGCGTAGCGAAATGGGATGGGATTCGAGGATCGGGCTGCGCATGGTGTCAGTAGCCGCGTGTCCGGTCGATCTGGCCGTTCATCGGCTTTCCCGCGCGAAACAGTCGCAGGTTTTCCAGCACCGCATCCACCGCCGATTCGGGCCGCGTCGCGCTGGCGATGTGCGGCGTGATGCGCACGCGCGGTTGCGTCCAGAGGGGATGGTCGGCGGGCAGCGGTTCGGGGTGGGTCACGTCGAGCACGGCGCTGTGAATCTGGCCGCGTTCGAGGGCGTCGAGCAAATCGTCGCTGACGAGTTGCGGCCCGCGTCCCACATGAACCAGCGAAGCGCCGCGCGGCAGCGCATCGAAAACCTGGCGGCCGAGCAGGCCGCGCGTCGCGTCGGTGAGCGGCAGCAGGCAGATCAGCACGTCAGTGCGGGCCAGAAACGCATCGAGCCCGGCCTCGCCGGCATAACACGCCACGCCCTCGATCTCATGCTGTGATCGGCTCCAGCCTGCGCAGGCAAAGCCGAACAGCCGCAGACGGTCCAGCACCGCCGTCCCCAGCATGCCGAGCCCCAGCACGCCGATGCGGCGCGAGGCGGCGGCCCGCAGCGGCATGGGTTGCCAGGTACGCGCCTGCTGCTGCAACTCGTAGTCGAACAGATCGCGGTGAATCGTCAGCACTGCTTGCGTGACGTATTCCACCATGCCGTCGACGATGCCCGGCTCGATCATCCGCACCACGGGCAGATGTGCGGGGATCTGCGACAGGTCGAGCTGATCCACGCCCGCACCTACCGAGAACACGACGTCGAGATTCGGCAGCGTGACGGCGAGATCGCCCGGTTGCCAGGCCACCAGATAGCGCACGACGGCGGGGTCCCCGATGTCGGGCCAGACCCGGAACGGCGTCTCGGGTGCGAGCTGCGCGAACCGTTCGGCCCATAGCGCGCCGCGCACGGGATCGGCTTTGTAGAGGACGGTCATTGCGGGTTACGCCATTGCCTGGTTGATGATGCCGTAGGCGCGCCAGGTCGCGTCGGGAGCAGCTTCGCGCAGATCGGCGGAGGCGTTGCGGACCATCTTGTCGACGGCGTCGACGCGTGCCAGGCCGAGGCCGTCCAGCCAGTCGTGGATGCCGGCTTCGGCCGGCACGTCGATGCGCACGAAATCGCCTCCGTGCCGGGCCAGCCAGTACGAGATCAAGGCATTGGCGCGCCGGTCGTCGTCCGCCTGCTTTGCCACCACGGGTCCGATGGCGTAGCCGCGTCCAAACGGACGGAACAGCGAGAAGCCGAGCACGTCGCCATCGCATTCCAGCACCACGCCCTGCGCGAATTCGAGCAGCGCCGGCAGGGTCGCGCTGCGGTCGAAGCCGCTGGCGCGCGAGGCGAGTTCAATCAGCCGAGGGATGTCTTCCGGCTTCGCCGCGCGCAGATGCTCGCCGGGCGGGGGTGCAACGGCCGCCACTTCACCAGGCGTGCCTTGATGCTGGATGAGCCCGCCGCAGGTGACGAAGCCGAGCTTTTCGTACAGCGGCTTGCCGGCCACCGTGGCGTGCAGGAAAGTGACACGGTTGCCAAGTTCTTCGAGCACCAGTTCCATCAGCTTGCGGCCAATGCCGCGGCCCTGTTCGTCGGGAGACACGATCACGAGACCGAGCGTGCCGCGGTCCGCGCCGAATTTCCAGCACAGCGCGGTGCCGATTACGCTGCCGTCATCTTCGGCGACGAAGCCGGTGCCGGCGTCGAACATGAAGCGCCAGTCGTCGGCGCGATGCGGCCAGCGCACCGCGAGCGAGAGGCCGTGCGCGGCGGCGATGTCGGCGGACGAGAACGGGCGGTAAGCGGGCGATTTCTTCACAGATGATTCGGACACTGCAAACTCCTGCTGGCGGCATGATCAGCCTAGACTGTCGCATCCCCGGTGTCCGCTTCATAGGACGATCTTTTTGTTATTCGAGTGAGGTCGTCCATAGCGCCATGAACTCACGCGCGGCGGGCGAAGCGAATCGCCCGGCTATTTTGGCGTTCAGCGCGAGAATGGCAAATTCAATATAATGATCGCAATTCTCGCGGATCTTCATTGCAGTCGGGCGGGCAGCTGCCGCCTTCGCTGTGAGGGCTTCGCACCCGGCACAACAACAGCAGCGGCGGGCGTAGCGGGCCGGCCGCCCCGTCATCGACAGGAAACACATGCAGCGAACAGAAGCTGGCAAAAAACGCGCGGTCGACCTGAGTCAAGGCGACGTCGGCGCCCGTCTGCGGGCGCTGCGCGTCGCGCACGGTCTGTCCGTCAATGAACTGGCGATGCGGGCGGGCGTGTCTGTCGGCACCGTCAGCCAGGTCGAGCGCAACAAGGCGAATCCGTCGGTGCGCATTCTCGAACGCCTGCGTCAGGCGCTGGGCGTTCCGCTCACCGCGTTGCTCGAAGAGGACGACGCGGTGTCGGACCCGATCACCGGCGACTTCGTGCGCAAGGCGGCCGAGCGGCCGCTGTTCGAAGTCGGCAAGAACGGTATGCAGAAAGAGCTGCTGTCGCCGCACGGCGACCACGATCTGCAGATGATGATCATCATGCTGCCGGCTGGCTCGGGTTCGGAAGAAGTGCTGGTCGGTATCGGCGAAAAGGCCGGGCTGGTGCTGGAAGGAACGGTCGTGCTGAATGTCGGCGATCGCCGCTGCGAACTGCGCGCGGGCGACAGCTTCCAGTTCAAGAGCACGGTGCCGCATAGCGTGCGCAACGAGAGCAGCAAGACCGCGCGACTGCTGTGGATCATGAACACGCAGCCGCCCGTCATTCACCTCTGATCCTGCACTCGTCCACGTCGTAAGGGCCGCGCCGGGGCAGGCGCGGTTCTTCTTCTCGCCCGCCGCTTCGCTTCATTCATTCATTCATTCTCCGCCCCCTCTTGCGATGTATTCGCCCGCTTGATACGGGCGACGGCCCACATCGCCTTCATTTTTTTCGCTGTTCGTTTTTGCGCTGCACGATCGCCTGAAGGTGCGGCACACGCACGCTCGCCCGCGCCATATCCATCAATGCTCACGCCGTCCGCCGCGGTCCCGCGTTGCGCATGGGGGAGGCGCGCAAGTCGCCGCAGAGCACAACGAACTTTTCGCAAAGTTTATTTTTGACCACTAGCAATTCATTTTCTGTTCATTAAAATGAACTTCATTGATGTTCGTTCATTCGGCGGTTGCGATGACGAACGGCAGTACCGGGAGATGCCATGCGTCGCAACTTGTGCAGCGCAGCCGGCATCGCAGATTTGAACCTTCTGATCAGGCCGGGCATGTCTACTCCGTCACTCGATTTCGATCCATCAGCCGTTCCATTACCGCAAGGTCATTTCATTGGCGGTGCGTACTATCCGACGGGCGAGGCGCAGATCGTCGTTCATCGGCCGTCGGACGGCGCGCTGCTCGGCCATGTGCCGGACGCGACCGATGCTACCGTCGATCTCGCCGTCAGCAACGCGCTCGCTGCATGGAAGACGAGCGGCTGGGGCACCCGTTCGCCGCGCGAACGCGCGAAGGTGCTGAGCCGCTGGGCCGACCTGATCGATCGCGATGCGGTGAGCCTCGCGCAACTCGAGACGGTCAGCTCGACGCGGCCGGTCGCGGAAAGCTATGCATCGGATGTACCGTTCACCGCCGAAGCAATCCGCTTTTTCGCGGAACTGGCCGACAAGCTCGGCGGCGATATCGCCGCCACGCGCCGCGACAGCCTCGGCTTCATCGCGTCCGAACCGTACGGCGTGATCGGTGCGATTACGCCGTGGAATTTCCCGCTGTCGATGTGTTCGTGGAAATGCGGACCGGCACTCGCGGCCGGCAATGCGGTCGTGCTGAAGCCCTCGGAAATGACGCCGTTCTCGACGTTGCGTCTGGCCGAACTCGCGATCGAAGCCGGCATGCCGCCCGGCATCTTCAACGTGGTGAACGGCCGTGGTGCGACCACCGGCGCGGCGTTGACGCGCCA
>BBSL01000549.1 GCA_001319865.1 Burkholderia sp. E7m39 | reverse complement strand
TTGTGTTGTTTCCGGCACAACACCGATCTCAGACCTGTGTGCTCCCCCTTCGGGGGCAGGGTCCTGGTCAATGCTGAAGCATTCACCACGACCGCGAAACACACCGGTTATAGGATCAAGCCTTACGGGCAATTAGTATCAGTTAGCTTAACGCATTACTGCGCTTCCACACCTGACCTATCAACGTCCTGGTCTTGAACGACCCTTCAAGGGGCTCGAAGCCCCGGGGATATCTCATCTCAAGGCGAGTTTCCCGCTTAGATGCTTTCAGCGGTTATCTCTTCCGAACATAGCTACCCGGCGATGCCACTGGCGTGACAACCGGTACACCAGAGGTTCGTCCACTCCGGTCCTCTCGTACTAGGAGCAGCCCCCTTCAAATATCCAGCGCCCACGGCAGATAGGGACCAAACTGTCTCACGACGTTTTAAACCCAGCTCACGTACCTCTTTAAATGGCGAACAGCCATACCCTTGGGACCGGCTACAGCCCCAGGATGAGATGAGCCGACATCGAGGTGCCAAACACCGCCGTCGATATGAACTCTTGGGCGGTATCAGCCTGTTATCCCCAGAGTACCTTTTATCCGTTGAGCGATGGCCCTTCCATACAGAACCACCGGATCACTATGACCTGCTTTCGCACCTGCTCGACTTGTCAGTCTCGCAGTCAAGCACGCTTATGCCATTGCACTATCAGCACGATTTCCGACCGTACCTAGCGTACCTTCGTACTCCTCCGTTACACTTTGGGAGGAGACCGCCCCAGTCAAACTGCCCACCATGCACTGTCCCCGACCCGGATCACGGGCCAAGGTTAGAACCTCAAACAAACCAGGGTGGTATTTCAAGGACGGCTCCACGCAGACTGGCGTCCACGCTTCATAGCCTCCCACCTATCCTACACAGATCGGTTCAAAGTCCAATGCAAAGCTACAGTAAAGGTTCATGGGGTCTTTCCGTCTAGCCGCGGGGAGATTGCATCATCACAAACACTTCAACTTCGCTGAGTCTCGGGAGGAGACAGTGTGGCCATCGTTACGCCATTCGTGCAGGTCGGAACTTACCCGACAAGGAATTTCGCTACCTTAGGACCGTTATAGTTACGGCCGCCGTTTACCGGGACTTCAATCAAGAGCTTGCACCCCATCATTTAATCTTCCGGCACCGGGCAGGCGTCACACCCTATACGTCCACTTTCGTGTTTGCAGAGTGCTGTGTTTTTATTAAACAGTCGCAGCCACCAGTTTATTGCAACCCCTTCACCCTTCTGGCGCAAGCCAGTCAAGCTACAGGGGCGTACCTTATCCCGAAGTTACGGTACCAATTTGCCGAGTTCCTTCTCCCGAGTTCTCTCAAGCGCCTTAGAATACTCATCTCGCCCACCTGTGTCGGTTTGCGGTACGGTCAATGTGAAACTGAAGCTTAGAGGCTTTTCCTGGAACCCCTTCCGATTGCTTCGCGGCCTGAGCCGCTCGCGCCACGCCCTTGAATTCCGTGCCCGGATTTGCCAGAGCACCTTCTCCAACGCAGCGACCGGGACTTCCAACACCCGGACAACCTTCCGCGATCCGTCCCCCCATCGCATTTCACACTGGTGCAGGAATATTGACCTGCTTCCCATCAGCTACGCATTTCTGCCTCGCCTTAGGGGCCGACTCACCCTACGCCGATGAACGTTGCGTAGGAAACCTTGGGCTTACGGCGAGGGGGCCTTTCACCCCCTTTATCGCTACTCATGTCAGCATTCGCACTTCCGATACCTCCAGCACACTTTCCAGTGCACCTTCGCAGGCTTACGGAACGCTCTCCTACCATGCGTGCCAGGCACGCATCCGCAGCTTCGGTATATGGCTTAGCCCCGTTACATCTTCCGCGCAGGACGACTCGATCAGTGAGCTATTACGCTTTCTTTAAAGGGTGGCTGCTTCTAAGCCAACCTCCTGACTGTTTTAGCCTTCCCACTTCGTTTCCCACTTAGCCATATTTGGGGACCTTAGCTGGCGGTCTGGGTTGTTTCCCTCTTGACACCGGACGTTAGCACCCGATGTCTGTCTCCCGTGATTGCACTCTTCGGTATTCGGAGTTTGCTATGGCGAGGTAATCCGCAATGGACCCCTCAACCATGACAGTGCTCTACCCCCGAAGGTGATACACGAGGCACTACCTAAATAGTTTTCGGAGAGAACCAGCTATTTCCAGGTTTGTTTAGCCTTTCACCCCTATCCACAGCTCATCCCCTAACTTTTCAACGTTAGTGGGTTCGGTCCTCCAGCACGTGTTACCGTGCCTTCAACCTGGCCATGGATAGATCACCTGGTTTCGGGTCTACACCCAGCGACTGAATCGCCCTGTTCGGACTCGCTTTCGCTACGCCTGCCCTAATCGGTTAAGCTCGCCACTGAATGTAAGTCGCTGACCCATTATACAAAAGGTACGCCGTCACCCCTTGCGAGGCTCCGACTGTTTGTATGCATGCGGTTTCAGGATCTGTTTCACTCCCCTCCCGGGGTTCTTTTCGCCTTTCCCTCACGGTACTGGTTCACTATCGGTCGATCACGAGTATTTAGCCTTGGAGGATGGTCCCCCCATCTTCAGACAGGATTTCACGTGTCCCGCCCTACTTGTCGTACACCTAGTTCTTCCACACGGCTTTCGGCTACGGGGCTATCACCCACTATGGCCGCACTTTCCAGAGCGCTCGCCTAACCGTGCAGATAAAGAGTACAGGCTGATCCCATTTCGCTCGCCACTACTTTGGGAATCTCGGTTGATTTCTGTTCCTGCGGTTACTTAGATGTTTCAGTTCACCGCGTTCGCTTCACATGGCCTATGTATTCAGCCATGGATACTCCATTCGGAGTGGGTTTCCCCATTCGGACATCTCCGGATCAAAGCTTGTTTGCCAGCTCCCCGGAGCTTTTCGCAGGCTACCGCGTCCTTCATCGCCTGTGATCGCCAAGGCATCCACCACATGCACTTGTTCGCTTGACCCTATAACGGGTGTGTCTCTTTCAAGAACATCCGCTACAGGCTGAGTTTTCGCGTTGTGCCGTATTCCAAGGCTGTCTTTCGACAACCCTTAAATACTTTCGATACAATCACAACCCTGATTCGCCTACTCGCACACCCATCTCTAAGTATGCTTTCGCGAATCTCTTTACTACTTCTTCCTGATTGTTAAAGAACGACAGCCGATATGCTGTTACGCATATCCAGTCTGACTGGCTCAATCGCCAATGCCTAAGGCTCGGTTCGCGCCGAACACTAGGCATTGAGGATTGGTGGAGGATGACGGGATCGAACCGACGACCCCCTGCTTGCAAAGCAGGTGCTCTCCCAGCTGAGCTAATCCCCCCGGTCATACAGTGCACAGGGGGTTTTCCAGTCAGCGGCATCAGCAGCCACACCAGACAAGGCCATGGTGGGTCTGGATGGATTCGAACCATCGACCCCCGCCTTATCAAGACGGTGCTCTAACCGACTGAGCTACAGACCCCTGAGCCTGTCTTCAATGAACAGCCGACAAGTGTGAGCGCTCAACGTTGAACGCATAAGCTCTGGAAAGGAGGTGATCCAGCCGCACCTTCCGATACGGCTACCTTGTTACGACTTCACCCCAGTCATGAATCCTACCGTGGTGACCGTCCTCCTTGCGGTTAGACTAGCCACTTCTGGTAAAACCCACTCCCATGGTGTGACGGGCGGTGTGTACAAGACCCGGGAACGTATTCACCGCGGCATGCTGATCCGCGATTACTAGCGATTCCAGCTTCACGCAGTCGAGTTGCAGACTGCGATCCGGACTACGATCGGTTTTCTGGGATTGGCTCCACCTCGCGGCTTGGCAACCCTCTGTTCCGACCATTGTATGACGTGTGAAGCCCTACCCATAAGGGCCATGAGGACTTGACGTCATCCCCACCTTCCTCCGGTTTGTCACCGGCAGTCTCCCTAGAGTGCTCTTGCGTAGCAACTAGGGACAAGGGTTGCGCTCGTTGCGGGACTTAACCCAACATCTCACGACACGAGCTGACGACAGCCATGCAGCACCTGTGTTACGGCTCCCTTTCGGGCACTCCCACCTCTCAGCAGGATTCCGTACATGTCAAGGGTAGGTAAGGTTTTTCGCGTTGCATCGAATTAATCCACATCATCCACCGCTTGTGCGGGTCCCCGTCAATTCCTTTGAGTTTTAATCTTGCGACCGTACTCCCCAGGCGGTCAACTTCACGCGTTAGCTACGTTACCAAGCCAATGAAGGCCCGACAACTAGTTGACATCGTTTAGGGCGTGGACTACCAGGGTATCTAATCCTGTTTGCTCCCCACGCTTTCGTGCATGAGCGTCAGTATTGGCCCAGGGGGCTGCCTTCGCCATCGGTATTCCTCCACATCTCTACGCATTTCACTGCTACACGTGGAATTCTACCCCCCTCTGCCATACTCTAGCCCGCCAGTCACCAATGCAGTTCCCAGGTTAAGCCCGGGGATTTCACATCGGTCTTAGCGAACCGCCTGCGCACGCTTTACGCCCAGTAATTCCGATTAACGCTCGCACCCTACGTATTACCGCGGCTGCTGGCACGTAGTTAGCCGGTGCTTATTCTTCCGGTACCGTCATCCTCCAGAGGTATTAGCCCCGAAGTTTTCTTTCCGGACAAAAGTGCTTTACAACCCGAAGGCCTTCTTCACACACGCGGCATTGCTGGATCAGGGTTGCCCCCATTGTCCAAAATTCCCCACTGCTGCCTCCCGTAGGAGTCTGGGCCGTGTCTCAGTCCCAGTGTGGCTGGTCGTCCTCTCAGACCAGCTACAGATCGTCGCCTTGGTAGGCCTTTACCCCACCAACTAGCTAATCTGCCATCGGCCGCCCCTTGAGCGCGAGGCCTTTCGGTCCCCCGCTTTCATCCACAGATCGTATGCGGTATTAATCCGGCTTTCGCCGGGCTATCCCCCACTCCAGGACACGTTCCGATGTCTTACTCACCCGTTCGCCACTCGCCACCAGGGTTGCCCCCGTGCTGCCGTCCGACTTGCATGTGTAAGGCATGCCGCCAGCGTTCAATCTGAGCCAGGATCAAACTCTTCAGTTCAAACCTGTTACTGTTTTCGGTTGTTTGACCAACCGGTCGCTCACTCAAAATCACTGACGAATGATCCGATCGAGCCTCTCGGCTCCATCAAACCTTCCTCAATTTCTTTCGTGTGAGACTCGATTACTTTCGCTATCCGGTGACCCGGAGATCACCGCGCGCCGCCATCGAGCACCCACACTTATCGGCTGTTGATTGTTAAAGAACATTCGC
>BBSL01000548.1 GCA_001319865.1 Burkholderia sp. E7m39 | reverse complement strand
GCCCAGCGCGCCTCGCAGGCCGGCCTCACCGCCGCGCCGCTGACCATCGGTTGTTCGCTTCCCGTGTGATCCGCCGTCGTCGATGCGAGCGCGTCCGTGCCTGCCGTATCCGTGAACACGATCCGTCACCCACGAAGCGCTACCACTACGTCGAACGCCCATGACCGCTCCGCGCCCCACTCTGCCCGGCCAGAAACGCCGCATGCGCCCGCTGCCTTCCGTGATCTTCATGAGCCGCTGGCTGCAGGTGCCGCTCTATCTGGGGCTGATCATCGCGCAAGGCGTCTACGTCGTGCTGTTCGTGAAGGAAGTCTGGCACCTCGTGACCCACGCCATGACGCTCGACGAAACCAGCATCATGCTGGTCGTGCTCGGTCTGATCGACGTGGTGATGATCTCGAATCTGTTGATCATGGTGATCGTCGGCGGGTATGAAACGTTCGTGTCGCGCCTCGGCCTGGAAGGTCATCCCGACGAGCCCGAATGGCTCGATCACGTCAACGCGGGCGTGCTGAAGGTGAAGCTGTCGATGGCGCTGATCGGCATCTCGTCGATTCATCTGCTGAAGACCTTTATCGACCCGGACAAGCACACGCAGCAAGCCGTGATGTGGCAGGTGATCATCCACGTCACGTTCCTCGTGTCCGCGCTGGTGATGGCCCTCGTCGACCGGCTGACCACGCATACGCATCCCATGCACTTTCACGAGCCCGACACGCACAAGCCAGCGATGCCCGGCGCCCGCGCAACGATTTCCAACTCCCCTGAAGGCGCCTGACCGGCCGCGTCGATACGCGGCCGCGATAAAAACGCCATAGCCCCACTGAGCCTAGCCATGACCGTCATCAAACAGGAAGACCTGATCCAGAGTATTGCCGACTCGCTGCAATACATCAGCTACTACCATCCGCTCGATTACATCGAGGCGCTCGGCCGCGCGTACGAGCTCGAAGAGAGCCCGGCTGCGAAGGACGCCATCGCGCAGATTCTCACCAACAGCCGCATGTGCGCCGAAGGCAAGCGCCCGATCTGCCAGGACACGGGCATCGTGACGGTGTTCGTGAAGGTCGGCATGGACGTGCGGTGGGACGGCGCGACGATGTCCGTCACGGACATGATCAACGAAGGCGTGCGCCGCGGTTACCTGAATCCGGACAACGTGCTGCGCGCGTCGATCGTGAGCCCGCCCGAAGGCGCGCGCAAGAACACGAAGGACAACACGCCCGCCGTCATCCACTACGAGATCGTGCCGGGCGACAAGGTCGATGTTCAGGTCGCGGCCAAGGGCGGCGGCTCGGAGAACAAGTCGAAGTTCGCGATGCTGAACCCGTCGGACTCGATTGTCGACTGGGTGCTCAAGACCGTGCCGACGATGGGCGCGGGCTGGTGCCCGCCCGGCATGCTCGGCATCGGCATCGGCGGCACGGCTGAAAAAGCGATGGTGATGGCGAAGGAATCGCTGATGGACCCGATCGACATCCAGGACATCATCGCGCGCGGCCCGCAAGACTGGATCGAAGAACTGCGCGTCGAACTGCACGAGAAGGTCAACGCGCTCGGCATCGGCGCGCAGGGTCTGGGCGGTCTCGCCACCGTGCTCGACGTGAAGATCATGGCAGCGCCGACGCACGCAGCCTCGAAGCCGATCGCGATCATCCCGAACTGCGCGGCCACGCGCCACGCACACTTCACGCTCGACGGCTCGGGCGTCGCGAAGCTCACGCCGCCGCCGCTCGACGCATGGCCGAAGGTCACGTGGCAGCCGAACACGGAAACCAGCAAGCGCGTCGACCTGAACACGCTGACGCCGGAAGAAGTGGCTTCGTGGACGCCGGGCCAGACGCTGCTGCTGTCGGGCAAGATGCTCACGGGCCGCGACGCCGCGCACAAGCGCATCGCCGACATGCTCGCGAAGGGCGAAAAGCTGCCCGTCGATTTCACGAATCGCGTGATCTACTACGTCGGCCCCGTCGACCCGGTGCGCGACGAAGCTGTCGGCCCGGCAGGCCCGACGACGGCTACGCGCATGGACAAGTTCACGGAAACGATGCTGGCGCAAACCGGCCTGATTTCGATGATCGGCAAGGCCGAGCGCGGCCCCGTCGCAATCGAGGCGATCAAGAAGCACAAGGCCGCGTACCTGATGGCCGTGGGCGGCGCGGCGTATCTGGTGTCGAAGGCGATTCGCAGCGCGAAGGTGCTCGCGTTCGAAGACCTCGGCATGGAAGCCATTTACGAATTCGACGTGCAGGACATGCCCGTGACGGTCGCCGTCGATTCGAACGGCACGTCCGTTCATCGGACGGGACCGAAGGAATGGCAGGCGAAGATCGGTAAGATTCCGGTCGCTACCGCTTAAGAATTTTCTTTGTTTCACCGAGGCCGGGACGTTATAGTCCCGGCTTTTTTATTGTTCACGCGAAATACAAATTTAATTGCGTTAATAATTCTCAACAACCGTATCCGTCCTTGGCATTTCGCTTTCAGGCGTTTATTGTTGTTGAAAACTTGGCTCCGGAAGAGGAAAGATCATGCAAGGCGATAAAAAAGTCATCGAATATCTGAACGCCCAGTTGAAGAACGAACTGACCGCGATCAATCAGTATTTCCTGCACGCGCGGATGTACAAGCATTGGGGACTCGACAAGCTCGGCAAGCACGAGTACGACGAATCGATCGGTGAAATGAAGCACGCCGACATGCTGATCGAGCGTATCTTCATGCTCGACGGCCTGCCGAATCTGCAAGACCTGCACAAGTTGCTGATCGGCGAAGAAACAAAGGAAATTCTCGAATGCGATCTGAAGCTCGAACAGATTTCGCAGGGCACGTGTAAAGAGGCGATCGCGTATTGCGAGTCGGTGCGCGATTTCATTTCGCGCGAAATCTTCACGACGATTCTCGACGACACGGAAGAACACATCGACTGGCTCGAAACGCAAATCGACCTGATCGACAAAGTCGGCATCCAGAACTACCAGCAATCGGCGATGGGCTCGCCGGAATAAAACCGTGTGCGCGCAGGAGCGCCCGCGCACTCCTGCTACACTTTCGCGGTTCGATCCGCGCAACGTTCCCGACGAGCGCTGCGCGGATTTTCTTATGTGGCTTCCGTTGAAACCATGACCGCTTCGCTCCCCGTTTCAGATTCGTCCTCTTCGTTGCCGTCCGTTGCCGCCCTCGATCCGCGCGCGCCCGTCGGTATTTTCGATTCGGGCCTGGGCGGTTTGTCGGTGTTGCGCGCCGTGCGCGCGCAGTTGCCGGACGAGGCGCTCGTGTATGTCGCCGATTCGCTCTACGCGCCGTACGGCGAGCGCGACGACGACTTCATCGCCGACCGCACGCTCGCCATCGGCGAATGGCTGGTCGCGCAAGGCGCGAAGGCGCTCGTGGTCGCGTGCAACACGGCCACCGCGCAGTCCATCGCGCTCGTGCGCGAGAAATTGCCCATCCAGCTGATCGGCGTGGAGCCGGGCATCAAGCCGGCCGCGCAACAATCGAAGTCGCGCGTGGCGGGCGTGCTCGCCACCCGCGTGACGCTGCGCAGCGCCCGCTTCCAGGGCTTGCTGGAGCGTCACGGCAGCGATTGCCGTTTTCTGTGTCAGCCGGGACTTGGACTCGTGGAAGCCGTCGAGCGCTGCGATATCGGCTCGCCGGAGTTGCGTGCGCTGCTCGTCAGCTACCTCCAGCCGATGCTCGACGCGGGCGCCGACACGCTCGTGCTCGGCTGCACGCACTATCCATTTCTCGACGCGGCGATCCGCGACATCGTCGGCGACCGGCTGGCGCTGATCGATACGAGCGTCGCCATCGCCCGGCAGCTCGAGCGCGTGCTGGACCAGCAGGGATTGCGCTCGCCCGGCCGCCCCGCCGCGCCGCTGCCCCGCTTTTGCTCGACCAGCGACGGCGCACACCTGAAGCAACTCGCCGCGACCCTGCTGCATATCGATACCCCCGTCGAGCGCGTGCATATCCCGTCGCGCCGCACCGTCACGCCGGATTCGCACGCCGCCTGAAGGGCGCAAGCGGCGAGAGGCGTCTGCACCGCCCGACGGCCTCCCGCCATCAAGTCGGTTCCAGCGGCAGCGGCGAAACCCTTCTAACAGGCTGGTTTTGTTACAAAATTTTGCCTCGAAGGCTTGCCAAAGCGACCAAACAAAATGATAATAATTCGCATTAACGTTAGCTATCGCGAGCTGTCATGATTGTCTGCGTGTGCAAGTCTGTATCCGACCGGAAAATCCGTGCATCCATCGCCGAGGGCATCGACACGTTCGACGAACTCCAGTTCGAACTGGGCGTCGCGATGTGCTGCGGTAAGTGCGAAGAGTCCGTGCGGGATGTGATGGCGCAAAGCGGCGTCTGTGCAAGCCGCTGCGGCGTCGAGCAACATACGCAAGCGGTGCCGCTGACGTTCTTCGAGCGCAAGGCCGCCTGAAGCGAGGTTCTGCCGTTTTTGTCGCGTTTCGACGCAAGGTCGTAGAACGTCGTAGAACGTCGCCGAACGTGCGCCAGCATCGCGCGCTGCCGCATTATTTCCGCCGTCAGCAAGCCAGTCGGACACCAGCCAGCGACGCCATCCTTCCAGGAGTTTGCGATGGAATCGCTGATCGGGTTTCTGACCACCCTGTGTATCTCGCTGCTGATATTCCGAACATGACGCTGTTTTGCATGACGTGCTGCATCGACGGCGCGCCGCCACGCTGACATGCAGGCTACGCCCTCTCTTCCGCCCGGTTTCGCGCCGGAACCTTCCGCCCGGATCAACCCGCGTATCGCCACGGTGACGGGGATCGTCATCGGTCTCCACATCGTCGCGCTTGCTATTGCGTTCACGGTGCGTGAAGTCGCGCCAGTGCGCATCGATTCGCCACGCACGATCACGGCCGAACTGCTTGCGCCGCCGGCCCCCGCCGCCGCGCCTGTCGCGATCGAATCGGCCTCGCCGCCGCCCAAGCCCGTTCCCGTGCAGAAGGTGAAGCCGAAGGTGCAACCGCACCCGACGCCCAAGCCGACGCCAGCGCCGATGCCCGTCGCTCAAGCGCCTTCGCAGCATGAGATCAGCGCGCCCGCCGAACCGGCTCCGCCCGCGCCGCCCGCGCCGCCCGCACCTGCAGCGCCCGCCGCGCCAGTGTCGAAACCGCTGATGTCGATCAGCGCGCCCAAGGACGCGTCGCATCTGAGCTGCAGCATCGTCGAACCGGGTTATCCGGCGATGTCGCGCCGGCGCGGCGAAACGGGCCGCGCCATCGTGCAGTTCGTGCTGAGCGCGTCGGGACGCATCGAAAACATCGAACTGAAAAAGAAGCAGCGGCTACGATCGTCTCGACCAGGCGGCGCTCGACGCGATCCAC
>BBSL01000547.1 GCA_001319865.1 Burkholderia sp. E7m39 | reverse complement strand
ACAGGTGTCTTCGTTGATTTCGCGCACGCACCCCTTGTCGGAGCGCGCCGCCGAAGCCCACCGGAAATGGCTGACACAGATCACGGCATCTAAGCCCCGTTTGCGCTGACAGCGGTCGGTGCGACGGTGATGTTCGCGTTGTTGCCCGTGTTGCGAACGTCGACCGTCTGGAACTGGTTGATCATCTGACCAGCATAGAAGTTGTTTGTGACGTCGTACAGGTTCACGACGGGGCCGACGCTCGGCGTCGTCTCACGCACGAACGGCGTGATCCAGCCGAATACCCAGGGCGCGCCGCCGCCGCCGCTGATCGCGGCCAGCGCTTTGCGATCGAGCGCGAGGTTGTGCGAGAGGTCGCTAATAGTGATGGATGCCATGACGTGTCTCCGAGTCGGCCTTGGCTGCAAGACCATAGGAATCAAAAGGAAGTTGCGTCGAATAGTGCAAGGGTCATGCCAATTCGTGTCGCGAGCGTGCGGCTTCCCCGCCGCGCGTTGCTGGGCGGGGACTTGCGCAGACGCCCATACGCGCGCATCGCGCGCGCGTGCTTCAGGACGTTGGCGCTGGCCCAACAACGCCGGGCGGCAAGAGGTGGGGCGGCCAACACATCGCGCAGCGGCGCGCGCGAATCCCGAGGTCCCACAAGTGATCGCGCGCAGGCAACACAACGCTGCGAAATTCTGTTGGGACGGTCCGCACACAAGTGTTGCGCGAAGCGCCTGAGATGGCAGGAATTGCTATATAAATCAATGGCTTGTGAAGCATGGTCCGGATGATGCGAAAGAGTCGGCAACAGTGTTGGACCTTTGCATCGGATACCGGACAAAGCCATGAACCGCAACCTTCAACAAGCAAGTGAACAAGGCGCAAACCGCGCGGCCGCCTATGCATCCGCTGACGTCGCGCTCGACGGTTCCGACGAACCCGCCATCGGCGCCCACCTGATCACGCAACGCCGCGGCTACGAACATCATGGCATCTATGTTGGCGGCGGCAAGGTCATCCACTACGCAGGTTTCGCGAAGTCCGCGCATCGCGGTCCCGTCGAAGAAGTCACGCTTGGCGCTTTCGCAAACGGTCACACCGTCGCCGTCCGTCCGCATCCGTTCCCGAAGTTCTCCGGTGAAGAAACCGTGCTGCGCGCCCGCTCGCGCCTCGGCGAAAACCACTATCGCCTGCTGACCAACAACTGCGAGCACTTCTGCGCATGGTGCCTGCTCGGCGAAAGCCGCAGCGAACAAGTTCATGCATGCCTCACGCATCCGCGCACGGGCGTGCATGCGCTGCTGTGCCTCGCAAGCGCTTTTGTCGCCAACCGGATGAATTTTGGCCGTGCCGTTGTTAACGCAGTATGAGCAGGCGCATCAGCAGCCGGATGTGACGTTCGTATCGATCAAGCAGCAAAGGAGACCACCATGAGCCCGACCGGAAAGACACTGCACTGGGCCGTCGACAAATGGCTCGCGCCGACGCCGGCGATGCCCGCGCGCGTCGTGCGTTTCTGCCGCACGCGGATGCGCCGCCGCTGCGTGTGCATCGAAGCCGCGCATCCGGGCGGACTGCTGTCGATCTTCTTCTTCCGTCACGACGACGGCTCATGGAATGTGTTTCCGCCCGCCGAAGCGCGGCCGGCGATGGCTGCATGGAGGATGGCGCGATGAAAGACAGGGACAACCCGGCATACGACGCGCGCGGTGCGCGCATCGTGCGGCTAGCGCTGTGCGGCGCGCAGTCTATCCGCCAGGCTGGCAGAAGCGTCGGCCCGGCACGTGCGACATCACGGCCTCGGCAATCTGACGCGGCGTGCTCTCGGCAGGCACGACGCGCCGGAAGGATTCAACGTCGTGCCTGAAGGTCCACTCGACCAGCCGGTACGAGCGGCCCCACGGATGCTGGATCGGCGGCGAAACGGTGCAGCTGCGGATCGCCAGTGTCTGCGCGTTGCCGTGCAACGCGCGCAAATGTTCGAACACCGTGTCTTCAACCATCGTTTGTCTTCCTGTAGAGGCGTGCGGGCGATGCGACGGTGATTGCGCCACCCCCGGGCGAATAAAAAAAATGCCGCCGATGCTCAGGCGGCTCAACAGGGGATGTTGAGCCGCATATTCACAGGGAAGAATTAAACGAGCCTTAAGAACGATCAACGGCGCTGGCCCCAGCGTTCGCCGACGCGACAAGCGTTTCGCTGGAGCCAGCGCGTCAGTGCTGCTCGCCGTAGCCGTCCGTGAGCGTGTGCAGGAACGCGACGATGTCGCGCATGTCCTGCTCGGTCATCGCCGGTGTGTCGCCGAACTTGCGGTCGAACGGCGCATCCTTCACATCGACGTTGCCGCGATACGCGGTTGGCATGTCGTCGTACTTGTCGGGCTTGCCGTCGGCGCCGCGCGGATAGAAGCGCGCGGGATCGGTGTTGCGCGCGTTGTAGAACGCCATCACGTCGTCGAGATTGCTGTAGACGCCGTTGTGAAAGAACGCGTGGCGCGTCGCCGTGTTGCGCAGTGTCGGCGTGAGAAACATGCCGCAGTATTGCGTCTGATCCTTCAGGTCCGTGCGGAAAGGCCCGCAGATGCCCATGTCGAAGAAGTGCGGGTCGCGGTTCTGCGCGAGCTTCGCATTGCGCGGCACGCCGAGCGCTTCGTACTGGAAGTCGGTGAACATCGGCGGCAGACCGTCGCGCGTCGGCTTCGACAGATGGCAGCCGGCGCAGTTGGCCTTGTCGGGATCATTGAACAGATGCAGCCCGCGCAATTCCGCCTGCGTGAGACGCGCCTTGCCTTCGAGCCAGTAGTCGTACTTGCTGGTGTACGGATGGAACGACGGATCTTCGATCTGATAGCGCGCGACGGCGAACATCGCCTCGGCGACGGCGAGCCGCTCGTCCTTGAAAATGTTCGCGCCGAACAGCTGCGCAAAGGTCTTGCTGTAGGGCGTGTTCTGCAGCTTGCGCAGCACGTCGGCTTCGTCCTTGTTGGCCATTTCGACGGGATTGAGCATCGGGCCGGACGCCTGCTGCTGCAAGGTATCGACGCGGCCGTCCCAGAAGAGGCCGCCTTGCGGCACCATCTCTTGCGCGGCGGGCGCGGCGCCCGCCGTTTTTTGCGCGCGCTGCGTGCCCGCGGCCTGGGTCGCGAGCTGCGTCAGGTTGGCGGGATTGTCGTCGTTCTCCGCGCTGTCGGGGCCGATGCTGAAGTTCGGCTGCCGGTGCAGATACATCAGCGAAGGCGGCGGACGATAGCCCTGCAGCGTCAGGTTCGCGCCGCCGAGCTGCACGGCCAGATCGTTCGGCGGACCGTATGCGTGTGCGGGGCTGTGGCATGTCGCGCACGACTGCTTGCCGGACGCCGACAGGGACGTGTCGAAAAAAATCTGCTTGCCGAGCAGCGCGACGGCCGACAGCGGTGCGGCGACCGGGCGCTGCAGCACGACGGGATGCGCGTTCGCGCCCGTCAGGTTCGCGACCCATTCGCCGACTGCGCCCGGCAGGTACTGCGGGTTTGCCAACGCGAATGCGCCCGCGCCGAGCGCCGCGACGGCGACAGCCGCCGCGTACAGCGCGAGCGCGCGGAGCGGCGAGGGTGTCGGCGCGTCGTTTGGCGCGTCGTTCCGTGCGTCGTTCGGCGCGCGATTCGGTGTGACGGGCTTGGGATTGAGCGGCGACGTGGAAAGCTCGGTCATGATCGAGGGCAGGGCAGTGACAGGTTCGAAACGGGGGCGCCGCGACGACGACAGGTGCAAGTGGGCATACACGCTCAGATATAAGCGCAGATAAAAACGCAGATAGAAACGCAGATGCAAGCGCAGATCCAAGCGCAGATCCAAGCGCAGATCCAAGCGCAGATCCAAGCGCAGATCCAAGCGCAAGCGCCGCGTTGCGCCGGTTTCCCGTTCGCCACGCGGCGACACCGCTTACGCCTGCATGCTCGCGTCAGGCATGCATCAGATGGTCGGCACCGAGCTCACCTGCG
>BBSL01000546.1 GCA_001319865.1 Burkholderia sp. E7m39 | reverse complement strand
GTGACGAAGCGCGCGTCGCGGATCGCGTTGTAACCGGGCACGATGGTGCCGCTCGCCCAGTCCTCCATCATCATCGCCGTCATTTCCTCGAGCCACGGTTCGAACGCGTATTGCGCGCCCATCAGCACGGAGCGTCGATAGAAGTTCTGCATGTGCATGCTCTCGTGCGCCATCGTCGTGAGCATCTGGTTCATGCCGTACGTGCCGCCCAGATACAGCGTTTCCGAGTCGAGATACAGCGACACCGATTCGTTGCTGGTCGCAAGCAGCCCCGAGCTTCGCCTGAAGTTATTGAGCGACCAGAAGTAGCCGAGCAGGCCAAACGCCTGGCCGTTGTTGTCGAAGTTCAACACGACGAGATCGATGGGCTGATGCGTGCCGTCGATCAGGCTCGCCTGGTTGTTCGGGCCATACAGCGGGCCGCCGACGCGCACCAGCATGTCGTAGATGCCGCCCGCCTGCGCGTACTGCGTGATCAGCGAGTTGACGATCTGCGGCGAGATTTTCGAGGCGCCGATTTCCGTCGATTCGACCCACAGGTTGACGACGGTGCCATCGGACGTATTGGCCGTCTGTTCGAGGGTCGTCGTGCGTTGCGTGCCGTCCGTGTAGTAGAAGCCGCGCGTGTCGCCGACATGCCACGTCGGGCCCGCTGTGCTGCCACTGCCGCCGCTCGTCGCGAAGCGTGCGGTGGCCGTGACCGGGTTCGTCGCATAGGCCGTCCAGCCGCGATAGTTGAAGTCGCGGATCGCGGCGAGCGTCGCACTCTCGCCGCTGGTCGAAGCGGGCGTCGCGGCCGCCTGCGACTGCGCGCGCAGGATCGACGACGACATGCTCGCGGACAGCGCGATGGGCGGCATGGATTGCGCGCTCGCGCTCTCGTTGGTGAAGACGAGCGTCACGTTTTGCCCCGACAGGCCGCTGATGCTGACGGGCACGTCGATGGCCGATGCGTTCGGATTGATCGCCTGCCAGACGCCCGTGCCTGTGCCGGCGTAGGTCGAATCGCCCGTGGCGGAGCAGGACTGGCAGGCGGCGTGCAGCTTGCCGTCGGCGGCGACGCCCGACGGGTTGCTGGTGGCGGGCGTGCCTTTCGCGGTGTTGGCGGTGGGCGAACTGCCGCCGCCTCCGCCGCCGCACGCGGCGAGCGCGGCGGCGAAGGCAAGCGTCGTCAGGCGTGCGGCTATCGGTTTGATGCGCGGGTGGCCCATCGCGGGCGTCCTTTCCGGCCTGGCCGGTCAGTGCGGCGCGGTCGTCGGGGACCGGGCCGAAGTGTCAGTGGGGGATGTGCGCGTGGCGGACTCGCGGGCGTCGACGCACGAGGCGAACTGACTTCGGAGCGCTGGAGCAACAGGTGAGGCGCGAACCTCAGCCGGAATATCGGCGGCTCGGGGCGCGACTTTAGTTGCGCAAGGGCGCGTGACCGGCGGGCGCGTGACGAAAACGCCGGTCGCGAAGGCGTTGCACTTGACGATTCTTTACGCAGCGCCGGGCGCCTGCCCACAGAATGAGCGTCCCGTTCACGCCGTGCGCTGCTGCGCATCGTTCAGTTCTTCATTCGCCGTCATGCCGCCGATTCACGTCAGCCTCGTCGCCGCCTTCGTCGACTTTCTTCGCCACGCCGCCGATGCGCAA
>BBSL01000545.1 GCA_001319865.1 Burkholderia sp. E7m39 | reverse complement strand
TCGTCGTATCTCGACGAGCGCAATGCGGCCGGCGCCAGCGAAGCGTCCGAATACGCGACGAGCGGTTTGCACGGCGAGGAGTGGATGTCGGCGCGCTAAAGCGCACGGCTGAAATATTTTCAGTGCAGAATAGGGCGCGCTTCGTATCGCCGCTCTGTGCGCAGACCGTGAAGGCGGATCACGCGTGCCGTGATCCGCTTTGCGTTGGTCGAGCCATCGATGCGTACGACATCGTATGGATCTCACTTGCCGACAGCCTCGATGGACTATTCCCGCATCCTCGAACAGATTCACGCCGACTTGCAGCCCTGGCTCGATAAGGGGCGTATTGCCGATTACATCCCCGAATTGGCGAATGTGCCCGCGCACAGCTTCGGCATGGCCGTCGTCACGACGTCTGGCGAGGTCTATCGCGTGGGACAGGCCGACACGCGTTTTTCGATTCAGAGCATCTCCAAGCTGTTTGCGTGCACCATGGCTTTCAGGCTGCTCGGCGACGACTTGTGGCACCGCGTCGGCCGTGAGCCGTCGGGCACTGCATTCAATTCGCTGGTGCAACTCGAATCGGAGCGAGGCAAGCCGCGCAATCCGTTCATCAATGCAGGCGCGCTCGTCATCACCGATGTGTTGAGCCGCCGCTTCGTGAAGGCCGAGACGGCGCTCGTCGAGTTCATGCGGCGCGTCACGGGCGAAGCGTCGATCGACTATGAGATGCGCGTCGCGCAGTCCGAATTGCAGCACGCGCATCGCAATCGCGCGATGGCGCATTTCATGGCGAGCTTCGGCAACATGGAGATGCCGCCCGAAGTCGTCGTCGATGCGTATTGCCGTCAGTGCGCGATTTCGATGAGTTGCGTCGAGCTTGCACAAGCAGCGCTTTATCTGAGCAACGGCGGCGTCGTGCCGTCGACGGGCGAACGCATTCTCGATGCGAGTTCGGCCAAGCGATTGTCGGCGCTGATGCTGACATGCGGCACCTACGATGCAGCGGGCGACTTCGTCTATCGCGTCGGCTTGCCTGCGAAGAGCGGCGTCGGCGGTGGGATCGTCGCGTTGTTGCCGGGCGAAATGGCCGTGTGCGTGTGGTCGCCGGGGCTGGATACCAATGGCAATTCGCTGGCGGGGGTGATGGCGTTGGAGTGGCTCACCACATACACGGGGCGTTCGATCTTCTAACGCTTCGCCTTATCGACGATCAACACAGCTGCCCCGGCACTCTGCCGCCGCCGGATTTGCATCACGGCTTCGAGAGAAGTGTCTATTTTTGCATCGTTCGATACCATCGCATCTTCAGTCTTGCCTTCAGTCTTGCCTATGGCGGCCGTCATTTTTAGCGAATCCCGGCTGCACGTCCCTCCGCTGTGAGCCAGCTTCCGCCCCCGCCATGACATCGCGACGTTACGTGCATATCTGCGTCAACAAGAACGGGATGTCAGCATTCGGCCTCGGTGGCCCAAGGCTCGAGCCAGAACCAGGCTTCGAGCGCAGCAGTCGTGACGCGGCGCAATCACATCATCTCAGGACTCGCGAGCCGCGTGCCATCGGAAAAACGCGTCAACCGGTAGTGCCCGATGTCCATCCCGCTCACGTCATCGGTCACGATACGGCTCACCAGCATCCCCGCGCCGGGCCCGAGGCCGAAGCCGTGACCGCTGAACCCTGAGGCGATCACTAATCCGGGCATGCCGTCCACGCGCGACATCACCGGCACCAGGTCCGGCGTCGTGTCGATCGCGCCCGCCCACTCATGCGCAATCCGCAATCCGGCTAGCTCCGGGAACACCGCCGCGACGTTGCCGAGCGCGCGCGTGGGCCACTCGGCATCGGGCGCGGGATTGAACACGCGCATCTCCTCGAACGGCGTGATGTCGTCGTGACGCCAGGTCGCGCTGCCTTCGGGCCCGCCGAAGAAACGCTGCACGACCCGGAATTTGAGCTTCTTGTTCAGTTTGCTGCGAAACATCTTGCGGAACTTGACCGCGTGCCGCAGGTTCTGCGGGGCGATTTCCATGCGTCCATAACCGGGCACCGCGATCGTGTAGCCGCCGTCGAGCCGTCGCCGCATCGCGAAGTTCGGCCCGGAGAAGCAACCGTCGATCACGGCGGGCGCTTCCGCCGTGCGCAGCGCGGTGCCGATCACGTTGACCGCCGGCAGATCGATTCCATGATGCCGGCAGAACAGCGCGCTCCATGCACCGCCCGCCAGCACGACGCTGTCCGCCGCGATAAGCCCGCGCTCGGTCCAGACGCCGGACACCCGGCCCGCGCTGATATCGAGTCCACGAACCGCGCAGGTCTGATGCACGCGCGCACCAAGCCGCTGCGCGCCGCGTGCGATGGCGGGCGCCGCTTTCGACGGTTCCGCGCGTCCATCGGAATACGACCACACGCCGCCCGCCCATTTTGCGCGGCCATTGGGTACCCGCGCGGCCAGTTCGCGCGCGGACAGCAACTGGCTGTCGAAACCGAACGCGCGCGCCTTGCTGAGCCACGTTTCCCATTGCGCGACGTCGGCGGCCTGCTCGCTGCCGTACAGAATGCCGCTCTTGCGAAAGCCGATGTCCTCGCCGAGTTCGTCGCTCAGCTCGGCCCAGCGCTTCAGGCTCTGCATTGCGAGCGGGAGCTCATACAGGTCGCGGTTCTGCTGACGCACCCACCCCCAGTTGCGCCCCGACTGTTCAGCGCCGATGACGCCTTTTTCAAGCAGCGCGACCGAGATGCCGCGGCGCGCCAGCTCGTACGCGGTGCTGACGCCGATAATGCCGCCGCCGATCACGGCCACGTCGCAGCGATCGGGAAATCCATCGCTATTCGGAACTTCGTCGATTCTTAGCATGTTTGAGCAACCGTGATTGACATGACCGGCCAGTGACGACGCGCGCGGCGCGCTCAGAAGATCACGTAGATCTTGCGCATCGTTTCGTCGACGTTCCATAAGCCTTCGGTATTCGCCTCGAAGATCAGCGTGTCGCCGGCCGTGAAACGGATCGTGTCCTCGCCGTCGGGCGTGAAGCTGCCGCTGCCCTTGATGAAGTGCATCACCTCCGCCTGCTTGACCGAGCGCCGGTAGGTGCCGGGCGAGCATTCGAACACCCCGGTATCGACTGCCTCCGAGCCGGGAATCATGTACTGGCGTCCCGTCACGCGCGCGGGTTCGGTGCCGGGCAGCCCGGCGGTGCCCCAGTCTTCGAGGGCGGTCACGTCGGCGGCTTGCTTGATCTGCTGGACTTTCATGAGGCGTGTTCCTGTTGTCTCGAGGTAAGGTCGATGCGTCGTTCGATCCGGCCGAGCCGGACCACGGTGACGCCCGGGCGCAACTGACGCAGCGAAGGCATCACCAGCAGGCAGTCGTCATAGGGCGTGGAGACCGGCTGGCCGTCGGACCAGGCGATCACGGTGCCGGCCTTGTCGAAGGTTTCGAGGCCCGTGTAGGAGCCCGCAAAGCGGAAATCCATGCTCTTTGCCACAACGGGTTCCGTCACACGGACGATGCGCATCTCGCCAGGCAGCGGCTTGATCCAGCCGGAGGGCAGATCGCCGGACTCCACGATGCCCGCAAGCAGCAGGAAGCGCGCGGTGCAGTCGCGCGCGACGGCCACCGCGCCGGCTTCCCAGTGCTGGCCGCATTCGATCAGCAGCGCATTCTTCGCGCTCGCTTCGTCGCCGAAGCCTTCGTAGTCGCGCAGGCGGCGACCTTCGGGATGGCCTTCGTCCTGAATCACGGTGGCGGGCCTGCCGAGTTGCTCGGACAACGCAGCGCCCTTGGCGAGTGGTCCTGCCACGATCAGCGGGGCGCTCTTTTCATGCATGGAATGCAGATCGAGCAGCAGGTCGACCGTGTCGACCACGGGCCGCATGGCACGCGCCCGGTCGAGTTCGGAGGAGCGCGTCGCGAGGTCGTCGAGTTTCGCGGCGGTCCACACGCGGTTGAAATCCTGATCGACAAAACGCGCGTTGTCGGGCGAAGCAGGATCGAAGCGCGCGTAGGCGTCCACGTTCGCAAACGACAGCGTGAGCTTGCCGCGACGCGGCCGCAGTCCGCTTTGCAACAGCGCATCGACGACGATCGCGCCACACACTTCGTTGCCATGCGTGAGCGCATTGATCATCACATGGGGACCGGGCTGGCCGGAGTCGAACGTGTGCACGTAGGCAATGCCGGTATTGCCGGCGGCGTGCGCCGAGATGTCCGGGAATTCGACTTCGATCGGATAGGCTTCCATGGTTACTGCAGTCCTCCCTGACACAGATATTTGATCGACAGATAGTCGTCGAGCCCGTACTTCGATCCTTCGCGGCCGTAGCCGGATTCCTTGACGCCGCCGAACGGCGCCGCTTCCGAAGCAAGCGCGCCTTCATTGATGCCGACGATGCCCGCTTCCAGCGCCCGCGACACGCGCTCGATGCGACGCGTGTTCTCGCTGTAGAAATAAGCGGCCAGACCGAACGGGGTATCGTTCGCGGCCTGTACGGCTTCCTGCTCGCTGTCGAACGGGAACAGCGGGACCACCGGGCCGAAGGTTTCTTCACCGCACAGCATCATCTTCGCGGTGGCGTTGCCGAGCACCGTCGGTGCGTAGTAATGCGGTCCCAGTTCCGTGAGACGACGGCCGCCCGTCAGCACGACGGCGCCGTTCTGGACCGCATCGTCGACATGGCGGGCGATCTTGTCGACCGCGCGCACGTTGATCATCGGGCCGATCTGCGAAGCGGAATCGCTCGCTGGACCGACGCGCAGTTCCGCCACTTTCGCCCGCAGCAGCGCGGAAAAGTGCTCGTACACGCCACGCTGCACGTAGACGCGGTTCGGACACACGCAGGTCTGTCCGCCATTGCGGAATTTCGCGGCCAGCAGGCCGTTGACGGCGGCGTCGAGGTCGGCGTCGTCGAACACGATGAACGGTGCGTTGCCGCCGAGTTCCAGCGAGAGCTTCTTCAGCGTGCCCGCCGATTCGCGGGCGAGATGCTTGCCAACGGGAGTCGAGCCGGTGAAGGTGATCTTGCGCACGCGGCTGTCGGCGAGCCAGTCACCGACCGTTTCCGCCGCCGAGGCGCGCGATGCCGAGACCAGATTGAGCACGCCGTCCGGCACGCCCGCTTCATGCGCCAGCATGACGAGTGCAATCGCGGTGAGCGGCGTGTCCTCGGCCGGCTTGGCGACCACCGTGCAACCCGCGGCGAGCGCCGGCGCAATCTTGCGCGCGATCATCGCCAGCGGGAAATTCCACGGCGTGATGGCCGCGACCACACCAATCGGTTCCTTCACGGCGCTCATGCGCTTGCCGCGCTGCTGCTGCGGGATGAGATCACCGTAGATGCGGATTGCCTCGTCGGCGAACCACGCCACGTACGACGCGCCGTAATTCACCTCGCCGCGTCCCTCGGCAAGCGGCTTGCCCTGTTCGAGCGAAATCAGCGCGCCGAGCGCGTCGCGATTCGCGACGATCAGCGCGTGCCAGCGATGCAGCACGGCGGCGCGTTCAGCAGGCAGCAAGGCACGCCAGGCGGGGAGTGCCTTCGCGGCGGCGTCGGTGGCGGCGCGGGCGTCGAGCGGGCCGCTGTCGGCGACATCCGCGATCAGGCTGCCTGTGGCCGGATCGGTGACGGCGAAGCGCCGGCCGGTCGCGGCGGCGACCCACTGGCCGTTGATGAAGTTGTCCGTGCGGATCAGCGGGCGGGCCAGTTGTCCGAGATTCGTGCTCATGTGAGCTCTCCGTGCCTTTCGGCGTGCGGTGGCGAAGCGCCCGGCACGTGCCGGGCGACAATAGGGGCGGCCGAAGCGCCGGC
>BBSL01000544.1 GCA_001319865.1 Burkholderia sp. E7m39 | reverse complement strand
ATTTCGAAAATGAGCTTCACGGGATCGACCCGCACGGGCGCCGCGATCATGAGCGACGCCGCGATGCACGGCACCAAGCCTGTCACGCTGGAACTCGGCGGCAAGAGCCCGCAACTGGTATTCGAACACGTACGCGACCTGGACTTCACGGCGGGTTGCATCGCCCGCGGCTTTACCGCGAACGGCGGCCAGGCGTGCGTGGCAGGCACGCGCCTGATCGCGCACAAGCGCATTGCCGAACCGCTTGTCGAAGCGATTCAGCGTCAATTGCACGCGATCAAGCCAGGTCCTCTGTGGGACAGCCGCACCGCTTATTCACCGATCATCAGCTCCGCCCAGGCACGCCGTATCGAAACGCTGATCGGCCAGAGTCGCGACAGCGGCGCGGAAGTGATCTTCGGCGGCGGCTTTTTCGATGGCACCGGCAAGGGTCTCTTTCACCGTCCGACGGTGCTCGCCAACGTGACCGACGCGACGCCCGCCGTGCGAGAGGAACTGTTCGGCCCGGTGTTGACCGTGCAGACATTCGACGACGAGGACGAGGGCATCGCGCTCGCCGGTCATCCCGTCTACGGCCTCGCAGCGGGTATCCACAGCAGCGACATCGGCCAGGCGCTGCGCGCGATGCGCCGCATCGCCGCGGGCACCATCTGGATCAACCGTTATGGCCGCAGCGGCGACATGATCATTCCGACCGGCGGCTTCGGCCAGTCCGGTATCGGCAAGGATCTCGGCCGCGAGGCGATGATTTCGAGCATGCGCCACAAGAGCGTACTGATCGATTTCGAAACACTGTGAAGCACGGACTTGCAGCGGACTGACGCAAGCAGCACCCGTACCGATTCAACCCGAAACTGAACCCCGGACCTGCGAACAGGTTCGTCACGACGACAGGATGTTGACCATGATCGATTTCGAGCCGAAGTACATCACTTTCGACTGCTATGGCACGCTGACCAACTTCCAGATGGGCCAGAGCGCGCGCGAGCTATACGGCGACAAGCTGGACAAGGCGAAGATGGACGAGTTTGTCGAGTTCTTTCGCGGCTACCGCCTCGACGAAGTACTCGGCGCATGGAAGCCGTATCGCGACGTGGTCGTCAATTCGGTGCGCCGCACCTGCGAGCGCACCGGCGTTCCGTTCGACGAAGCGACCGCGCTGAAGATCTATGATGCCGTGCCGAGTTGGGGTCCGCATGCGGACGTGCCGGAAGGGCTGTCGCGCCTCGCGTCGAAATACAAGCTCGTGATCCTGTCGAATGCGTCGGACGACCAGATCCACAGCAACGTCGACAAGCTCGGCGCGCCGTTCCACAAGGTCTATACGGCGCAGCAGGCGCAGGCGTACAAGCCGCTGCAGAAAGCGTTCGAGTACATGTTCTCGCAACTCAACTGCAATCCCGAAGACGTCCTGCACGTGTCGTCGAGCTTCCGCTACGACCTGATGACCGCGTACGACATGGGCATCAAGCATAAGGCGTTCGTCAACCGCCGCCACGAGCCGCTGAACCCGTACTACGGCGTCAACGAAGTATCGGGCATTCCGCAACTGGCATCGTTGCTCGGTCTTTGATCCACTTACGAGGCCCGCTTGGCGCAGCGCAACTCACAGACAGGAATGCATCGCGATGAAGCTCGAATCCTACTGGCTCGATACCGCGCCACCCTTTACGAAGGCCGCTCAAGTCCCGCCTCCGCAGCGGGTGGACGTGGCCGTGGTCGGTGGGGGCTTCACCGGGCTGTCGGCGGCGCTGGAGCTGGCAAAGCGTGGCATGTCGGTGGTCGTGTTCGAGGCGGGGCGGCTCGCCGGGCAAGCGTCCGGGCGTAACGGCGGACATTGCAACACGGGCGTCGCGCAGGACTACGCCGCGTTGTCGGCGCGGATCGGCAGCGAGCGCGCGTCGGAGTTCTATCGCGCTTATGCAGGTGCAGTCGACACCGTGAAGGCGATCATCGCCGAAGAGCACATCGACTGCGATCTGCGTCACTCCGGCAAGATCAAGCTCGCCGCGAAGCCGCAGCATTTCGCATCGCTCGCGAAGTCGTACGAAGTGTTGAAGCGCGAAGTCGATCCCGATGTCGAACTCGTGCCGCCCGACCGGATTCGCGAAGAAATCGCGTCGGACGGGTTCTTCGGCGGACTCGTGCAGCGCAACGGCATGCAGATGCACATGGGCAAGTTCGGCGTCGGTCTCGGCCAAGCGGCGGCACGGCGCGGCGCGCAGATCTACGAGAACACGCCCGTCACGAGTCTGAAGCCGCTCGGCGGCAATGCGTTCGAGGTGACCTGTCCGCTCGGCACGCTGCGCGCGGAGCGCGTGCTGATTGCGACGGGCGCGTCGCAAGTCGGACCGCTGCAATGGTTCCGCCGCCGCATCGCGCCGGTCGGCAGCTTCATCGTCGCGACCGAGCCGCTCGGCAAGGCGCGTCTCGATGCGCTGCTGCCCACGCGCCGCTCGTATGTGACGACGCTCAATATCGGCAACTATTTTCGTGCGACGCCCGACGAGCGTCTGCTGTTCGGCGGCCGCGCGCGCTTCGCGATGTCGAATCCGCGTTCGGACGAAAAGAGCGGCCAGATTCTGCGTGAGGCTCTCGCGCGCTATTTCCCGCAACTGTCCGATGTGCGCATCGACTATTGCTGGGGCGGTCTCGTCGACATGACGGTCGACCGTCTGCCGCGCGCGGGCCAGCACGAAGGACTGTTCTATTCAATGGGCTACAGCGGCCATGGTGTGCAGATGTCGGTGCACATGGGCCGTCTGATGGCCGACGTGATGTTCGGCGCCGCCTCGCGCAATCCGTGGCGAACGCTCGAATGGCCCGCGATTCCAGGGCATTTTGGACGCGCGTGGTTTCTGCCGCTGGTCGGCGCGTATTACCGGTTGCAGGATGTGCTGCATTAAATGGATTCGACGAGCCCGGCCGGCCATCGGCCAGGCAACGCGCAGATTAGAAATCACTATTCCCAGAGGTAACCCCATGTTGCGTTTCATGTTCCAGCCCGCTTCCGCCGTTCGCTTCAACACTGTGCAACGCTTTGCTGCGGCCGCGGGTCTCGCGATGTCGATGATGTTCGGCGCCGCGCACGCCGCCGAAACCGCCGCGCTCACCGCCGGCTCGCCGCCGTCGAGCGCGCCGACCACGTTTATGAACGTGAAGACGCAGCAGATCGAAGGCCTGATGCCCGACGTCGTGAAAGAGATCGGCAAGCGCGAGGGCTTTAACGTGTCGTACGACGCAGTACCGTTCTCGGCGCTGATCCAGTCGGTGGTGTCGGGCAAGATCGACATCATCGTCGCGGGCATGACGCCGACGCCCAAGCGCGCCGAAGTGGTCGACTTCTCGCAGCCGGTCACGGCGTTCGGCGAAGGCATCATCGTCAAGGACACCAACAAGGCCGTCTATCACTCGGTCCAGGATCTGAAAGGCATGACCGTCGGCGCGCCGACCGGCACCGATTACGGAGACCAGTTGAAGAAGCTCGGCATCTTCACCGAAGTGAAGATGTATGACAGCCCCGCCGACATGACGCGCGACGTCGCGCTCGGCCGCATCGTCGCGGGCTTCAACGACTATCCGATCCTGAAGGCGCAAGAGGCCGCGGGTGCGATGGCGGGAACGCGCGTGGACGACGCCTATGTGCCGATGAAAAAGTTCGACATCGCGATCGCGGTGAAAAAGGGCAACAGCGCGCTGCTCGCGAAGATCAACGACGCGCTGACGAAGATGAAAGCCGACGGCTCGCTCGACGCGATCCTGAAGAAGTGGCATCTCGCGGGTTGATCTGCGTGCTGTGAGAAGGGGCGCAAGAGGCGCTCCCGCTTCGAAGCGGGGCGCGCCCGGCGAGGTCCGCCAGCGAGCGGTGCGGCGGACTGAACGAATGCAAAGAGCAACGGAAGGCACCCATGCACTGGCACGATATAGTCGATTTTGTACCGATTCTGATTCAAGGCGCGGTGATGAGCATTGTCATCACGCTGGGTTACCTGCTGCTGAGCACCGTGCTCGGGCTGACCTGGGCGTTGCTGAAGATGTCGCGCTATCCGCTCGTCGTCCGCGGCGTGAGCACGATGATCAACGTCGTGCGCGGTCTGCCGATGATCGTGCTGCTGTTCTACATCTACTTCGTGCTGCCCGAGATCCATATCCAGGTGTCGGCGTTGCAGGCGAGCATTATCGGCCTCGGCTTCGGCTACTCGACGTATGTCGCGGAAATCTTCCGCGCCGGGATCGAGGCGGTCGATCCGGGCCAGTACGAAGCCGCGCAGTCCATCGGCATGGGCCGCGTCAAAACCATGGTGCGCGTGATCCTGCCGCAGGCCATCAAGGTCGCGCTGCCGCCGTACAGCAATACGCTCGTGATGATGCTGAAAGACTCGTCGCTCGCCTCGACCATCACGGTCGCCGAAATGACGCGCGAAGGACAGTTGATCGCAGCGTCGACGTTCCAGAATCTGACGGTTTATACGCTCGTCGCGGTGGGCTATCTGGCGATGAGTCTGCCGCTGATGAGCATGACACGCACGCTCGAACGACGTTTCGGTCGGCATAAGGCCAGGTAAGTAAATAAGGTGAGGCCGGAAAAGTTCGAAGTGAGGATGCGATGATCGAAATCACGAATGTGCACAAGAGTTATGGCGCCGTGCCGGTTCTGAAGGGCATTTCGCTGAACGTCCGTCAGGGCGAGGTGGTCTGCCTGATCGGTGCGTCAGGCTCGGGCAAGTCGACGCTGCTGCGCTGCATTAATGCGCTCGAATCATACGACGAAGGCGAAATCCGTCTTCTCGGCCAGCGTGTCGAACAGCGCGCGCGCAACATCAACCAGTTGCGCACCCAGGTCGGCATGGTGTTTCAGCGCTTCAATCTGTTTCCGCACCGGACCGCACTCGAGAACGTGATGGAAGGACCGGTGCACGTCAAACGCATGTCGCGCGCCGACGCGCAGCGCGAGGCGTCGGAGCTGCTCGTCAAGGTAGGGCTCGGCCACAAGCTGCATGCGTATCCGCATCAGTTGTCGGGCGGCCAGCAGCAGCGGGTGGCGATTGCGCGCTCGCTCGCGATGAAGCCGAAGGCGATCCTGTTCGACGAGCCGACTTCTGCGCTCGACCCGGAGCTGGTCGGCGAAGTGCTCGGCGTGATGCGCACGCTCGCACGCGAGGGCATGACGATGCTGGTCGTCACGCACGAAATGGGCTTTGCGCGTGAAGTGGCGGACAGGGTCTGCTTTCTGCATGCGGGTCTCATCATCGAAGAGGGCACCGCGCAGCAGGTGTTGGGCTCGCCGCGCGAGGCGCGCACCCGCGAATTCCTGCGCCATGTGCTGACCGATCGCAGCGGCGGGCATGGCGCGCATGATCGCAGCGAGTCCTCCGGCGGCGAGTCCTCCGGCGGCGCGCATGACAGTTTGGCGCCCGGCGGCGTCGCGGGAGCGGCGATATGAGCGGCCGCTTCGTACGTATTGGCGAAACGGCGCGCGCCACCGTCGAATTGACGATCAACGGCGAGCGTGTCGCCGCGCTCGCCGGCGACACGCTGCTCACCGCGATGCTGTGCTCGGTGCGATATGTGCGCCAATCCGAATTCGGCGAGGAAAAACGCGCCGGATTCTGCCTGATGGGCGCGTGTCAGGATTGCTGGGTCTGGACCGCGCACGGCGAGCGCTTGCGCGCCTGCACCACCGTGGTCGAAGCGGGCATGCGCGTCGTGACGACGCAACCGGAGGCGCAATGGGCGAACCTCGCATCGTAATCGTCGGCGCGGGCCCTGCGGGTGTGCGCTGCGCGGAAACCCTGCTGGCCGCCGGGATTCGCCCGATCGTCGTCGACGAGGGGCGGCGCGACGGCGGCCAGATCTACCGGCGCCAGCCCGAGGGTTTCACGCGGCCTTACGCGAAGCTGTACGGCACCGAAGCCGCACGCGCGGAGAATCTGCACCAGAGCTTCGAGCGCCTGCGCGCGCAGATCGATTACCGCCCGCAGACGCTCGCGTGGAACGTCGCGCAAGGCAAGCTGCACATCGTCCACCAGGGACACGCGAGCGCACTGGCCTACGACGCGTTGATCTTGTGCCCCGGCGCGACCGACCGGCTGATGCCCGTCAAGGGCTGGCAGTTCGCGGGCACCTACAGCCTGGGCGCTGCGCAGATCGCGCTGAAGTCGCAGGCTTGCGCGATTGGCCGCCAGGTGGTGTTCATGGGCACCGGGCCGTTGCTTTATCTCGTCGCGAACCAGTACGTGCAGGCGGGTGCGAAGGTCGCCGCAGTGCTCGACACGTCGAAGACGGGTGCGCGATTGCGCGCGCTGCCCAAGCTCCTTGCGCGGGTCGATGTTCTGCGCAAAGGCCGTGCGCTCGTGGCCGGATTGAAGCGCGCGGGTGTGCGGATCGAAAACGGCATTGAGCCAATCGAAATTGTGGGCAATCCAGACGACGGCGTGCACGGCGTCCGTTATCGCAATGCGCGCGGCGAAGTCGTGCACATCGCGTGCGATGCGGTTGGCCTCGGCTATCACCTGCGGCCCGAAACCCAGCTCGCCGATCTTGCGCGTTGTGCGTTCCGTTTCGATGCGCTCACGCGGCAATGGGTCCCTCAGATCGACGAACTCGGCCGCAGCAGCGAGAAGGGCGTCTATCTCGCGGGCGACGGCGCACGCGTGCTCGGCGCGGACGGCGCCGAGATCGCCGGACGGCTCGCGGCGTACGCGGCGTTGAGCGATCTCGGACATGCCGTGCCAGCCGTGACGCTGGGCGCACTGCGCCGCGAACAGCAGAAGATGGATCGCTTCCGGCTCGGTCTCGCCGAAGCGTTCCCGTGGCCTGCCGCGCAGGCGGCTGGGCTGTCCGACGATACGATCGTCTGCCGCTGCGAAGGCGTCACTGCGGGCGAGCTGCGCCGCGTGGTGCGCGAAGAAGGCGCGCGGGAAGCGAATCGTGCGAAAGCATTCAGCCGGGTCGGCATGGGGCGCTGCCAGGGGCGTTACTGCGGTCACGCGGGCGCCGAGGTGATCGCGGCGGCGGCAAGCGTGCCACTCGAACAGGTCGGCAGGCTGCGCGGGCAGGCGCCCGTCAAACCGCTGGCCATTGCGACTGTGGAGGATACGGAGTGAGCGCGAACCGCATACAGGCCGATGTTCTGATCGTGGGCGGCGGCTTCATGGGCGCATCCGCGGCATTCTTTCTGAGGCGGCGGGGCCGCTCGGTGATCCTGCTCGAAAGGCAACTGGTCGGACAGCAGGCGAGCGGCACCAACTTCGGTAACGTGCGCCGTCAGGGGCGTTTTCTGCCGCAACTGCCGCTTGCGAACCGCTCACGCGAAATCTGGGGCCGTTTGCCGGAGCTGATCCAGCACGACGCCGAGTTCCTGATGTCCGGCCACGTGCGCGTTTGTTATCGCGACGAGCAGGCCGACCAGTTCGAGACCTATGCGAAAGAGGCTTCGCACTACGGCCTCAAACTCGATCTGCTTCGCGGCGACGCGCTGCGGTCGCGATTTCCGTTTCTCGGCCGCGAGGTGCTGGCTGGTTCGTATTCGCGGATGGACGGGCACGCGAATCCACGGCTCGCGGCGCCCGCGTTTGCGCGCGCTGCTGTGCGGGCCGGCGCGCAGATCGTCGAAAACTGCGATGTCGTGACCGTCGAAAAGGAGGGCGCCGAGTTTCGTGCGACCAGCGCCGACGGCCGCACGTTCCACGCCCCCGTGTTGCTGATTACCGCGGGCGCGTGGGGCAATCTGCTGTCGGAACAGTTCGGCGAAGCCGTGCCGATTGCCGTCAACGGTCCGCAGATGGCCGTGACCGAGCCTGTGCCGTATGCAATCCAGCCAGTGGTCGGCGTGTCGTCGCCGCAGATCGAAGAGGTGGTGTACTTCCGCCAGGTCGCGCGCGGCAATATCGTGATCGGCGGCTGTGCGCGGGCGCCCGCGTTTCTCGACGAACGTCGCGCGAAGGTGCTGCCGCAAAGCACGCTGCTGCAATTCAGGCAGGCGCAGCGAGTCGCGCCGATGTTGCGCAATCTGAGCATCATCCGCGTGTGGAGCGGCGTCGAAGGCTATATGCCAGACGACAAGCCGATCATGGGCACGAGCGGCACGACGAGCGGCCTTTTCTATGCGTTCGGTTTCTGCGGCCACGGCTTTCAGTTGGGGCCGGGCGTCGGCGATACGATGGCCGAACTGATCGACACGGGTGCGACCAGCACGCCGATAGAGCCGTTCGATATTCGCCGTTTTGCGGCCGGCCGGGATGCGGTGCCCGTGCCGCCGACATCACGAGTCGCTTGAACGGAGCGCCGATGCTGAGCCTGAGCCCGATGTCGTCTGCATCTTCGGTGTCGTTGTCGTCACTGTCCGCGTCGTCCTCGCCGAAATCAGCGAGCGAGAGCCGTCATCCGGCGCGCGCGCCGGACCGTCCGAGCCGCGCGGTGCAGCGTGCGCTCGATTTCATCGACGCCTGTTTCGCCGATCCGATCAGCCTGTCCGAGCTCGCAGCCATCGCCGGCCTAAGCATTTCGAGATTTGCGGTGCGCTTCAGCGCCGAGATCGGCGTCTCGCCGCAGCAGTATGTACGGCTGGTGCGGGTTCGGCATGCGCAGCGCTTGCTGCGGCGCGGCCTGCCGCCGTCGATCGTCGCGACTGAAGTCGGTTTCTTCGATCAGAGCCATCTGTGCCGGCATTTCAAACGCGTGCTCGGCAGAACTCCGGGGGAGTGGCTAAGCGCCGACGGCTGATTGCTAGCGGCTCGCCACAGCGGAGCCCGCCACCAGAACTCGACACAAACTGAAAGGCCACCGGTATCAACGCCGGTGGCCTTTCATCTTTCATGCATCCGCCTTCACTGATGGTGTTGCGAGAACAGCGTCTCAAGCGGGTACTCCGATTTCACGAACGGCGTCTTGATGATGACGTAGCTGAAATACTTTTCTATGCCGATATCGCGTTCCAGCAATTCTTCGATCACGCTCTGATAGTGGTTGACGCTGCGCGTGACGAACTTCAGCAGGTAGTCGTAGCCGCCGCTCGCGAGATGGCATTCGACGATCTCATCCACCGGACGGATCGCCGCCTCGAACTTGGCGAAGTCTTCGCGGCGATGGTCGGCGAGGGTGACCTCGGTGAACACGATCTGCACGTCACCGAGTTTCTGAAGCTGGATATGGGCACCGTAGCCGACAATGTAGCCGGCCTTTTCGAGGCGCTTCACACGGATCAGACAGGGGCTCGGCGAGAGCCCCACGGCGTCCGCGAGCTCGACGTTGGTGATACGGCCTTTCTTCTGGAGTTGCGAGAGAATACGCAGGTCGATCCGGTCCAGCTTGGTGTCGCCGCTCGTCGTCATGTATCGGTCTGCCCGTCGAAGGTTCTGCTTGTCGCTTCGTCGCGCTTTGCCCGGGTGAGGCCCGGTGAAGCGCCGCGCAGGCCGATGTTATCACGCGCTCAGGCGGCTCAGGCAGCCGCGCGGCTCGCTGTGCGCAACGCGGCGCGTACCTCCGCTTCGTCAAGCACTTCGTCGAGCGTGCGCTTCAGGCGGCCGAACATCTGCTCGAATTCAGCTTCGCCAAAACACAGCGCGGGCGCGAAGCCGAGAATGCTGTCGCCGAATGCGCGGAACACGATGCGGTTGCGGTACGCGGCGGCCGCGATCCGGTCCGGCAGCTTCAGCGCCGGGTCGAAGCGGGCGCGCGAATTCTTGTCGGCGACCAGTTCGAGCGCGCCGAGCAGGCCGCGATGACGCGAGTCGCCCACGAGCGGATGATCTAGCAGCGCATCGAGACCGGCTGCAAAGCGCGGCGCCTGCGCCTGACCGTTCGCGAGCAGACCGCCTTCATGGTAAAGACGCAGCACTTCGAGGCCGATCGCTGCGCTGACGGGGTGCGCGGAATAGGTCTGGCCATGACCGACGATCGCGGTATCGCGTGCGTCGCCGGCAATGCCCTGGTAGATTTCGTCCGACATCAGCACGGCGCCCATCGGCGCGTAGCCGGAAGTCAGCCCTTTGGCGACCGTCATCAGATCCGGCTCGACCTGTTCCGCTTCGCACGCGAAGAGGGGACCCGTGCGGCCAAAGCCCGTGATGACTTCATCGGCGACGAACAGGATGTCCAGACGCCGGCACGCATCGCGCATCGCTTTCAGCCAGCCGACCGGCGGCACGATCACGCCGCCCGATCCCTGGATCGGCTCGCAGAAGAACGCGGCGACGTTCTCCGCGCCGAGTGCCGCGACCTTCGCTTGGAGAGCGGCGACCGATGCGGCGATCAGTGCCTGCGCCTCGCCGCGTTGCGTGTGACGGTACGCATACGGCGACGGCAGATGGTGCTGGTGCGGCAGCGGCAGATCGAAGTTGCGGTGAAACGCAGGCAGTGCGGTGAGCCCAGCGCCGACCGACGACGATCCGTGATAGCCGCGCTCCAGCGCGATCATCTGCTTCTTCGACGGACGTCCGGTCGCGTTGAAGTAATGCGTGATGAAGCGGATCGCGGAGTCGACCGCGTCGGAGCCGCCGAGCGTGAAGTACACGTGCTGCAGCGAAGCGGGCGCGAGCGCTACCAGCTTGTCGGCCAGCTCGATCGCGGGCTCTGACGAAAAGTGGAAATAGGTGGTGGCGTACGGCAGCTTCGTCATCTGACGCGTCGCCGCTTCGACGATGCTCTGCTGGCCGTAGCCTACATTCACGCACCAGAGGCCCGAAAATGCGTCGAGCAGCTCGTTGCCGTTGATGTCGCGAAGATAGGCGCCCTGGCCGGATTCGAGCACGGTGGCGCCGCGCGCTTCATGTGCACGGTAGTTGATGACGGGGTGGATCAGATGCTTGCGGTCGGCGTCGATAAGCGATGTTTTTGACATGATGGTAGGTTCCCGGCACGTGACGAACGGTAAGACTCACCCCCTGATAGTAGCGACAGCCGCATGCGTGCCGTTCCGCCAAAGAAACGCCCAAAGAGCGTGCGTGCAGCGTTTTGCACCCCGCAGACAGCATTTTGTGCTGCACATGCTTAATAGCGGGGCGTGAGATGGCGCCTTGTCGATGAGGCTGGGTGGTGTGTTAGGCGAGCGGCCCGAGTGCATGCGCGATGTCGAAAAGACATGACGGCAAACGCACGGCCAGGCGTGACGACGAACGCGACGACGAACGCGACGACATGCGCAACAACAGGTGCAATGCCGGGCGCAAAACCGCGCTACGCGCGGCGGCCCCAGTCACGCAAGCGACTGCATGGTCACGGCAAATTGATGCAGCGAGCCTTCGGCGCGATCCGTATCCACGTGACGTTTCGCACCGGCAGGCCGCCGCATCTTCACCACCGTCTCGGTACGGACAATACCGAGGCCGCTTAGCCACGCACGCAAACCGTGTCCATGCGGCACATCGATACGGATCAGCGCGCCTTCGTTCAGCGCGAGCCAGTGGCTGATCAGCGCCTTCGCATGCACGCCGTCCGGCGCGTCTCCAGCGACCACCGGGCCGATGATGAACCCGCGTCCGAAGCGGCGAAACAGCGAGAAGCCGAGCAGTTCGCCGTCGCGATCAAGCGCGATGCCATCGGCCAGATCGAGCAGCGGCGGCAACACGAGACTGCGATCCAGACCGCTCGCGCGCGACGCGAGCGCGACCAGTTGCGCCGTATCGCGCGCGCCGAGCGGACGTAGCCGTTCGTTCGCGGGCAGCGCGACGAGCGGCGGCCGGAACGCCGCGCCCTGCATCTGATCGAGCGCGCCGCAGGCCTCGAAGCCGAGCGCTTCGCACAGCGGCCGCGCCGC
>BBSL01000543.1 GCA_001319865.1 Burkholderia sp. E7m39 | reverse complement strand
TTGTGTGTTGCCCTTTGCGCGGGCATCCGCGAGGTGGGTCGGCTTGCCGTTTCGCTGGCATCCGCTATGCACCTACGCGGCCCGGGCGTTGCCGGTGTGTGTTGTCCTTTGCGTGGGCATCCGCGACGGCGCCTACCCGGCGCGGGCGTTGCCGATGTGTGTTGGCCTTTGCGCACGCATCCGCGAGGCGGGCCGGCTTGCCGTTTCGCTGGCATCCGCGATAGTGCCTACGCGGCGCGGGCCTTGCCCCTGTGCGGGGCGGCACCTACTTTCTTTGCCGCCGCAAAGAAAGTAGGCAAAGAAAGCGCGCTCACACCGCCAATTCTTGACGCATACCCACGGGCTCTCCACGTCCCCATACTTCACACGGCAACGCGCCAGCTGGCGTCAGTCGCCAACGTGCTCGCCGTATGTCTCACCCGCTTCATGCTCCCGCGCAACAATCAGACGCACCGGCGTTTCACCGCCCCTTCGCGTCAAACGATGTGCAGGTCGGCTTGCCGTACACGGTAGCGCTCGAACTCATCGCGAAGCGATGGTGTCATGTGTGGCGCGAAGGGCTACACAGAGTTTGCCGCACGGGGCATGTGATTTTCTCAGTGTGTGCCGCTATGCGGACGCGCGAATGGGTGAGGCGCCTGCAGCTGCGTTGGCAGCTCGCGATTGCAAAAGCGCGAACGAAAGAAGGACGGGGACGTTGCGAGCCCGTGGGTAAGTGACAAGGATTGGCGGTGTGAGCCCGCTTTCTTTGCCTACTTTCTTTGCGGCGGCAAAGAAAGTAGGTGCCGCCCCGCACAGGGGCAACGCCCGCGCCGCGTAGGCGCCATCGCGGATGCCCACGCAAAGGGCAACACACACCGGCAACGCCCGCGCCGCGAAGGCGCCATCGCGGATGCCCACGCAGAGGGCAACACACACCGGCAACGCCCGCACCGCGCAGGCGCTAACGCGGATGCCCGCGCAAAGGGCAACACACAATGGCAACGCCCGCGCCGCGCAGGCCCCCCCAGCGTCGCACACAACCCAAACACCCTACTTCAAGCTAATCGTGGTGTTCACACCATCACTAACGGCTTCATCGTCAAACCACCGCGCTGTCACCGTCTTTGTCTGCGTATAGAACTGCACGACCTGCTTGCCGTACGGCCCGAGATCCCCGAGCTTCGACCCCCGCGAACCCGTAAATGAAAAGAACGGCACAGGCACGGGAATCGGGATGTTGATCCCCACCTGTCCAATGTCGATCTCGCTCTGGAACTTGCGCGCGGCCGCTCCGCTCTGCGTGAAGAGTCCCACGCCATTGCCCATCGGATTGGCATTCACGAGCGCAATCGCATCGTCTAGCGTCGGCACCGTCATCACGCACAACACCGGCCCGAAAATCTCCGTCTTGTAGACGTCCATCTCGGGGGTGACGTCGCTGAAAATCGTCGGGCCGACGAAGTTGCCGTCCTCATAGCCCGCCACCTTCACGTTGCGGCCGTCGAGCACCAGCTTCGCGCCTTCCTTCACGCCCGTTTCGATCAAACCGGTAATGCGCGCCTTCGCGGCACGCGAGACGACAGGCCCGACGTCCGTGTTCGGCTCGTGGCCCGCATTCACCTTCAGCGTCTTCGCCTTCTCGACGAGTGCCGGCAGCCAGTCCTTCGACGCCCCCACCAGCACCACCACCGACGTCGCCATGCAACGCTGCCCCGCCGCGCCAAAGCCCGCGCCAGCCAGTGCATTCAGCGTCTGCTCGCGGTTCGCGTCGGGCAGCACGACGGCGTGGTTCTTCGCGCCCATCATCGATTGCACGCGCTTGCCGTGCTGGCTGCCCAGGTTGTACACATGCGTGCCCACCGCCGTCGAGCCGACGAACGAAATCGCCTTCACGAGTTCATGCGTACACAGCGCATCGACGACTTCCTTGCCGCCGTGCACGACGTTCAGCACGCCCTTCGGCACGCCTGCTTCGAGGGCGAGCTCGACCAGTTGCATCGTCGACAGCGGGTCCTGTTCCGAAGGCTTCAGCACGAACGTGTTGCCGCACACGATCGCCATCGGAAACATCCACAACGGAATCATCGCGGGAAAGTTGAACGGCGTGATACCCACGCACACGCCAATCGGCTGGCGCAGTGTGTACGTGTCGACGCTGCCCGCAACGTTCTCCGCGAACTCGCCCTGTTGCAGCGTGCCGATCGAACACGCATGCTCGACCACTTCGAGGCCGCGGAAAATGTCGCCTTCGGCATCGGGCAGCGTCTTGCCCTGCTCGGCCGTCAGCGTCCTCGCGATGCGCGGCATGTGCTCGCGGATCAGCGCCTGGTACTTCAGCATGATGCGCATGCGCGCGCCGATCGGCGTGTTCTTCCATGTCGCGAACGCGGCGTGCGCGGCACGGATCGCGGCGTCCACTTCCTGTTTCGTCGCGAACGGCACGCGTGCGAGCACGTCTTGCGTGGCCGGGTTCACGATGTCGCGCCACTCGGTCGCTGCCGATTCGACGAACTCGCCGTTGATCAGCAGCTTGACGGTCTCGACCTTCTGACCCGCGACGGACGTTGCAATTGCGCTCATGCTGAATATCTCCTGTTGACTATCGTTAGCCGCCGTATGTGGCCAATGAGTGGCTGTTCAGTTGCCGTTGCCGTTGCGAAGTTCGGGAAAGTCCTCTTCCCAATACTCGTCCGGCAAGCGCGCGGGTTGATCCGTGCGCTCCATTTCGCGCCGCCGTAATTCGACGCGGCGAATCTTGCCGGAGATCGTCTTCGGCAGCTCGCTGAATTGCAGGCGGCGAATGCGCTTGTACGGCGCGAGCTTTTCGCGCGAAAAGCGGAACACGTCGCGCGCGAGTTCCGGCCCGGCTTCGAAACCATGTCGCACGGTGACGAACGCCTTCGGCACGGAAAGACGCAGCGGATCGTTGCTCGGCACCACGGCCGCTTCGGCGATCGCTTCGTGCTCGATCAGCACGCTTTCCAGTTCAAACGGACTGAGCCGGTAATCCGACGACTTGAACACGTCGTCCGAACGGCCCACGTAGACGAGATACCCGTCGTCGCGGCGCAGCGCGACATCGGACGTGTGGTAGTAGCCGTTGCGCATCGCGTGTTCGGTGGCCTTCGCGTTGTTCGCGTAGCCCGTCATCAAACCGAGGGGACGTTCGGCGAGCGGCAGCGCGATCTCGCCTTCCGTCACGGGATGGTCGTCGGCATCGACGAGTTCGACGCGATAGCCGGGCAACGGACGCCCCATCGAGCCGGGCACGACGGGCTGCCCCGGCGGATTGCCGATCTGGCAGGTCGTTTCCGTTTGCCCGTAGCCGTCGCGGATCGTGATGTTCCAGGCGTGCCGCACGCGCTCGATGATCTCCGGATTCAACGGCTCGCCCGCGCCGACGATCTCGCGCAGCTTCACGGGATATGACGCGAGCGGTTCCTGCACGAGCATGCGCCAGACCGTGGGCGGCGCGCACAGCGTGGTGACGTTGCAGCGCACCAGCACGTCGAGCGTGTCCTTCGGCACGAAGCGCGCGAAGTTGTAGACGAACACGCACGCCTGCGCATTCCACGGCGCGAAGAAGCAGCTCCATGCGTGCTTGGCCCAGCCCGGCGAGCTGATGTTCCAGTGGATGTCGCCTGGTTGCAGGCCGATCCAGTACATCGTCGACAGATGGCCGACGGGATAGCTCTGATGCGTGTGCTCGACGAGTTTCGGCTTCGACGTGGTGCCCGACGTGAAGTAGAGCAGCATGGGATCGCTGGCATGCGTCGGGGCATCGGGTGTGAACGCGGCAGGCGCGTCATACGCGGCGGCGATATCCGTCCAGCCGTCGCGCGGCGCGCCGACGCAGATGCGTTTGAGCGGCACGTCCAGCGCGTCGAACTTGCCCGTCTCCGCGCTATCGACGATCACGAAGTTCGCGCCGCCGATCTGCACGCGATCGCGCACGTCGTCGGGCGACAGCTGCGTGGTGGCGGGCAGCACGATCGCGCCGAGCTTCATCGCGGCGAGCATCACGTCCCACAGTTCGACGCGGTTCGGCAGCATCAGCAGCAGCTTGTCGCCGCGTCCCACGCCTAGCCCGCGCAGAAAATTCGCCATGCGCGACGAGCGCTCGGACATCTGCGCGTACGACAGCTTCAGCCCTTCGGAAGCGGGATCGTCGACGATCCATAGCGCGGGCTGGTCATTGTTCTTCGCGACGACATCGAAGTAATCGAGCGCCCAGTTGAACGCGCCGAGTGGCGGCCATCTGAACTCGCCATAGGCGCGCTCGTAGTCGGTGCGGTGGCGCAACAACAGGTCGCGCGCATCGAAAAAGCCTTGGGCTGCCGTCATCGTCGTCTCCTGTGTCGTATGGCGCTGCTCGCGCTCTGTTGGCCGGTTATTCTGCGCTCAAACGTGCCGCGCGATAACCATTCTTTGTACTTCGCTCGTGCCTTCGTAAATCTGCGTGATGCGCGCATCGCGGTAGTGCCGCTCGACGGCGTAATCCTCCAGATAGCCGTAGCCGCCGTGAATCTGGATCGCCTTCGAGCAGACCTGTTCGGCCACCTCGGACGCATACAGCTTGGCCTGCGACGCCTCCGACAGGCACGGCCGCCCCGCGCTGCGCAGCCGCGCCGCGTGATGCACGAGCAGGCGCGCGGCGTTCAGGCGCGTCGCCATGTCGGCGAGCATGTTGGCGATGGCCTGATGCTCCTTCAGCGCCTTGCCGAACTGGATGCGCTCGTTCGCATAGCTGCGGGCGGCATCGAACGCCGCGCGCGCAATGCCGACCGCCTGTGCCGCGATGCCGATGCGCCCGCCTTCCAGATTCGACAGCGCGATGCGCAGGCCCTCGCCGCGCGCGCCAAGCAGGTTCGCTTCGGGCACGGCGCAGTCGTCGAGCGAGATCGGACAGGTGTCGGACGCGCGAATGCCCAGCTTGTTCTCCGGACGGCCGACATTGAAGCCCGGCGTATGCGTCGGCACGATGAACGCGGAGATGCCGCGCTTGCCCGCATCGGGATCGGTGACGGCGAACACGATGGCGAGGCTCGCGCGCGCACCGTTCGTCACGAACTGCTTGCTGCCGTTGAGCACCCATTCGCCCGACGCCTCGCCGCCGCGCAGCACGGCGCGCGTGCGAATGTTGTTCGCCTCGCTGCCCGCGTGCGGCTCCGTCAGGCAGAACGCGCCGATGCGCTTGCCCGTCGCCAGGTCGGCGAGATAGCGGTCTTTCTGCGCGTCGGTGCCGAAGTTCAGGATGGGCCCGCAGCCGACGGAGTTGTGCACGCTCATCATGGTCGCGCACGCCGCGCAGCCGGCGGCGATTTCTTCGAGCGCGAGCGCATACGCGACGTAGTCGGAATAGGAGCCGCCCCACTCGGGCGGCACGATCATGCCGAGAAAGCCGAGGTCGCCCATCTGTCTGACGACTTCGTCAGGCAAGCGGCCTTCGCGGTCCCATTGCGCCGCGTTCGGCGCCAGGCATTCGACCGCGAAGTCGCGCGCCGCGTCGCGGATCATCCGTTGTTCGTCGGTATAGAAGTCGTCCATGTATGCCGCCTGTGTCTCCGTACTGCCCTGTTCTGTATGCGCCTGCTGTATTGCCATGCAGTGCGTTCGTCGTTGCAGCCAAGTGTAGGCGGGGCGAAAGCCGGATTCGATGCCGCGTCCGATCAATCTGCGTGAGCGCATTTGCCATATTCGGATATCGGCGCCCGCCCGGATGCGGCAAAATGGCGCCCATGCCGGGCGTTGATGGCGATTCGCGTGAGCGCATTTGCCAGATTGCGCGCCATACAATCTCCGGCCGCACAGCCACCACGAACCCCACGGAACAGCCATCCGATGAAAGCCGAGAGAGGCACGATCTCGATGAGTCTCGTCGAAGAGACGCTGACGCTCGCCCGCGCGCGCGGCGCCGACGTGCGCAATATCGTCGAGGCGGCGGGCATCGCGCCGCAGATGCTTGCCAGCGCGAAAAGCCGTGTGACGCCGGCGCAATACGGCGCGCTGTGGGCGGGCATCGCCCGCGCGCTCGACGACGAGTTCTTCGGCCAGGACTCGCACGCGATGAAAAGCGGCAGCTTCATTGCGATGACGCAGATGGCGCTGACGGCGCGCAACGGCGGCCAGGCGCTCGCGCGCGCCGTCGGCTTCATGCGGCTCGTGCTCGACGATCTGTCCGTGCAGATCGAGCGGCGCGACGACCGCGTGCGCCTCGCGTTCGTTCATCGCGACGGGGCGCAGCAGCCCGCCATGTTTGCTTATGCAACGTGGTTCATCCTCGTCTACGGGCTGGTGTGCTGGCTGGTCGGGCGGCGCATTCCCCTTATCGAGGCGCGCTTTCGCTGCGACGAGCCGCCCGCCGCGCACGAGTACCGGCTGATGTTCTGCGACGAGATGTCGTTCGGGCATGACACGTCGTACGTCGATCTCGCGCCGGACTTCGTCGAGCTGCCCGTGGTGCAGACCACGAAGTCCGTCAAGCCGTTCCTGCGCGACGCGCCCGCGAGCTTCATCATCAAGTACCGCAACCCGGGTTCGCTGGCGGCGCGCGTGCGCAAGACGCTGCGCGCGCTGCCGATGTCCGCGTGGCCCGGCTCCGACGAGATCGCGCAACGCCTGAACGTCGCCGAGGCGACGATGCGCCGGCATCTGAAGCAGGAAGGCTATACGTACCAGTCGATCAAGGACGACCTGCGGCGCGACATCGCGATTGCGCAACTGCAGCGCGGCGGGCAGCCGATCGCCGAGATCGCCGCGACGCTGGGATTCGCCGAGCCGAGCGCGTTTCATCGCGCCTTTCGCAAGTGGACGGGGATGCGCCCGGCCGATTACCGTGCGGTGAACGCGCACCCGGCAGGCGCGGGTATGTCCCGTCGCACGGACTCGGTAGATTCGGGCTAAGCTTAAGACAGGCCAGCTTATTCAGGCCAGACGCCGCCTGACGCAGACTCTCGCGTCGACGAGCGCCGGCCGTCGACGATGGGAACGTACCGGCTATTCCCGTTCCGGCAAACGGGTTCGGGCAGCGCGCCTACGCGGCGCGCATGCTTCGCGTCATGCATCGCGCGCGGCGCCCTCGCGGCAGCCGGCGCCTGGACGTCGTTGGCCCGCGGATCCCATTGCGTGCGTGGCATGCGGAGCATGCGCGCGATGACGGGCGCCACGCGGTTCGCTTCGCCGTTCGCTTCCTGGTTTGCATCGTCGTTCGCATCGTCGCTCGCGCTCGCGTTGTGCGTCGCGATCTCGCTCGTGCCTGCCGCCGCTGCCGCGCCCGCCGCCATCGCGCCCGGCAGCGTGATCGTGATTCCCGTCGCTGGCGCGATCAGCCCCGCGAGCGCCGACTTCATCGTGCGCGGTCTCGCCCGCGCCGCCGACGACCACGCGCAACTCGCCGTCCTGCAACTCGACACGCCGGGCGGCCTCGACACGTCGATGCGGCAGATCATCAAGGCGATTCTCGCGTCGCCCGTGCCCGTGGCGACCTACATCGCGCCGGGCGGCGCGCGCGCCGCGAGCGCCGGCACCTACATCACCTACGCGAGCCATATCGCGGCGATGGCGCCGGGCACCAATCTCGGCGCGGCATCGCCCGTGCAGCTGGGTATCGGCGGGCAGGAAGCGCCCCATCCCGGCCAGCCGCCCGCGCTGCCCGGCATGGCGCCTGCGTCGAACGCCGCCGCCTCGGGCGCCGCCGCGAAAGATGACGGCGCGTCTGCGCCGCTCGCAATGGACAGCCAGTCGACGGAGCTGCGCAAGCAGCTGCACGACGCGCAAGCCTACATTCGCGGCCTCGCGCAACTGCGCGGGCGCAACGTCGAGTGGGCCGAACGCGCGGTGCGCGAAGCCGTGAGCCTGTCCGCGCGCGACGCGCTCGACCAGAAAGTCGTCGATGTGATCGCGCGCGATCTGCCCGATCTGCTCAGGCAGGTGGACGGCCGCACCGTCGACACGGCGGCCGGCGCCAAACGTCTCGCGACGGCGCATGCGCCCATCGTCACGCTCGAAGCGGACTGGCGCAGCCGCTTCCTCGCCGTCATCACCGATCCCAACGTGGCCTTGATCTTGCTGATGATCGGCATGTACGGCCTGTTCTTCGAGTTCGCGAATCCCGGCTTCGTACTGCCCGGCGTGGCGGGCGCGATCAGCTTGCTGCTGGGTCTGTTCGCGCTGCAGTTGCTGCCCGTCAACTACGTCGGGCTCGGTCTGATCTTTCTCGGTCTCGCGTTCCTGATCGCCGAGGCTTTCTTGCCGACCTTCGGCGCGCTCGGCTTCGGCGGCATCGTCGCGTTTGCGATCGGCGCGCTCATGCTGATCGACACCGACGTGCCCGGCTACGGCATTCCGCTGCCGATGATCGCCGCCGTCGTCGTGTTCAGTGCGCTCTTTATCTTCGGCGTGTCCGGCATGGTGCTGCGCTCGCGGCGGCGCCCTGTCGTGACGGGCGCCGAGGCGATGATCGGCAGCGTCGGCGTGGTGCTCGACGACGGCCTGCGCGCCGTCGATCCCGCCGACCCGGCCGACGCCACCGCCGACGCCGCCAATATCCCGGCGGACGCCCCGCGCGACAGCCTGTTGCACGGCGAGCCCGAGCGCGTCGGCTGGGCTCGCGTGCATGGCGAGCGCTGGCGCGTCTGCAGCGCGACGCCGCTGGCGGCGGGCCATACGGTGCGCGTCACGGGGCGGCGCGGCCTGATGCTGACCGTCGTCCCGATGATCGACGCGTCAACCGATGCGCCACAGCAGCACAAAACCGCATGACGCAGTGACCAAACAAGGAGAACGCACATGATCGGTTTCACATTCGGCTTCGGCAGCATCCTGATCCTGCTGGCAATCGTGCTGATCGCTTCGGCAGTGCGCGTGTTTCGCGAGTACGAGCGCGGCGTCGTGTTCATGCTCGGGCGCTTCTGGAAGGTCAAGGGTCCCGGACTCGTGCTGATCATTCCCGTCGTGCAGCAGGTGGTGCGCATGGACTTGCGCACCGTCGTGTTCGACGTGCCGCCGCAGGACGTGATCACGCGCGACAACGTGTCCGTCAAGGTGAACGCTGTCGTGTACTTTCGCGTGGTCGATCCGGAGCGCGCCGTGATTCAGGTGGCGAAGTATTTCGAGGCGACGAGCCAGCTGTCGCAGACCACATTACGCGCGGTGCTCGGCAAGCATGATCTCGACGAGCTGCTGTCCGAGCGCGAACAGCTCAATACCGACATCCAGCGCGTGCTCGATGCGCAAACGGACGCGTGGGGCATCAAGGTATCGAACGTCGAGATCAAGCACGTCGATATCAACGAGACGATGATCCGTGCGATTGCCCGTCAGGCGGAGGCCGAGCGCGAACGGCGCGCGAAGGTCATTCATGCCGAAGGCGAACTGCAGGCCTCGGAAAAACTGCTGCAGGCCGCGCAGATGCTCGCGCAACAACCGCAGGCGATGCAGCTGCGCTATCTGCAGACGCTCACGACCATCGCCGCCGACAAGAATTCGACCATCGTGTTTCCGCTGCCCGTCGATCTGCTCACGGCCGTGCTGGATCGCATGGGCAAGTCTTCGCAACATATGGGCTAAACGAAGCGTGGCCATCTGCATGAACCAGGCCTCCATTGTGCTCATTGATACAAAGTGAGCAACGCTTCATTTCACCTGCCAATCTTAATCATTGCGAATACAGAACCTAAAATAAAAGGGTCATCCTAACTTTCAGGGCTCTGCCATGAAACTGATTCCTCGTATGGTTCTTGGCGCGCTCATTGGCGCAGCAGCCATGTCTTCCGCGCTTGCGCAAACGGCCCGCGTCTACGATCAGAACACGCCCAAGACACGCGCCGAAGTAAAAGCCGATCTCGTGGAATGGCGTCAGGCGGGCTACGATCCCCTCGACTGGATCAACTATCCGTCCAACGCGATCGCAGCGGGCCGCATCGTCGCGCAACGACGCGCGCAGGCTCAAGGCGTGCAGCAGTAAAGCCGACGTTTGTATCCGCGATGCGTGCTTTCCGCGCGCATCGCGTCGTGTGATCCCGCCGCTTCCCTTTCTCTCGTCTTCCCCTTTTCCCGATTCGCCTCGATCCGGCCCGACGCGCCGCGTCAGGTATCATCACGGCCCTTCACCCGCAGATATCCGCTGATATCCGCCGATATCCCGCAGCAAGCGACGCGCATGGCGCGCCTGTGCTCCACCCAGGCGCAAGTGTTGCATCGGCTCAACGCGCGCGCGATGTAGTGGCGGCAAATGCGGAAATTCCGCACCAATCGTGATTAAATCCGCCCGTGGCGCGGCAAGCGGCACACGACAAGCAGTGACCAACGACATTTCAAACGACGAGAGACTCGGCTCATGGACTCCGTAAAACGGTATTTCGGCTTTGACGAAGCAGGCACGACCCTGCGCGTGGAAGTGCTGGCAGGCATCACCACGTTCCTCACAATGGCCTACATCATCTTCGTCAATCCGGCGATTCTCGGCGATGCGGGCATGCCGAAAGAATCCGTGTTCGTCGCGACCTGCCTCGTTGCGGCGCTCGCGTCGCTGATCATGGGCCTGTGGGCGAACTATCCGATTGCGTGCGCGCCCGGCATGGGCCTGAACGCATACTTCGCGTACACCGTCGTCAAGGGCATGGGCTTTACGTGGCAGGCCGCGCTCGGCGCCGTGTTCATCTCCGGCTGCCTGTTCCTCATCGTCACGCTGTTCCGCGTGCGCGAAGTGATCGTCACGGGCATTCCGCATTCGATCCGTATCGCGATCACAGGCGGCATCGGCCTCTTTCTCGCCATCATTTCGCTGAAGACGGCGGGCATCGTGACAGGCAACCCGGCGACGCTCGTCACGCTCGGCAACCTGCACGACCCGCACGTCGTGCTGGCCATCATCGGCTTCTTCGCGATCGTCACACTGGACTTCCTGCGCGTGCGCGGCGCGATCCTGATCGGCATCGTCGGTGTGACGGTTCTCAGCTTCTTCTTCGGCGGCAACGAGTTTCGCGGCATCGTGTCCGCGCCGCCTTCGATCTCGCCGACGCTGTTCCACCTCGACGTCAAGGCTGCCCTGTCGACAGGCGTGGTCAACGTGATTCTCGTGTTCTTCCTCGTCGAACTGTTCGACGCGACGGGGACGCTGATGGGCGTCGCGAATCGCGCGGGCCTGCTCGTGCACGGCAAGATGCATCGGCTGAACCGCGCGCTGCTCGCGGACAGCACGGCGATTCTCGCGGGCTCGGTGCTGGGCACGTCGTCGACGACGGCGTATATCGAAAGCGCATCGGGCGTGCAGGCGGGCGGCCGTACCGGCGTGACGGCGATCACGGTCGCCGTGCTGTTCCTGATGGCGTTGTTCTTCGCACCGCTCGCGGGGGTCGTGCCCGGCTACGCGACGGCGCCGGCGCTGCTCTATGTGTCGTGCCTGATGCTGCGCGAAATGGCCGACCTGCCGTGGGACGACGCGACGGAGGTCGTGCCCGCCGCGCTCACCGCGTTGCTGATGCCGTTCACGTATTCGATCGCCAATGGCGTCGCATTCGGTTTCATTTCGTACGCGGGGCTCAAGCTGCTGACGGGCCGGGCGCGGCAGGTGAAGCTTGTCGTGTGGGTCATCGCGGCCGTGTTCCTGTTCCGCTTCTTCTATCTCGGCTCGGAATAATGCGCCGCGCGAAGTGCGCAGCATGCATCGAACAAGAACGCGGCCCTCGAGGCCGCGTTTCATTTATTTGCGCCCGAGGCTCGATGTGCGTTTGCAGCAGCTGCGATCGCGCACACGGCAACGCCGCACGCGATCGATCATGCCTCGATCACGCACGATGAACGTCTGCGGATTGACTCAGTTGCGCCAGTTCGCTTCGTAGAAGCGGACGTAGCCGCTACGCAGCACGAGGCATTGCGCGCGCGTCTCGGACAGCAGACGCCGCGTTGCCGCTTCGATCCGGTCGCGGTGATTCGAGAAGGCGCCCAGCATGTCTTCGATACGCGGCGAGGCGGCGCCGAAGTGATCTTCGAGCGCCTCGGCGGTGATCATGCATTCCACCCGTTCTCCATCGACCATAGCCGGAAAAGCCAGAGTCAGCTCGCGCCCCGAATACTCGGGGGTCTCTTTCGGGAAAATGATCTGCATGGGAACACCTTGCTTGGACGACACCGCCGGGGAGGCCGCGCATGCCCCTGTTCACGCCTCCGTTATGGATCGCAGCGCGGGCTGTCGACTGCGCGCGCCCACCGTTATCGCGCGCGCCGCAGTTGATCTCAACACT
>BBSL01000542.1 GCA_001319865.1 Burkholderia sp. E7m39 | reverse complement strand
CTTTCGCCACACCCCAGCATGGTGCCGCCATGCACGCTCTGCTGGCATGGCAAAGCGCAAACACATCGCGTTATGCGTGGCCTCAATTGCATGCGGCAGCGCAGCGTAGGACGCGCCTAAAACTGGCTCGGCAGATGATGAGCGTGATGCTTGTGCGATGCGGCATCGTCGGCGGGATGTGGGGGCCGCGTCCTGTCGGGAAGATCGCGCGGCCAGAGCGTGAGCATCGTCACACACCCGGCGATGCCGATCGCGATCGCCACCACGCCCGCCCATATCTCGCGGTCCAGGTAGTACAGCGAACCGTGGATCGACAGACCGATGCCGCCGAGCGCGATAAACACCGAAAGCGTGGCGAGGACCACCCTCATTTCCATGCGCACCATGACGTTCTCCTCGAACTGGCGCTGGCCGGGGCAATCAGCTTGCGCGCCCCAGGGGCACGCGGCGCGAACGCATGCCTTCTACGATGATTGCACTTCTGCGCCAGAAGGCAAGCGGAACACGCGCCGCGCGTCCTCCTGTAAGATGGGCCGGATCGAACCCGCACAGACGGGCGGCTCGCGGCCTCGCAGATGTCGGTGCGCATGCGCTGCTGCATCGCAATACGCCGCGACACGCGTTGCGCGTTTTACGCGCACAAGGCTCTTCCCCGCCGAAGGCGCGCGCAAGCATTCCATCAGCGGAAAACAACAGCGGAGACAAGCAGTGACCCAACGTTTCGTCACGCCGTCCGTCACGGGCCGTGCCGACGCGCTCGCGCAGGCTCACGCGCGTTCGCGCGAATTCGGCCTGCGCGCGTCCGAGGCGCCCGACTTTCAGCCGTTGCAGCCGCTCGCGCTGCGCGATCTCGTCGAACGCAACCGCTCGCTGTATGCGCATGCGTTGCCCGTGATGGAAACGCTGCACGCGCAGATCGTCGATACGGAAAGCATGGTGCTGCTCACCGACAGCAACGGCGTGATCCTGCACAGTCTTGGCGACAGCGATTTCGTCGAGAAAGCGAAGCGTGTGGCGCTGTGTCCTGGCGTGTCATGGTCGGAGGCGCATCGCGGCACGAACGCCGTCGGTACGGCGCTGGCCGAAGGCCAGCCGACCGTCGTCCACGGCAGCGAACATTTTCTGCAGGCCAATCGGGTGCTGACCTGCTCGTGTGCGCCGATCGCCGATCCGTTCGGCCACACGATCGGCGCGCTCGACGTGAGCGGCGATCCGCGCGGCTTCCACAAGCACACGATGGCGCTCGTGCGCATGTCGGCGCTGATGATTGAGAACCAGCTGTTCGCCAACCAGTTCCGCGATGCCATGCGCGTGCGCTTTCATGCGCGCGGCGAATTCATCGGCACGCTGTTCGAAGGGCTCGCCGCGTTCGGCGACGACGGCCGGCTGCTCGCCGCGAACCGCAGCGCGCTATTCCAGTTCGAGCGGCCGCTCGACGCACTGTGCGCACAGCCGTTCGAGGCGCTTTTCGCCGTCGCGTTTCCCGCCGTCCTGCAGCAGGCGTCGCGCGCGCCGGGCGAATGCCTGACGCTCACGCTGCCAAGCGGCGTGCGCGTGCTGGCGCGCGCCGAATACGCGACGCGTCCCGCGTTTTCCGCCGATGCGCGCAGTCAGCGCGCGGCCATGCCGGCATCGGCACCCGCGCCGCGCAGGCCGCGCGCCGACCTCATCACCTTCGCCACGCTCGACACCGGCGACGCGCACATGGCCGCCGTGCTGAACCGCGTCGAGAAAGTGCGTGGCCGCGACGTGCCGTTGCTCGTGCTCGGCAAGACGGGCACCGGCAAGGAATGGCTCGCGCGCGCCATGCATGAAGAGTCGCCGCGGCGCGACGCGCCGTTCGTCGCCGTCAATTGCGCGTCGCTGCCCGACACGCTGATCGAGGCGGAGCTGTTCGGCTACGAGGACGGCGCGTTCACGGGCGCGCGCAAGCGCGGCAGCGCCGGCAAGATCGTGCAGGCCGACGGCGGCACGCTGTTCCTCGACGAAATCGGTGACATGCCGCTCGCGCAGCAGGTGCGCCTGATGCGCGTGCTGCAGGAACGCGCTGTCGTGCCGCTCGGCGGCACGCGCGCGGTGCCCGTCGATGTGCGCATCGTGTGCGCGACGCACCGCAACCTGCGCGCGATGATCGAACAAGGCACGTTCCGCGAGGATCTGTATTACCGGATCAATGGGCTCGTCGTCACGTTGCCCGCGCTGGCCGCGCGCACCGATCTGCCCGTGCTCGTCGAACGGATTCTGACCCGGCTGCGCAGCAGCGAACCGCGCAGCAACGAAGCGGATAGCGAGCGGATGCCCGCGCGCGTGTCGGCGCCCGTGCTCGAATGCTTTGCACGCTGCCGCTGGCCCGGCAACCTGAGGCAGCTGGCCAACGTGCTGCGCACAGCGGGCATCATGGCCGAAGGCGCAGCGGAAATCGGCATCGAGCATCTGCCTGAAGATTTCCTGCACGACTGCGAGCCGCCGCTGGGCGAGCCAGCGCATGTCGAGCCGCTGCCCAGCGGGGCGCAACGCACGCTGTCCGCTGAAGCGCAGCGCTTGCCGTCTGATGCGCATCCTGCGCCGTCCCAGCCCGCGCGCATGGAAGAACTGCAGGCGACGCTGATCGGGCAGACGCTCGCGCGCAACAACGGCAACGTCTCGGCCGCTGCGCGCGAACTGGGACTGGCGCGCAACACGGTGTATCGGTACATGCGCATGCGCGGGACGCACTGACGCGTCCACGAAAGCGGGCGCCGCGACCGGTTTCGCGTCGGGCGCTGCATCGGGTGTTGCGTTAAGCTTCGCGTTCTCTCTACCACCGAGCCGGATCACGCATGGCTTCACCGTACGCACACCCTCGACGCCGTGCGAGCGCCGCCCACACGAAGCGGCGCCATTGCTCGTCGAACGAATAAGCGCCATGTCCTGCGATGAACTGCCTCGCAGCGAGCCGCTGCGCGAACGGGGTGAAACGGAACAGCGGACCTTCACGGTGCGCGTGGAGCCGCTTGGCCGCACCTTCGATGCCCCCGATTCGCTGACCGTGCTGGAAGCGGCCGGCTTCGCGGATCTGTATTTGCCCCGCATGTGCCGCAACGGAACATGCCGCACGTGTCTGTGCAGGCTGGAGTCGGGACGCGTGCGCTACACGGTCGAATGGCCCGGCGTCAGCGCCGAAGAAAAAGCCGAAGGCTACATCCTGCCTTGCGTGGCGATTGCGCAGAGCGATCTCGTGATCGACGTGCCCGAAGCGGCCGAGGTTTCGCCGGCACGGCGCTGAACCCGCGCGCCGCTCGAACGAGCCGTCGCCGCTCAGCGCGGACGCTAGTTGATGGGCGCGAACCGCGGCACGCTCTGCCCTTCGTGCTCGATCATTTCAAAAAACACCGATGCGGGTCGCGTCCAGATCGTGCCGTTCGCGGCGCGATAGACGATCATCGTGACGCTCGGGTCCGATTCGAGTGTCGCCTCGCAGATCAATTCGTAAATGCCGCCTTTGTAGTGTCGGTAACGCACGGTCACGGTTGGGTCCTCGAAGATGGGTCGATTGCGAACGTCGCAGTGAAACGAAGCAGTGGAACGAAGCAATGCAGAACGCCGCTGGCGTCAGCTCGCGCTTTCTTTCATCTGCTTCAGGTGCTTATAGACGGTTGCACGTCCCATGCCAAGCACGTTCGCGACATAGTTCGCCGAACTCTTGCCGCGAAACGCCCCTTCCGCGTAGAGCGCCTCGACCAGCTCGCGCCGATGTTCGCGCGTGAGCCCATTCAGGCCAATCTGGCGGTCGCGCAGCCAGCCGTGCAGGAACGTGTTGATGCGCTCCTGCCAGTCGTCGCGGAACAGCTCCTCTGGCTGCGCGACGACACCCGCGCCCTTGATGAACAGATCGAGCGTCGAGCGAACGTCCTCGAACACCGCGATGTTGAAGTTGATGCACATCATGCCCGCGGGCTGACCGTTGTCGTCGAACAGCACGTTGCTCACGCAGCGCATGCGGCGGCCGTCCCAGTTCAGCTTTTCGTACGGGCCGATCACGCGCTCACGCGCCGAGTGCTCCGTCTCTTCGAGCGCGGACTCGTCGCCGATCTCCCGCTTCGACAGGTTGTTCGCGAGATACAGCACGGTCTGGTCGTGCAGGTCGTGAATCACGACTTCCGCGTACGGAAAGAACAGCGCGGCAATGCCGTCCGCGATGGGCGCGTAACGGGTCAGCAGCAGATCCTTGACGGGTGACGTTTTCTTCTTGCGCATCGGCGGGCAGTGGTTTCGCAGTGTCGCTCGTGATGCCGCTGCGTCGCGCGGTGCATTCGACGTCGAGCGGCGGCTGACCGACATTGTAGCTATTGCGCCTCGCCTCGACGACGCAGCAGATGACGATACAGCGCGTTGGCCATCGCGACGTCCTCGAGCCCGAGGCCGATCGAGCGGAAGAACGCGTGGCGTTCGTACGCGGGCGTTGCGCACTCGCCTGTCAGCAGCGACGGCAGATCGCCCTTCACCTGCGCCGACGACCAGCCGTGCTGCGCGGCCGCCAGCTTCATCTCGCCGGCGCTGGCGGGCGTCGTCGCGCGATAGTCGCAGTAGACGTCCATCTGCGGCAGCCAGGCCGGATCGATTTCGTGCGCATTCGCGGCGTTCGTGCTGATCGACGTGATCAGCGCGGGCTTCGTCAACGCGTCGCGCGGCAGCACGGGCGTGCCCGACGACGTGCACAGCATCACCACGTCGGCATCCCGCACGCATGCCTCGACGCTCGCGCTGATCTCGACGCGTGCGTCGGCGGATAGCATCGACCGCGCGCCGTGCGCCG
>BBSL01000541.1 GCA_001319865.1 Burkholderia sp. E7m39 | reverse complement strand
ACGTGCGCGACGCGCCACGGGCCCCGCGCCGACGACGGCCAGCCGCTTTGCATCGGCGCGCGCCAGCTGGTCCACGGCGAGCGCCGTCGTGCCCGCCGTGCGCTCGGTAGTCAGCAGCGCCGCGTCGCACCACATCAGCGGCTGACCGGTTTCCATCGACATCAGCGCCGTCCACGCGGTGATGATGGGCGCGCCGCCCGTCACGATGTACGGCGAGAGCTTCGCGCCAAACACCTTCGCATCGGCGAGCGCGCCGAGATAGGCGATGAAATCGCCGGCGCCGTGCGGAAAGAGCGTCAGCGTCTGCGGCGGCTGCACCGCATCGGCGCGAGCGAGCGCGCGAAACATCGCCGCCAGCGCGCCGCGCACGTCGAGTGCGGGCAGCGCTTCGCGGACAGCCTGTTCGTCGACGGCGAATGGCATGGCGGACTTCATCGGTTCATCTCCAGAGGCGACGCGCGGCGCGTCGATACGGTTGTCGGGTGGGGCAATCCAGCTTGAGCACTTGATCGGATGCGACTCGTTTGTGGATTTATAGTCTACTTGAGACTTTATAGGCGTGGACAAAAAATCTCGTTCGATGTGCGTCGGGAGCCCGCGCCGACGCTCGCTTCATCGCATGATTTCGCGGTCTTTCCCGCTTGCATCAAGCGTTCACACAGTCCGGAACGGTATTTTTGATCACTGGACTATCGTATTCCCTATAGTCCATACTGGACTTTCAGTCTATATTTCTTCGTGCGCCCACCGTAGCGCATGACCCGATCACCCACGACAGGAACCGTCATGAAACTGAAGCTCTCTTTCGCTGCCGCCGTCCTCGCGATCACGGCGGGCGCCGCCTGCGCGCAAGCGTCCGACACGCTGCGTTTCGGCATCGAAGCCGCCTATCCTCCGTTCGAAAGCAAGACGGCGTCGGGTCAGCTCGAAGGCTTCGACGTGGACGTCGGCAACGCCGTCTGCGCGAAGATGAAAGTGAAGTGCGTGTGGGTCGAGAATTCGTTCGACGGCCTGATTCCTGCGCTGCAGGCGCGCAAGTTCGACGTGATCAACTCGGCGATGAACATCACGGCCAAACGCAAGGAAAGCATTGCGTTTTCGCCGGCCATCTACATCGTGCCCATCGTGATGGTCGCGAAGCACGGCTCGGGCTTGCTGCCCGATGTGAAGAGCCTGCAGGGCAAGCGGGTCGGCGTGCTGCAGGGTTCGTCGCAGGAAGATTTCCTGAAGAAGCACTGGGCGAATGCGGGCGTGCAGGTCGTGTCGTATCAGGATCAGGACCAGGTGTATGCGGACCTCGTCGCCGGTCGCCTGGATGCCGCCGTGCAGGAAGCGCAGACCGTGCAGGAAGGCTTTCTCAGCAAGCCAGCGGGCGCGGGCTACGAGATCGTCGGCGAGCCGCTGAAAGATCCGTCGACGCTCGGCGAAGGCACGGGCTTCGGCTTGCGCAAGAGCGACAAGGCGTTGCAGGCGAAGATCGACGCGGCGCTCGCCGATCTGAAGAAGGACGGCACGCTGAGCGCGCTGTCGCAGAAGTACTTCAAGCGCGACATCATCGCGAAGTGATACGCTGCCGAAGCCGAACGGCAGGCGTGCCGGCATCCGCATGCGAGCGCTGCATCGGGTGCCTTCAGTGTCACGCCCGTTCTGGCGTTCGTTCTGGCTTCGTCAATCAGGAGAATCGGGCAACGTGATGGATTTCGACGTCATCGTGCTGGGGGCGGGCATCGTCGGCGTGTCGTCGGCGCTGCATCTGCAGGATCGCGGACGGCGCGTCGCGCTCGTCGACCGGCGCGCGCCCGGCGAAGAGACGAGCTTTGGCAACGCAGGCCTGATCGAGCGCTCGTCGGTCGTGCCCTACGGCTTTCCGCGCAAGCTCGGCACGCTGCTGCGCTACGCGCGCAACCAGTCGACGGATCTGTACTGGGACTACAAGGCGCTGCCCGCGTACGCAACGTGGCTCGCGCGCTTCTGGTGGGAATCCGCGCCGCAGCGGCTCGCGGCCGCGGCGCGCGACATGATGCCGCTGATCGGCGCGTGCGTCGACGAGCACGCAAACTGATCGCGCGCGCGGGCGTCGGCGGGCTCGTGCACGACGGCGGCTGGATCGAGGCATTCCGCACGCGGGTCGCGTTCGATCACGAAGCGCGTGCGGCGGAACAGGCCGTGCGCGAGCACGGTTTGCATGTGAGCGTGCTCGACGCCGCCGCACTGCGCGCGCGCGAGCCGGGCGTGGGCGAAGGCATCTGCGGCGCGATTCACTGGAAAGACCCGAAGAGCGTGACGAATCCGGGCGCGTTGGTAAAGGGCTATGCGCGCCTGTTCGAAACGGGTGGCGGCACGTTCCTGACGGGCGATGCAGCGACCCTGCGCGCATCGGGCGACGCGTGGACCGTCTCCACGCAGCAAGGCGAGATCAGCGCGAAGCAGGTCGTGCTGGCGCTCGGCCCGTGGTCGGACACCGTGTTCGAGCCGCTCGGCTATCGCATTCCGTTGCGCGCGAAGCGCGGCTATCACATGCACTACCGGCCCACGCGGCAGACGCTGTCCGTGCCGATCGTCGATACGGAACGCGGCTATGTGGTCGCGCCGATGGAAGGCAACCGCCTGCGTCTGACCACGGGCGTCGAGATCGCGCAGCGCGGCGCGCCGCCGACGGGCATTCAGCTCGAACGCATCGAGCCGCTCGCTCGCGCGACGTTCGGTCTCGGCGAGCGCGTCGACGCCGAGCCGTGGCTCGGCATGCGGCCCTGCACGCCGGACATGCGTCCCGTGATCGGCGCTGCGCCGCGGCATCGCGGGTTGTGGTTTGCGTTCGGCCACAACCATCATGGGCTCACGCTCGGGCCCGTGAGCGGCCGGCTGCTCGCCGAACTCATGACGGGCGAGACGCCTTTTACCGATCCGGCGCCGTATCGGGTGGAGCGGTTCGTCTAAGCCGCAGCGATCGGCGCGTGCTTCGCGCCACGCCGCTCGCGCCGCCCCTCCTGCTCCACTCGAAACGCCGCCGTTCATTCGCTTAACCGCTGCGCCTCGTCGGCATGTGAAGCCGCCGTCGCGGCGTTCTCCTCGACGAGCGCCGCATTCTGCCGCATCACCTCATCCATCTGCGTGACGGCGAGGCTCACTTCCTTGATGCCGGCGCTCTGCTGCTGCGACGCCGCCGCCGATTTCGCCGACGATCTTCGCGACGCGCGAAATCGCCGCTCCGATGCCATGGATCGTTTCGCCTGCGCCCGTCGCGATCTCTTCGCGCGTTCGCATCCGCAATCAGCACGCCGATTTCCTTGCCCAACGCGCCCAACGCGCCCGAACGCCCTCAGCCCGGCGCGTGCATGAAGTACAGCAGCAGCGACAGCGACACGAGCGAGCCGACCGTCGACAGCAAAATCGTCTGCGACGTGATGTGCGCCTCGCGCCGGTAGAACTCGGCCAGCATGTACGGCCCCGTGCCCGTCGGCAAGGCGGCGAGCAGCACGGCCATGTCGACCATCGGCGCGGGCAGCGCAAATACGCGTGCGGCGATCCACCATGCCAGCGCGGGCTGCGCGATCAGCTTGATCGCCGTCAGCACCAACGACGTCAGCGGCTCGCTCGCCGCTTCCTTCGCCGGCCGCTTTTCGGCGAGGAAGAGCCCAAGGCTCACCAGCGCGCACGGGCTCGCCGCGCCGCTCAACAGCTTCAGGAACGTCTCGACGCTCTGCGGCAACGAAACGTCAGCGCCCGCCGCCAGCACGCCGAGAATCGGCGAGGCGATCAGCGGATTCTTCAACAACCGCCACAGCACCTTCGCCCCGAGCTTGTGCGGCGCGCGCTCGGTCTGCAGGCCGATTTCGATCAGCACGATCGCCAGCGCGAACAGCACACACGCGACGAGGATCGTCGCGATCGTCGTCGGCGTGAGACTCGCCTTGCCGAACGCCAGCAACCCGAGCGGAAAACCGATGTAGCCCGTGTTCGGATACGACGCAGCGATGGCGTCGACGCTGGCATCGGCAAGATGCCGCCCGCGCGCGAGGCGCACGGCCAGCACCACGGCGAACACGCCCGCGCAGGCAATCGAAAACGTCGCGATGAAGGCGGGCTGATCGAGTTGCCGCCATGTCGAATGGGCCATCGTGTCGAACAGCAGCGCGGGCAGCGCGAGCCAGACGACGAAGCGGTTCAGTTCCGATGCGGCCGGCGGGCCGAGCAGGTCGCGGCGGCGGCAAAAGAAGCCGGCGAAGATCAGCGCGAAAACGGGCAGCAGAATTTCAAGCGTAGACAGCATGGCGGCGCCGTGACGGGTTGCGGGAGCGGATGCATAAGCGAATCCGGAAGCGCCCAAGCGTAAGCGTTTCCGGCGATACAATCCAATGCTGAATCCGGCCTTCGACCATACCTTTTTTGCATCATGCTCGACGTCAAACCGCTCCGTTATTTCGTCACGCTGGCCGAAACGCGGCACTTCGGCCGCGCGGCCGCGCGCCTCAATCTGTCGCAGCCGCCGCTCAGCCGGCAACTGGCGGCGCTCGAAGCGTCGCTGGGTGTCACGCTGATCGAACGCAGCCCGCGCAGCGTCACGCTCACGGCCGCGGGCGAGCGCTTCTACGCGGACGCCAAGGCGATCCTCGCATCGATCGAACAGGCGGCGCGGCAGGCGCGCGCGGCAGCCGTCGGCGACAGCGGGCAGTTGACCATCGGCTTCACGATGTGCGCGGCCTACAGCGTGCTGCCCGCGTACGCGCGCGCCTATGGCGACGCGTATCCCGACGTGACGCTGAACCTGCGCGAAGTGGTGTCGAACGATCTCGCGCCGCAGGTGCAAAGCGGCCAGATCGACGCGGCGATCATGTTTCCGGGTGCGCCCGACAAGGCGCTCGACACGCGCGCGATCTTCACGGAGCCGCTGTGCGTTGCGCTGTCGCGCAATCATCCGCTCGCCCGCGCGCGGCGGCTCGATGTCGCGCGGCTCGCGCGCGAGCCCTTTGTGATGGCATCGGAAGCCGTCGCGCCGAGCCTGCGCGCGACCATCGTCGATCACTGCGCGCAGGGTGGCTTCGCGCCCGACGTGCGGTTCGAGGTGCAGTTACAGCAAACGGTGTTGAGCCTCGTCGACGAAGGCGTGGGAATCGCGCTCGTGCCGAAGTCGATGAGCCGCGCGCAACTGGCAGGCGTCGTCTTCAAGCCGCTCGCCGACGCGCCGTTGATTTCCCAGATGCTCGTGTGGTCGCCCGCGAACCGCAATCCGTGTCTGGCGCGGTTTCTAGCTTTGGCCAACTGAAGGAGGATGCGCGCCCGCGTCGGCAAGTGGGCGCGCACACGGGGATCGCAGGGGGATCAGAGAAACGCGCGGTCGCGCGCCGCCGCGTTCGACGCCCGCGCAATGCGTTCGCTGCGCTCGACCATCGCGCCGAACAGCAGACCGATCACGGCCCACATGATTGCCTGCATGCCGAGCGCCGTGATGCGGAACTTCCACAGCACGACGGCTGGGAACGCTTCGGGTACTTCGTTGACCGTCGGCAGCGCAAGCTGGATCGCAGCGATGATCGCGACGAACACAATGCCGCCGGCGATCGACGCATTCCACTGCCCGAGCCGCGGCAGCAGATGCTTGCGCACTTTCATCGAGAACACCATCACGACGAGCGACGTGACGATCATCAGGAAGAACAGGCCCGTGCGTGAGCCGATCGTCTCCGGATCGCCGACCGACGGCGGATTGGCGGGATACTTGAGAGGTCGGGACCAGCACGACGGC
>BBSL01000540.1 GCA_001319865.1 Burkholderia sp. E7m39 | reverse complement strand
GCCACGCGCGGCGCAGCGGGCTTGACGGGCGCGGCTGCAGCCGCAGGCGCAGCCGGCGCCGCGCGGCCACGCTCCGTCGAAACCTTGTTGCCGGCATTGCGCAGCACGTCGAGCGCTGCGCTGGCGCCGCCCGCGCGGCGCGGCGCGGTTTCTGCTCGCGCAGGGGCGGCGCCCGTTTGCGGCGCGAGGCTGTCGCGCGACGCGGCGGCCGCATTCTCTGCTGCGTCGCTGGTGTCGAAATCGGCGGCGGTATCGACGGGCGCGGCAACATCTTCCGATGTTACTTGCGGTGCCGCGTTTTCATCGGCCATGGGCGCCTTGGCGGGCGCAGCTTCAACCTTCTCGGGCGTGACAGCAGCCGGCGCACGTGGCGCGGGCGCGGCAGGCGACGCCGGTGCATCGGCGGGAGCACGCGACGTCGAAGCGCCAGCGGATGTACCCGTTGCGCGAGCCTGCGGCACAGACGTCGCGGCCGGCGTGGCCATGACGGCCGCGCCCGTGCGCTTCGCGCCTGTCGGCGCGGGCACGCCCGGGCGGCCAGCCGGCGCCGCCCCGCCTCCACCGCCGCCATTCGGCGCAGGCTCGAATGCGAGCATGCGCAGGAGTGTCATCGTGAAACCAGCGTATTCGTCGGGCGCGAGGCCCAGCTCGCTTCGGCCGATCGTCGCGATCTGATAGAACAACTGGACCTGCTCCGGACTCAGCGCATCGGCGAAGCGGCGCAGATCGGCGGCTTCCGGCCATTCGTCCAGCACCGACGACGGCGCGAACTGCGCCCACGCGATCTTGTGCAGCAGGCTCGCCAGATCCTGCAGCGCCGTCGAGAACGACAGGCTGCGCAACGCCATTTCATCCGCGACGGACAGCACGGCGGCGCCGTCGCCCGCAGCGAGCGCGTCGAGCATACGGATCAGATAGCTTTGATCGAGGGCGCCGAGCATGCCGCGCACGGCTTCTTCCGTGACCTGATTGGCCGAGTATGCGATGGCCTGGTCGGTCAGCGACAGCGCGTCGCGCATCGACCCATCCGCAGCGCGCGCGAGCAAGCGCAACGCCTGCGGCTCGTGCGGGACGTTCTCTTCGCCGAGAATGCGCTCGAGATGCGACACGATATGCCCCGCCGGCATCTGCTTCAGGTTGAACTGGAGACAGCGCGACAGCACCGTGACGGGAATTTTCTGCGGATCGGTCGTGGCGAGAATGAACTTGACGTGCGGCGGCGGCTCTTCCAGCGTCTTCAACATCGCGTTGAACGCGTGGTTCGTCAGCATGTGCACTTCGTCGATCATGTAGACCTTGAAGCGCGCGTCGACGGGTGCATACACGGCGCGCTCGAGCAGCGCCGCCATTTCCTCGACGCCGCGGTTGCTCGCCGCGTCCATTTCGATGTAATCGACGAAGCGCCCCTCATCGATCTCGCGACAGGCGCGGCAGACGCCGCATGGCGTGGCCGTCACGCCCGTTTCGCAGTTGAGCGCCTTCGCGAAGATTCGCGACAGCGTCGTCTTGCCGACGCCGCGCGTGCCGGTGAACAGATAGGCGTGATGCAGCCGGCCACCGTCGAGCGCGTGCGTGAGCGCGCGCACCACGTGCTCCTGTCCGACGAGCGAAGCGAAATCCTTCGGCCGCCACTTGCGTGCGAGAACTTGATAGGTCATCCGGAAATTGTATCAGCAACATCGACGCGAAAAGGCGAATCGAACGTGCGCTCGCGCGAGGCCGACAACGCTTCGAAGGCTCATTGAATTTCGCTAATCACGCGATAGGCGACGCCGCGCTTCGACGGACGCGAGCACGTTGAAATACAGGGGAAACGACGAGGATGACGAGAAGACAAGGAGAGAAAGCGGAAGGTGACGAGCCCGACCCTCGGCACTGGCGGAAAACGGCTGTGGCTGCTTCGTTCCCGACCTGACCAGGTTGACCGCACCTCCATGCGAGGAGGCCCGTCACGTCGCATTCTAACATCGCTTGCTGCACCGCGCGAGAGCCCAGTGATAAAAGCCGTCAATTGCTTCGATATATACGACCCTCGCGTACTCCCTCTTGTCTTTCATCCACGCGCTCATAGATACGGTTCGTCACGAGGAGCGCCGCTTCATGGTATGCCGGCAGTCGCCGGGGCAACGCTGAAGCGGCACGAAACCCTACTGTCGGAATGCGTACTATCACGACGGGCAACGCATAGCAATTTAGGCTAAACTGACGTTCAAGTGACCCGCAAAGCCAAGCCAGTCCGCCCTCCCGAAGGTGTCCCCACGATACTCGTCGCGTCGGCTTTCATGGTTTGACCTGTGGCAAAGCGAACGGAAGGTTTTCTGAGTTTGTTGTATCGTGGCGGGCATTCAAGGCAGGCCTCGAACCGAAAGAGGTATTCACACAAATGAGCGAACACATCAAGCATATTAGCGACGCGTCGTTTGAACAGGACGTCGTCAAATCCGACAAACCCGTGCTGCTCGACTTCTGGGCGGAATGGTGCGGCCCGTGCAAGATGATCGCGCCGATCCTCGACGAAGTCGCGAAGGACTACGCGGATCGCCTGCAGATCGCCAAGATCAACGTCGACGAACACCAGTCCACGCCCGTCAAGTTCGGCGTACGCGGCATCCCCACGCTGATTCTGTTCAAGAACGGCGCGGTCGCGGCGCAGAAGGTCGGCGCCCTGTCGAAGTCGCAGCTCACGGCGTTCCTCGACGGCAATCTTTAATCCGCACACCCGGCGTGCGTGCACTTGCTGCGCGCTGCCCGGCTCGCATGAAGCAGCGGCGCGCAATCTGCGCGTGCATCGGGCGAGCCGCATGATTCCTGTTGTCGCTGGACAACAATGACAACAGGAATCATGCGCCGACACCACCCAGCCGCGCAGGCTGGATTTGGCGTGTGCTATGCTAGAATCTATAAAACGTCTAAAAGACGAGTAGGTCCTTGAGCGGTTCCGCTCACTTCTCCTCCCAGATTTCATTTCAGGTCGCACCTTCTCCTGCGGGTTCTCCGTATGCATTTATCCGAGCTTAAGACTCTGCACGTGTCCCAATTGATCGAGATGGCCAATGGTCTCGAGATCGAAAGTGCGAACCGCCTGCGCAAGCAGGAACTGATGTTCGCCATTCTAAAAAAACGCGCCAAAACGGGCGAAACGATCTTCGGTGACGGCACGCTCGAAGTGCTGCCTGACGGCTTCGGTTTCCTGCGCTCTCCGGAAACCTCGTATCTCGCGAGCACGGACGACATTTACATCTCGCCGTCGCAGATTCGCCGCTTCAACCTGCATACGGGCGACACGATCGAAGGCGAAGTCCGCACGCCGAAAGATGGCGAGCGCTACTTCGCGCTGGTGAAGGTCGACAAGGTCAACGGCCAGCCGCCGGAAGCCTCGAAGCACAAGATCATGTTCGAGAACCTGACGCCGCTGCACCCGAACAAGGTGCTGCTGCTCGAACGTGAAATGCGTGGCGAGGAAAACGTCACGGGCCGCATCATCGACATGATCGCGCCCATCGGCAAGGGCCAGCGCGGCCTGCTCGTCGCGTCGCCGAAATCCGGCAAGACCGTGATGCTGCAGCACATCGCGCATGCGATCAAGCAGAACCATCCCGACGTGATCCTGTTCGTGTTGCTGATCGACGAGCGTCCGGAGGAAGTGACGGAAATGCAGCGCTCGGTGGCGGGCGAAGTGATCGCGTCGACGTTCGACGAACCCGCCGCGCGTCACGTGCAGGTCGCCGAAATGGTGATCGAGAAAGCGAAGCGCCTCGTCGAAATGAAGAACGACGTGGTCATTCTGCTCGACTCGATCACGCGTCTCGCGCGCGCTTACAACACGGTTGTGCCCGCATCGGGCAAGGTGCTGACGGGCGGTGTCGATGCGAACGCGCTGCAGCGTCCGAAGCGCTTCTTCGGCGCGGCGCGCAATATCGAGGAAGGCGGTTCGCTGACCATCATCGGCACCGCGCTGATCGAAACGGGCAGCCGCATGGACGACGTGATCTACGAAGAGTTCAAGGGCACGGGCAACATGGAAGTGCACCTCGAACGCCGTCTCGCGGAAAAGCGCGTCTATCCGTCGATCAACCTGAACAAGTCCGGCACGCGTCGTGAAGAACTGCTGATCAAGCCCGAGATCCTGCAAAAGATCTGGGTGCTGCGCAAGTTCATCCACGATATGGACGAAGTCGAAGCGATGGAATTTCTGCTCGACAAGATCCGCCAGACAAAGAACAACGCCGAGTTCTTCGACATGATGCGTCGCGGCGGCTAACGTCCTCGCACATCGCCTCACAAACGCCTGCCCTCGCGCAGGCGTTTTGTTTTCTGTGCGGCGCGCGCGCGCATCTGCACGTACACGTTTATCTATAATGCTTCACGTCCCGCAGCAACGAAGCGTCCGCATGCCGAACGCCGACTCTCCTGCTCTGCTGACCGTGCGCGACCCCGCCGACGTGATACGCGCATCGAAGCCATGTAACGTGAACTGATGGAAGCGCAGAAGCTGAAAACCGGACTGCACGACGATCTGGACTATGTCGAACGGCGGCTCGCGGGCAAGGGCGCCGACGAGCTGCTCCAGAAGCGACGCGCCGCGGCAGCGAAGGCGCACAAAGGCCAAAGGCTTGAAGTCCTGACGCCGCGCTATCTGGAACCTTTTCGACTTTTCGAACCCAGATCGCCTCGATCAACCAGGCGAACCGACACCACCGCGCGATGCTTTCGAAACTCACCCAATGGCTCGGCACGCGGCGCCGCGACCGCGCGCTGCGCACCTACGCAATCGACGACGCGCTCTGGCAAACGACGCTCGATGGCCTGCCATTTCTGTCGCATCTTGCCGCCAACGACCTCGCGCGGCTGCGCGAGATGACGAGCCTCTTTCTCGCGCAGAAGGAATTCTCGACGGCACACGAGCTCGAGCTGACGGACCAGATCACTGTCGCGATCGCCGTGCAGGCCTGCCTGCCCGTGCTGAATCTCGGGCTCGACCTGTATCGCGGCTGGGTCGGCGTGATCGTCTATCCGGGCGAGTTCGTGATCCGCAAGACGGTCGAGGACGAAGACGGCGTGGTTCATGAAGTGGAGCACGACGCGAGCGGCGAAGCGTGGGAAGGCGGCCCTGTGATCCTGTCGTGGGAGGACGCGCAGATGACGGACGGATCGGACGCCTACAACGTCGTGATCCACGAGTTTGCGCACAAGATCGACATGGTGACGGGCGAAGCCGACGGTCACCCGCCCCTCTTTCGCAAGCTGCACGCGCCGCTCGATTCCGCGCAATGGGCCGACGTGTTCGACCACGCGTACGACCAGTTCTGCGCGAAAGTGGACGCCGTGCCCGAGCGCCGCTGGGCGCGCTTCGAGCGCGAATCCCTGATCGACCCCTATGCGGCCGATCATCCGTCGGAATTTTTTGCCGTCTGCAGCGAGGCGCTATTCGTGAAGCCACGCGAGTTCGAATCGGCGTATCCGGAGCTTTACCGGCTGCTCGCGCGCTATTACCGGCAGGACCCGGCGCGCACGGGCGCACTCGCCGGTCCGCCCGTGTAAGCCGTGGGAAGCTGCCTCGGCCAGCCGTCCGCACCGTGCGAAAAAACCTCCGCAAACCTCGTCAAAGGACTGATTTTCTGGCATAATCGCCGTTTTTCGACCTTAGGCAAGTGGCTCGCGGTTGCGGAATTCTCCGGCTCCCGGGTTGGCTACCGCCAGACTAAAGGAAAGACCATGAAAGAAGGCATTCACCCGGATTACCGCGAAGTCCTGTTCGTCGATATGTCGAACGACTTCAAGTTCGTGACGCGCTCGACCATCCAGACGCGTGAAACGGCCGAATTCAACGGCAAGACGTACCCGCTGGCGAAGATCGAAGTGTCGTCGGAATCGCACCCGTTCTACACCGGCCAACAAAAGATCATGGACACGGCAGGCCGTGTCGAGAAGTTCAACAAGAAGTTCGGCGCCCGCGCTTCGGGCAAGGCCGCGAAGTAATATCCCGCGAAGTGATACTGCGCGCCCTGACTTCCGTCCGGGCCGCCGCGATGCAAAAAGGGCAGCCTACGCTGCCCTTTTTTGTCGGTGAAAGGTTTCTATCGTCGTACGTGGGGGCATGACCGCCCATGCGTGCGCGCCGGCAGGCGGGTCCGCCCGGGCGCGCCTGAAAGCCAGCTTGTGACGCACAGCGCGCCGCCCGTCTACAATGCCGCATGCCTGAATCCGGGACGCCTCCTGCGCTCCACCAATAACGCAAGGCTGCCGACCGCGCAGCCCCACACGAACACCGCATGAGATCTGTCGTTCGCCTCACTGCCTCCGCCACCAGCGCGCTGCCGCGCTGGATGCTGCTTACCATCTGCGTGGTGTACGCGTCCTTCGGCCTGTTCGGGCGCGACCCGTGGAAGAACGAGGACGCAGCCGGCTTCGGCGTCATGTGGACGATGGCCAACGGCTCGCTGCACGACTGGCTGCTGCCCAATCTCGTCGGCAAATACATGACGTCGGATGCGCCGCTCGGCTACTGGCTCGGCGCGAGCGCGATCCGCGTGCTCGGTCCCCTCGTCGATGCAAGCAACGCGTCGCGTGTATTCACCGGTTTGCTGTTCTGCGCCGCCTGTGCGTTCGTCTGGTACGCCGCCTATCTGCTCGGCCGCCGCCCCGAAGTGCAGCCGTTCAAATATGCGTTTGGCGGCGAACCCGAGCCGCGCGACTACGGCCGTACGCTCGGCGACGGCGCGTTGCTGATCCTGCTCGCCACCTTCGGTCTCGCCGAGCGCGGCCACGAAACCACGCCGCAGATCGCGCAGTTCGTCTGCATCGCGATGCTCGTCTACGGCCTCGTGCGCATGATCGACAAACCCGTGCAGGGCGCGCTGATCTGGGGCGGCGCGATCGGCCTCGTGACGTTGACGAGCAGCCCCGTGCTGGTCGGCGCGTTGCTCATCGGCACCTTCGCGATGATGGTGATCGTCCACGAAACGCACTGGCGCACGTTGATGCTCGCGGGTCTGCCCGTCGCGCTGGCGCTGTCGGTCGTGTGGCCGCTCACCGCGATCGCCCTCTTCCCCGACGATGCCGTCTGGTTCCTCCATCAATGGATGCGCGGCAGCCTGCACGCGTTCGCGGGCCCCTACGGCTCGACCTTGCTGTACGCGATCAAGAACCTGTCGCTGTACGCCTGGCCCGCATGGCCACTCGCGATCTGGGCATGGTTCAGCTGGGCCGGGCTGCGCCGCGCGCCGCACATCGCGATTCCTCTTTCGGTGATCGCGCCGCTCCTGGTGCTCGTCGTGCTGCAAAGCCATGGGTCCAACCGGTTGTTCATCCTGCTCACGCCCGCGCTCGCGGTAATCGCCGCGTTCGCGCTACCGACGCTCAAGCGCGGCGCGATCAACGCGATCGACTGGTTCGCCGTGCTGAGCTTTACCGTGCTCGGCACGTTCGTGTGGCTGGTGTGGCTCGCGGGCATGACGGGCTACCCGCATCAGCTCGCGCGCAACCTCGCGCGGCTTGCGCCGGGTTTTTCGCCGCAATTCAAGATCCTGTCGTTCGTCTGTGCCGTTGCCGTGACCTTGTGCTGGTTCGCGCTGGTCCAATGGCGCGTCGCGCGGCATCCGAAGGTGCTGTGGC
>BBSL01000539.1 GCA_001319865.1 Burkholderia sp. E7m39 | reverse complement strand
ACCCGCCTGCTCGTAGTAGCGCAGCGTATGCGTGGAAACGCCGCTCGACGCGGCAACCTGACCAATGGTGAGCATTTTCGACATGACGGAACCCAGCTTAGGACTTCGAGTGCACTCTAAGTCAAGACCTTGTTTGACCGCAAACGGGTTTCTGTGCCATCGATGGCGCGCGCCGTGAAGCGCCGCCGACGCCTACTACGAGTCGTCAGTAGTACGTCATCGTGAAGGTCATCGCAGAATTGGCGATCCCCGGCGAGAGCGCCCCGGTGCGATAGTAGCGAGCCATCAGTGGGATCGTGAAGGAGCCGCCCGCTCCCGTATAGCCAGTGAACGGCGTGGCCTTGCTGAGCGGAAACGGGTTCAGGCCGCTAGTTAGCAGTTGCACGCCCACGCCGGCAGCAGAGGAGCTTGCGTCCAGATCGACCACCGATTGCGCCGGGTTCACGACGTTCGTCACCGGATCGATGCGATAGCTGATGCCGTTCATCCCGCCCGGGCAGTTGTTCAGCTGGATATTCACGGGGACGGCCGTGCCCGTGCTGCCCACGTTGGGAAAATCGGTGAGCTTGCCTTTGAGCCGCACGTACACGTCCGGCGTCTGACATGCCCCTTGAATGAACTGGATCGACCCGGTGGCGATGAAGTTGAGATAGACGGGGTTTCCATCGGTGTCGTACTGAAAGCTGACGACATCGGCGGCCTGCACGATTCCCGCTCCCGTGACGTTGGCGACCTTCACGAATTGCAGGGTAAAGCTGTGGCCGTAATAGATCCCGACAGGAGCGGTGTACGCCGACGAATGGGGATAGGCGTTGTCCGGACTGCCTGCCGTGTTATAGAGCCGCGCGCCGATGCCCGGGATGTTCGTGGGAAAGGTTCGATACGTCAGCTCCTGGGCGCCGTGTGGCATGCTCGTCGCGACGATATTTTGACTGCCGGACGTGCTGCAACTAGCCATTGCAGTCCCGTACGGAACGGGATCCGGCACCGCGATGCTGACAATAGGGGTCCCGACGGGCATGTCCCGTGGAACCGTATAGCTTCCCGACAGTGGCATGGAAACGGTGAAGGGGCCGTGGAACCCCGACGCGTAGACGCAAGTCGCCTGGCGAGCCCAGGCGCGAACATCAGGGCGATGGCGGTCAGGCACAGCACGAACCCCGGTTGTCCCACGTGTTGGTGCCCACATTGAGCTGGCGGCCAACCGAGACGCCGTAGCTCAGACGTCTGTACGTGTTGTTGTAGCCCGCCTGCAACTGCGCATCCCGTCCGCCCCGGTTCCAGTAATCCTGGATCGATCCCGTCACATCGAAATTGCCGAATCCCTGCGGCAGATTCTGATTGACCTGCAGCTGCAGGCGCCCCCGTACGATGCCCGACATGGCGCCCGCCTCGCCGCGCTCGTCCAGATCGCGAAGCGCCATGGCATCCAATATGTCCAGGTAGCCCTTGGTCGAATAGCGATAAGCGGCCAGCGTGAGGCTCGTGTTGGTCGGCTCCATCAGCTTGCTGTAGCTGAGCCGCACGCTCTGGCCGTAGCGGTCGGGTTGCGTGCGCAGGTGCGTGCCGGATTGGGACACATCGAGGCCCAGTGCCCCGTAGTCCGTATTCAGCGCGACACCGAGCATTCCCGAGAAATAGTTTTCGGCGGCGATCAATCCGCCGTAGGCCGTCAACAGGTTCGTGAAGCCATGCTGCAACGTCGCCTGCGCCAGCAGCGGCGTACTGTGCTGCGTGGGGTGACGGTACTGGCCCACGGTGAAGCTGAAGCGCGTCGAACCGGCACGCGGCGCGTTCACCGCAGCCGCATAGGGGATCTTCGATATATGCACGCTGCCGTCGGCCTCGGTCACGACGACCTCGAGATCCGCGTTATAACCCGACGGATACAGGTCGCTGATCTCGAACGGCCCGGGCGGCACGGTCGTCTCATAGATGATGTTGCCGTTCTGCCTGATCTGCACGCGCGCGTTGGAGTTGGCGATGCCGCGCACGATGGGTGCGTAGCCGCGCTGCGATTCCGGGTACATGCGCTCGTCGCTGGACAACTGGACACCGCGAAAACCAAACGAATCGAACAGACTTCCGTCGGTATTTGCTTCGCCAATCAGCAGCTGGCTGCGCATGGGCGCGATCGAACGCGCCATGTATGTCTGCATGTCCTGGTAGTGGCCGCCGCTCTCATCGTGGTTGAAATTGCCCTGATGATGCAGCCGCCAGGCACCGATGTTCATGACGGCGTCGAGACCCAGATAACCCTGCGTCGACGCGCGCGGGCCGCTATCCCATCGGTAGACGTTGCCGTTGTATTGCACGCGCGCGGCGTTCACGCCCTCGTCCCAGTACTTCGGATCGACGTAGCCCCGGGCGGTATGCGTCATCGCGATTTGCGGCAATGACACGTCGAGCCGTTGATCCCCCATGTCGAACGCGGCCGTTGCGCCCGGCACCAGATCGGGCAACGTGGCACATTCGCCTGCCCTGTCGAGGCGCCCGGCAGCTTCCGCCGACAGCCTGCCGAGGTCCGCGCCAAGACGCTCCAGAAGATCTGTGTTCATGCAGGGCTGGACGTTGTCCGGATTGCCGCCGACCGCGCGAAGATCGACATCGAGCTTGCCGATCCAGGCGTCGTTGACATACGTCTCGGCCCGCTAGCGGCCCGGGGTCAGCAGATTGCCCTTGCTGAAGCGGGCCACGTCCAGCGTCGTGCCGTCCGGACCGGTGAGGGACGCGTTGTTGAACCTGACCTCGGCGAGACTCGTGGTCGAGCCAGTCGCGAATGCTTGCGGCACGACTAACATCAGCGCAACAGCGCCGATGGGACGGAGCCGCAGAAAAGCGGGATTCGATGGAACGTGGGAGAGTCGCATTTTCCTGCTGCGGGGCGTGCAAAGGACGGCCGGCCGCCTGCCGGCGCCGGCATTCATTCGTGTCAGACAAAGGGATGAGATGTCCCGGGGCGCGCACGGGCGCCCGGGGGAACGGCTACTTCGCGGTGACGGCGGCTTCGCCTTCGATCATTCCGCCGTAGTCGCTGATCGCGTGGTACTTGACGGTGGCTGGCGCATCGGCGTCGATATCGCCTTTGAGACCGAGACGCCGCGTTTCGCGGTGCCCAGCGCGGGCGCCTGTACCGTCGGCAGCGTCACGGTGAAGTCCTTGTTGCCGGTGCCGTTGCCGTTGATCTGGCAGGTCGTGTCGGTAATCTTGCCGACGAACGTGATGTTGCCGTCGCTGGCGAACGCGCCTTGCGACGCCAGGCCGATACCCGCGACGATCATGGCGAACAGGTGTTTGTGATTCATGAGAAATCGGTGCTTGCATGAGTTGGATAATAGAAATGGCTTGTATTTGCGATTTTTCTCACGTGATCTTTAGCTGCACCACATACGACCAGGAGCAAATCGGAATACTGCGCGCCGAAAACATTGTGGTCGCTCCACCCCTTCAAAACGAATGGGATCAATCTTAAGAACACATACGCTAAGTCATTCTAACTTTTGATATTTTATCAATAACTTACCTGCACCCATTCTGAATTTTGATTTTTCGCAAATTACACGGCTTTCGACTCCGAATTAGTTATCCAAATAGTTATCGAAAATCCCTTCGACAAAAATGACAAGATGCACACATTGAACCGGCGTATTCATCGGCTAGAATCGGCTGCAAACTGAAAGCAACCCGGCAATAACAATGAAACAGGGAGCGCGGTCGATGCAAAGCGGCATCATCAAACGTCAATGGTTCGGGGCAATGGCAGCGGCCCTCGTGCTTGCGCTTCTCGGCGCCGTCGCGTGGCGCGCCGATGCAGCGCGCATCACGCAGGTTTCGCCACAGGGCAAGGTCGCACAGGTGCGGCAGGTGGTCGTCAAGTTCGACGAATCGATGGTCGCGTTCGGCGCGCCCAACCTGCCCGCGCCCGCGCGCGTCAGTTGCAACGACGCCTCCGTGAGCGCAGGCCAGCCGCGCTGGATCGACGACAAGACGTGGGCATGGGATTTCGCCGCCGACCTGCCGCCCGGCGTCGCCTGCTCCGTCGACCTCGCCGACCGGCTCAAATCGTCGGCAGGCCACGCGCTGACGGGACCGCGTCACTTTGCATTCCAGACGGGCGGCCCGTTCGTGCAGCGCGTCGAGCCGTACGGCGGCGAAATCGAAGAAGACCAGGCGTTTGTCCTGCGGCTGAATGGACCGGCGACGCAAGCATCCGTGCAGCAGGACGTCTGGTGCGAATCGAGCGGACTCGGCAACCGCATTCCCGTGAAAAACGTCGATGCCGCGACGCGCACCGAATTGCTCAAGCGTTTCCGACTGCAGAAGGAAGCTGCGCGCGTGCTGACGCTGCAATGCCAGCAGGCGCTGCCGTCGGGCACGAAGGCGCAACTGGTGTATGGCAAGGGCGTCGCGAGCCCGAGCGGGATTGCGAACGACGTCGAGCGCCGCTTCGACTTCACCGTGCGCGAGCCGTTCGCGGCGAGCTTCAGTTGCGAGCGTGAAAACGCAAAGGCGCCCTGCACGCCGCTGCGGCCGCTGCGCGTGCAGTTCAACGCGCCGATCCTGCGCACCGATGCCGACAAGATCCTGCTCAAAGGCCCCCACGGCGGCATCAAGCCCACTTTCCCCGCCGACGACAAAGACCCGCAAACCAGCACCGTCGAATTCGCAGCGCCACTTCCGGAGCGGGCCGACCTGACCATCGAGCTTCCCGCTCATCTGAAGGACGTCAGCGGCCGCGCCTTGACCAATGCGGACCTGTTCCCGCTCAAGACCGCGACGGCGCCGTTGCCGCCGCTTGCCAAATTCTCGTCGGGCACGTTTGGGATCATCGAGCGCTTCGCGGAACCGGACATGCCCGCGCTCGTGCCCGTCACGCTGCGCAACGTCGAGGCCGACCTGCATATCGCCGGGCTCAACGCGGGCAACGCGCAGTTCGCGAAGCTGCGCGTCGATGCCGATCGCGACATCCGCCAATGGATGCGCAACGTCGACCGCTTCGACGGCTTCACGATGAATCGCAAGTGGATCGACGAGCAGATGCCGCAATTGCTCGCGCACAATCCGCATTCCGTCATCGTGCCGCGCAAGGGCGACGAGTCTGATCCAAACGAAGATCGCAAGAACCCGCAAATCGACTTGCGCTCGCTGTCGCTGCTCGCCGGTCAGCCGAACGTCGAGAAGCTCGCGTTGCCGAAGGCCGATCCGAAAACGCTGCGGCCTTTCGAGGTGGTCGGCGTGCCCGTGACAAAGCCCGGTTTCTACGTGATCGAGCTGGCCTCGCCTGCGCTCGGCGCGTCGCTGCTCGGCAAAAACGCGCCGATGTACGTGCGCACGGCCGTGCTCGTCACGAACCTGGGCGTGCACTTCAAGCAGGGCCGCGAGAACAGCGTCGTCTGGGTGACGACGCTCGACAAAGGCCTGCCCGTGCCGAACGCCGATGTGCACGTGAGCGACTGCAACGGCGACGAACTCACGTCGGGCAAGACCGATGCGCACGGCGTGCTGACAATCAACCAGCCGCTGAACGCGCGCCGCGAATGCGGCGAGAACAGCTTCGAGGGTCTATTCGTGTCGGCGCGCGTCGACGATCCCCAAACGGGCCACGACATGGCCTTCGTGCGCTCGGACTGGAACCGGGGCATCGAAGCGTGGCGCTTCAACGTGCCGACGGACACGAGTCTCGACCGGACGGTGCGCGCGCATACCGTGTTCGACCGCACGCTGCTGCGCGCGGGCGAAACGGTGTCGATGAAGCACATGATCCGCGTCGAGACGATGCACGGCCTCGCGTTGCCGAAGACGTACCCGACGCGCGTGACGATCCGGCATCTCGGCAGCGGACAGACGTGGCATCTGCCGCTCAAATGGGCGGGCGATCACACGGCCGATTCCGCCTTCGCGATTCCGGCCGCGGCGAAGCTCGGCGAGTACAGTGTTTCGCTCGATGACGGCGATGCGGCTTCGCCGTCGCCGGCAGACAGCCATGGCGATGACAGCGACAGCGACAGCGACGCCGACAGCGCGCGCCACACCTACACATCGGGCAGCTTCCGCGTCGAGGAATTCCGTTTGCCCGTGTTCAAAGGCACGATCGCCGTGCGCGACGAGAAGGCCCATCCCCTCGTCGCCGCGAGCGAGGCGCCCGTTGCGCTGCAAATCGACTACATGTCGGGCGGCGGCGCATCCGGCCTGCCCATCCAGGTGTCGGCGCTGATGAAGAGCACGACGCCCGCCTTCGCGGACACGTATCCGGAATTCAGCTTCGCGCCCTACCGCAAGCGCAACGAAACCGGCACCGCGGCTTCTGACGACGACGAAAGCGCGCAGGCATCGGATGACGTCGACGCGTCGAAGCTGATCGCCGACAAGGAGCCCGTCACGCTCGATCGCAATGGCGCCGGCAGCTTGACGCTCAAGAACCTGCCCGCCGTCGACGCGCCCAGGCGCCTCGCGCTCGAAGCAACCTTCGCCGATCCGAACGGCGAAGTGCAGACGATCGGCGGCAACGCGACGCTATGGCCCGCCGCCGTCGTGGCGGGCGTGAAATCGGGACAGTGGGTGTCGGTGGGCAACGCGGTGCCCGTGAAAGCGCTCGCCGTCGATCTCCAAGGCAGGCCGCGCGCGAACGTGCCGCTCGACGTGCGCGGCATCGCACGCATGACGATCTCGACGCGCAAGCGCATGGTCGGCGGCTTCTATGCGTACGACAACCACACCGAAACGAAGGACCTCGGTACGCTGTGCAGCGGCAAGAGCGACGATCACGGCCTGATGACCTGCGACGCGAAGCTGAAGGAAGCAGGCAACGTCGATCTCGTCGTAACGGCGAAAGACGGCGAGGGCCATGCGTCGACGGCCACGACCTCTGTGTGGGTCACGCGCGAAGAAGACCTCTGGTTCGGCGGCGACAACACCGACCGCATCGACGTATTACCCGAAAAGAGCGCTTATGAGCCCGGCGAGACAGCCCGCTTCCAGGTGCGCATGCCGTTCCGCTTCGCGACGGCGCTCGTGGCCGTCGAACGCGAAGGCGTCATTGAGACGCACGTGGTGAAGCTCGACGGCAAGGACCCGACCGTCGAACTGAAAGTCAGCGAGGCCTGGGGGCCGAACGTCTACGTGTCGGTGCTCGCGCTGCGCGGGCGCGTGCGCGACGTGCCGTGGTACTCGTTCTTCACATGGGGCTGGAAGGCGCCGCTCGAATGGGCGCGCGCGTTCTGGTACGAAGGCCGCTACTACGAGGCGCCGACGCCGCTCGTCGATCTGTCGAAGCCCGCGTTCCGCTACGGTCTCGCCGAGATCAAGGTCGGCACGGCGGCGCATCGGCTCGCCGTCACTGTGACGCCCGATGCGAAGTCGTA
>BBSL01000538.1 GCA_001319865.1 Burkholderia sp. E7m39 | reverse complement strand
AGCGCTTTTACGAACATAGCGGCGTCGACTGGCGCGGCGCGGCTGCCGCTGCGTGGGCGAATCTGTGGAACACGCGCACGCGCGGCGCATCGACGGTGACGATGCAGCTGACGGGTCTGCTCGACGACGATCGCGAGCGCTCGGGACAACGCTCCGTCGCGCAAAAAGCCAATCAGGCCCTGAACGCGCTGCTGCTCGAACGCACGTGGCGCAAGGACCAGATTCTCGAAGCGTATCTGAACCTCGTGCCGTTTCGCGGCGAGACGATCGGGTTGTCGGCGCTGTCGATGACGCTGTTCGGCAAGGCGCCTTCCGGTCTCGACGAACGCGAAGCCGCCGTCGCCGCCGCGCTGATCCGCGCGCCAAATGCGCCGTACGCAAAGGTGAGCGAGCGCGCGTGCCGCATTCTGCGCGACATGAAGGCACCTAATGGCTGTGTGAATCTCGCGAGTTTCGTGCAGCTTGCGTTCGCGCGCCCTTCTCCCACGCTGCTGTCCGCTTCATCCGATGCGCCGATGCTCGCACCGCACTTCGCGCGGCGCATCGCGAGCGAGACGCATCCAGCGGCGGGCGCGCGCGTGACGAGCACGCTCGACGCCAGGCTGCAGCGCTTCGCCAGCGAAACGCTCACGCGCACCCTGGTCGAACTCAACGCGCCCGCGCATCCGCGCAACGTGCATGACGGCGCCGTCGTCGTGCTCGACAACGCGACAGGCAACGTGCTCGCGTGGGTCGGATCGTCGGGCGGGCTGTCGGGCGCGCGCAATGTCGATGCCGTGCTCGCGCGCCGCCAGGCGGGCTCGACGCTCAAGCCGTTCCTCTACGCGCAGGCCATCGACGAAAAGCGGCTCACTACGGCTTCGCTGCTCGACGATGCGCCGCTCGATCTGGCGGCGGGCGGCGGCCTTTATATTCCGCAAAACTATGACAAGGACTTCAAGGGCTGGGTCAGCGTGCGCACGGCGCTGGGCTCATCGCTGAACGTGCCCGCCGTGCGCACGCTCGTGATGGTCACGCCGCATCGTTTTGCCAGCACGCTCACCGCGCTCGGCCTGCCGCTCGTGCAAAGCGGCGACTACTACGGCTATTCGCTCGCGCTCGGCAGCGCCGATGTGACACTGCTGTCACTGACCAATGCGTATCGCGCGCTCGCCAACGGCGGCGTCGCCACGCCACCACGCGATCTTCCCGCCGCCGACGCGCGTTCGCCCCAGCAACGCGTCTTCACCGCCGATGCCAGTTACATCATCACGACCGTCCTCGCCGACAACAACGCGCGCACGCGCACCTTCGGCTTCGATAGTCCGCTCGCGACGCGCTTCTTCTCCGCAGTGAAAACGGGCACCAGCAAGGACATGCGCGATAACTGGACGATCGGCTACACGTCGCGTTACACAGTCGGCGTGTGGGTCGGCAACGCCGACGGCCAGCCGATGTGGGACGTATCCGGCGTGACGGGCGCGGCGCCGATCTGGGCTGCCATCGTCGGCTATCTGCATCGGGGCATGCCGAGCATCGCGCCGCGCGCGCCGGCGGGCGTCGTGCAAACGCGCGTGAGCTTCGATGGCAATATCGAGCCCGCACGCAACGAGTGGTTCATCGACGGTACGCAAACGGCGACGGTCGGGCTTGCGGCACACGCGAAGCCGACGGACGCCGCGCACGGGATCGCGCCTGCATCGCCATTGTTGCGCGGAGCGGGTAATTCGCTTGCGTCGTCATCGAACGCCGCGCCGCGCATCGGCTCGCCCACCGACGGCACGCTGTTCGCGCTCGATCCCGACATCCCGGCTGCGCGCCAGCGCATCGTGTTCGAGCGCGCGGGCGGCTCATCGGGGCGCAGCACGTGGCGGCTCGACGGCAAGGCCCTCGGCCGCGACGAGCGCGTGCTGTGGCTGCCGTGGCCGGGACGGCACGTGCTCGAACTCGTCAATGCGGACGGCACGGGCGCCGACAGCGTGCACTTCGAAGTGCGCGGAGCGACCGTGCGCAACTCCGCCGTGCCGCACCCGGACGAACCCGGGCGGGAGAACGGCGCGGTGCCGCAAGCTTCTCGAATTCCTCCGACATCCTCGTCCCGCGACAGCGCAGGGACGGGGCAAAAGCGATAAATTTGGTCAGTTCCCATTGTCCTGTCATGATTCGGACGGTATAAATCCGCCGATTCGCAGAAAGTTACGGGCCGTTCCGTCAAACAGGACACTGAATTGTCCTATGCTTGAACCCTAAGCTTGCTAACGTGAAAGCGTCGTCCGTTCCGGCTGCCTGTTTGCCCTCAATGGAGTGATTGCCATGTTGAAGAAGCTGTTGATGCTGTGCGCCGCGCTCGTCCTGTCGCTGTCGGCGGGTTTTGCGGCGGCCGTCGAAGTGAATAGCGCGGACCAGGCCGCGCTCGAATCCGTCAAGGGCATCGGCCCCGTCCACGCGAAGGCGATCATCGACGAACGCACGAAAAACGGCCGTCAAGGATGCCGACGATCTCGCCAACCGCGT
>BBSL01000537.1 GCA_001319865.1 Burkholderia sp. E7m39 | reverse complement strand
GACACCCTCGGTTCCATGCTCGGCGGCGGCGAGTCGCCACAGGGCGGCGGCCAGGCAGCGCTGATTTCCGCAGCGCTCGAATTCATCAACAACCAGCCAGGCGGCCTGAACGGGCTGATCCAGCGCTTCGAGCAAAACGGCGCGGGCGACATCATCAGCTCGTGGGTCGGCACGGGCGAAAACCAGCCGATCGCCGCAGACACGCTGCACAACGTGCTCGGCTCCGAAGCTGTTTCCAGCATGGCGGCAAAAATCGGCGTCGAGCCGTCGATGGTGACGGGTCTGCTCTCGCAAGTGCTGCCGCACGTCGTCAACGCCGCGACGCCGAACGGCGAAGTGCCCGCCGACGGCAAGGTCGATGCGGGCGGCCTGGGCGGCGCGCTCGGCACGATCAGCCAGTTCGCCGGGCTGTTCGGCAACAAGAACGCCTGATCCCACCGGAACTTGCGCGGCCTCCTGGGGTCGCCAATAAAAAAGGGCAACGAATCGCTTCGTTGCCCTTCTTACTTTCAGCCGAACGGATGCGGCAGCCTGTAGCGCCGCGCCGTTTAGTGGACGACTCGCTCGAACACGAGTTTGCCGTTGTCCACCTCGACGGGGATCACGTCCTTCGGACCAAACCTGCCGGCCAGAATCAGCTTGGCGACCGGGTTCTCGATCTCCTGCTGGATCGCGCGCTTCAACGGCCGCGCGCCGAACAGCGGGTCGTAACCGACCTTGCCGATCAGTTCCAGCGCCGCATCCGACACGACCAGCTGCATGTCGAGCTTCGCCAGACGCTCGTGTACGCGTTCCAGCTGGATCTTCGCGATCGACTGGATGTTCGAGCGGTCGAGCGCGTGGAACACCACGACGTCGTCGATCCGGTTCAGGAACTCCGGCCGGAAATGCAGCTTCACTTCTTCCCAGACGGCATCCTTCACGGTCTCTTCCGGTTCGCCGACCATCGACTGGATGACCTGCGAGCCGAGATTCGACGTCATCACGATCACCGTGTTCTTGAAGTCCACGGTGCGGCCCTGCCCGTCCGTCATACGGCCGTCGTCGAGCACTTGTAGCAGCACGTTGAAGACGTCCGGGTGCGCCTTCTCGATTTCATCGAGCAGGATCACGCTGTACGGCTTGCGGCGCACCGCTTCCGTCAGATAGCCGCCTTCCTCGTAGCCGACGTAGCCCGGCGGCGCGCCGATCAGACGCGCGACGCTGTGCTTCTCCATGAACTCGCTCATGTCGATGCGAATCAGATGATCTTCCGCATCGAACAGGAACGCCGCGAGCGCCTTGCACAGTTCCGTCTTACCGACACCCGTCGGCCCGAGGAACAGGAACGAGCCATACGGACGGTTCGGGTCCGACAAACCGGCGCGCGAACGGCGGATCGCATCGGCGACGGCGCTGATCGCTTCGTCCTGACCGACCACGCGCTGATGCAGCTTCTCTTCGATCTGCAGCAGCTTCTCGCGCTCGCCCTGCATCATCCGCGACACGGGGATGCCCGTCGCACGCGACACGACTTCCGCGATTTCCTCGGCGCCGACCTGCGTGCGCAGCAGGCGCGGACGCGTCGGATTGTTCTGCTCTTCGGCCTCGGCCTTGGTCACGGCCTTCAGTTGCTGCTCGAGCTGCGGCAGCTTGCCGTACTGCAACTCGGCGACCTTTTCCAGCTTGCCTTCGCGTTGCAGGCGCGTAATTTCCGCGCGCGTCTTCTCGATCTCTTCCTTCAGCTGCGCGCTGCCCTGCACGGCCGCCTTTTCCGCCGTCCAGATTTCTTCGAGATCCGAATATTCGCGATCCAGCCGCTCGATTTCTTCCTCGATCAATTGCAGACGCTTCTGCGACGCTTCGTCCTTTTCCTTCTTGACGGCTTCGCGCTCGATCTTCAGTTGGATGCGCCGGCGGTCGAGCCGATCCATCTCTTCCGGCTTCGAATCGATTTCCATTTTGATCTTCGACGCGGCTTCGTCGATCAGATCGATTGCCTTGTCGGGCAGGAAACGATCCGTGATGTAACGATGCGACAGTTCCGCCGCCGCGACGATGGCCGGGTCGGTGATGTCGACGCCGTGGTGCAGTTCATAGCGCTCCTGCAAGCCGCGCAGGATCGCGATGGTCGCCTCGACGCTCGGCTCGTCGACGAGCACTTTCTGGAAGCGGCGCTCGAGCGCGGCATCCTTCTCGATGTATTTGCGGTATTCGTCGAGCGTGGTCGCGCCGACGCAATGCAGTTCGCCGCGCGACAGTGCCGGCTTCAGCATGTTGCCCGCGTCCATCGCGCCTTCGGCCTTGCCCGCGCCGACCATCGTGTGAATCTCGTCGATGAAGACGATGGTCTGACCTTCGTCCTTCGCGATATCGTTCAGCACAGCCTTCAGACGCTCTTCGAACTCGCCGCGATATTTCGCGCCCGCGAGCAGCGCCGCCATGTCGAGCGACAGCACACGCTTGCCCTTGAGCGTCTCCGGCACTTCGCCGTTGACGATACGCTGCGCGAGGCCTTCGACGATCGCCGTCTTGCCGACGCCAGGCTCGCCGATCAGCACCGGATTGTTCTTCGTGCGGCGTTGCAGGATCTGGATCGAACGGCGGATTTCGTCGTCGCGTCCGATCACGGGGTCGAGCTTGCCTGCGCGGGCGCGCTCGGTGAGGTCGATCGTGTACTTCTTCAGCGCCTCGCGCTGGCTTTCGGCGTCCTGGCTGTGCACCTGCGCGCCGCCGCGCACGGCGACAATGGCCGCTTCCAGCGACTTGCGCGACAAGCCGTGTTCGCGCGCCAGGCGGCCCGCCTCGCCTTTGTCGTCGGCGACGGCGAGCAGGAACATTTCGCTCGCGATGTAGGTGTCGTTGAGCTTCTGCGCTTCCTTGTCGGCCTGGTTCAGCAGGCCCGTCAGCTCGCGGCCGATCTGAACGTTGCCGTCGGTGCCCTGCACTTGCGGCAAACGCGTGATCGCGTCGCCCAGCGCGGTCTGCAGCGCCTGCACGTGGACGCCGGCGCGCGAGAGCAGCGAGCGCGCGGAGCCGTCCTGTTGCGCGACGAGTGCGGCAAGCAGGTGCACGGGTTCGATGTACTGATTGTCACGACCGACGGCTAGGCTTTGCGCGTCGGCCAACGCTTCCTGGAATTTAGTGGTGAGTTTGTCGATTCTCATCAGGAGACCTCCAATTTCGATTACCACCGAAAATGAGGGGTTTTAGTCAGGTTTCAAGCGTTTTTTTGTATCAGGGAGAGAGAATTTGCACGGAAGCCGCACGACCGTGCGAACGTGCAAGCCTGCGGTAAGGCGTGGAGACACAGCGCAGTGTAGTCCGCTGCGTGCATCGAAGAAAGTGCGGGCGAAGCGAGCGAACGGCGCATACGAGCGAGACAAGCGCCCGCACATCGAGCGATACCCGATAGCGCGAGCGTGGCTGAGCAACGAGCCCGCGCCACGCACGGCCCGCGCTGGTCACGCAACGCAGCGACACGACGCGCGCCCGACCAGCGGACACGGAGGACGGCCGCACACGTCACACCCGCGCAACCGCCGGACACTCGACCCGTCGCCCGCGCACGAGCGCGGTTTCGAACCGGGTCGTCCGTGTCCTCCGCTACCGCCCGCCGCTGGCCGGCGATCCCGCTCAAGTCCCCGTCGAGACGGCGGGAACGACGGGCACGATCGGCACGACCGTCGCCGAAGGCTTGAGCGCGAGCAACGACATTAACGGCGACGCAGGCTCGGCGATGTCGCGGATCGTGTAGCCGTCCAGTTCGCGGAAGAAGGCATCGCGCGCCGACTCGAAAATGCCTTTGAGCCTGCATTGCGACTGAATGACGCAATCACGATGGTTCCCATTCGCGTCGCTGCCGGTGAAACAGGCGACGAGTGCGAAATCGCTCTCGGCCGCTCGCACGACTTCGCCGACAGTGAGCGCCGACGAGTGCTCGAACAACCGCAAACCGCCATTGCGCCCGCGCACGGTTTCCACCCACCCCAGCTCGGCGAGCCGCTGGACCACCTTCATCAGATGGTTTTTCGATATGCCGTAGGCATCCGAGATGTCTTGAATCGTAGCCAGTCCTTCGGAACGAACTGCCAGGTAAAGCAGCACGCGCAGCGAGTAATCGGTATAGTCTGTGAGTCTCATTGAAAGGCAATTCGCGACGGAGTCGACGTGCGGAATGTTCACGCCAGCTCCACTAACGCCGGTACTGCGGCTGCGCAATAACATGCACCTAACCCACATGTTATTGCCGCGTTTATCTCGTTATTTCGCGTAACTATAAACGCTAACTTTCGTTTGAAGCGCACTTTTTCTTTATTAAAAGTTCGAGCTACCAACGTGTGCGCGAATGGATTTTGCAGCGACTCACTTTTGTTCCAGATATGAACCCTGATATTTCTTCCGATATTGCGCCCGTCGAACGCCTTGCAAGCCGATATGCAGAACCGACAGAGGACAATATCCGCGAACTCGTATATGCCTTTTATGATCGGGTGCGTGCCGATGCGCTGCTCGGTCCCGCATTCGAACAGAAGCTCGCAGGCCGCTGGGACGTGCACTTGCCGAAGATGTGTGCGTTCTGGGGCTCGCTCGTGCTCGGCGCAAAGCAATATCGGGGCAACGTGCAGCAGGCGCACATGCCGCTGGCAGGCCTCGAGCCGCGGCATTTCAGCCGGTGGCTATTCCTGTTCCTGGACACGGTCGAGTCACGCTACGAACCGGCTGCCGCCGTGCGTTTCATGGAGCCGGCTCTGCGCATCGCGCAGAGCCTTCAACTGAGCAAATTCGGGTGGGATTACCAGATTCCCGCCGAACAGCAGGCGCTCCTGGAGCACATCGCTCCTCGCCGCCGTTCACGCGACGAGCACGCGGCCGAGCATGCGCGCCCGCGCGGCGAACCATTTCCGGCGAAAATCATCGGCCGGTCGCGCGATGATTGAAACGACCTAATGAATTCGATTTAACAATCGGATTTTACGAAGCGCCATTTAACAATTGCAGGCGGAATGGATGGCGATTATTTTTGAAGCGTTCAATGAATAACGCTTAATCCGCTTTCGAATTCTGCGATTCGAGTCCCCAACGCGTGAGCGCTTCGTCGTCGGTGATGCGCGCATCCACCCAGTGTTCGCCGCTTTCCGTCTTTTCCTTCTTCCAGAACGGCGCCTGGGTCTTGAGGTAATCCATCACGAATTCGCACGATGCGAACGCGTTGGCCCGATGCTTCGAGGTCGTCGCGACCAGCACGATCTGATCGAGCGGCATCAAGCGGCCGACGCGGTGCACGATCAGCACCTCGGTGCCCGGCCAGCGTTCGCGCGCCGCTGCCGCAATTGCTTCGAGCGACTTTTCCGTCATGCCCGGATAGTGCTCGAGTTCCATCGCTTCGACGGCTTCCCCTTCGTTGATATCGCGCACGGTGCCGACGAAGCACGCCACCGCGCCGACCTTCGGATTCTGCGCGCGCAACGCGGCAACTTCCGTGGACAGGTCGAAGTCTTCAGTCTGGACGCGGACGGTCATCGTCGATCCCCTCAGCCGCCCGTGACGGGCGGGAAGAACGCGACTTCGCAGCCGTCGGTGATGCGCGTGCCGGCGTCCGTCATCACGTGGTTGCAGGCCATGCGCAGCGCGCGGCCGTCGGCGAGCGTCTCGGCCCACACGCCGCCGCGCACACGCAGCCAGGCGCGCACGTCGCCGACCGTTGCAATGCCTTCGGGCACATCCACCGATTCGTCCGATCGGCCGAGCGCTTCTCGCACGCTCGCAAAATATCTCAGCTGGATTTTCATCGTCGATAACGGCCTCGTAGCGGCCCTAAAAACGTACAACAAGCGCCCGTTGAACGGGACGCGTTCAGTTCAGCAGCTCGGAAAACGGAATGAAACGCACCGTCTCGCCGGCGCTAATCACATGATTGGGGGGATTGTCGATCAGCCCGTCGCCCCACACGGTCGACGTCAGCACAGCCGAGCTCTGGTTCGGAAACAGATCGAGCCCGCCGGCGGCGTTCACGCGCGCGCGCAGGAACTCGTTGCGGCGGTCGCCCTTTTGCTGCGTGAAATCGGCGCGCAGCGACAGCGCGCGCGGCGTCACCGTGCGCACGCCGGCAAGACGCAGCAGGAACGGCCGGACGAACAGCAGGAACGTGACGAAGGTCGACACAGGATTGCCCGGCAGTCCGATGAAGAACGTTTCGTGCGCCGCCCGCGCCGCGCCCGGACCGTCGGCGGCTTGCGCCGCGGTGCGTGCGCCTGCGTCGGTGGCGCCGCCGCGACGGATCGCACCGAATGCGAGCGGCTTGCCGGGTTTCATCGCGATCTGCCACATCGACAGACGCCCTTCTGCTTCGACGGCGGGCTTGACGTGATCTTCCTCGCCCACCGATACGCCGCCGCACGTCAGGATCAGATCGTGAGCTTGCGCGGCGTCGCGCAGCGTCTGGCGGGTCGCGTCGAGCTTGTCGGGCACGATGCCGTAATCGGTCACGTCGCAACCGAGCTTGTGCAAGAGTCCCGTCAGCGTAAAGCGGTTCGAGTTGTAGATCGCGCCGGGCGCGAGCGGCTCGCCGGGCATCGTCAGTTCGTCGCCCGTGAAAAACACCGCGACCTTCACGCGGCGCACCACTTCGAGATTCGCGCAGCCGACGGACGCCGCCAGCCCGAGCGCCTGCGGCGTCAGCCGCGTGCCGGCGGGCAGGATCGTCGCGCCCTTGCGGATGTCGGCGCCTTGCTGCGTGATCCATTCGCCCGCTTTCGGCGTATGGAGGATCGTCACTTCGTCGCCCGCCGCTTCCGTCTGCTCCTGCATCACGATGGCATCGGCACCGAGCGGCACGGTTGCGCCCGTAAAAATGCGCGCCGCCGTGCCTTGCGCGAGCGGCTGCGGCGCGTGGCCCGCCGGAATGCGCTGCGAAATCGGCAAGCGGCGCTCGCCCTGCGACAGCTCGGCCACGCGCACCGCATAACCATCCATCGAACTGGTGTTCATCGGCGGCACGTCGAGGGGCGAAACGACGTCGACGGCGAGCACGCGGTTCGTCGCGTCGAGCGTCGGGAGTGTTTCGGTGCCGTCGATCTGCACGGCGGCGCCGAGCAGCGTGGCGAGCGCATCGGCCGTCGAAAGCATCGGCGCGCGCTGCGCCGGCTGCGCGGGTGATGTCGGTGGCGTGGGTGTGGACATCGATCGGGTCGGAAATGATTCGCAAAGAATCATTGTAGCGGGAGGGGACGCTGCGCGTCGCAAGGCGATCGGGTTCGGCTTGATTGGCCTGCGACGGATGGCCGTAGGTTGTGGCGCTGGCGCGCGGCTGAGGTTCGCTTCGTGGCTGGCGCCAGCCGACACCGCAAACAGACGGGCGCTGGGTGCGGGGAACCATCCGCTTACCCAGCGCCCCCGCCCAGCGCCACTGACAACGAGCCCGCTTACTCCGTGTGCGCAGCGACGAACGCCTTCACACGCTGCGCATCGTTGGGCAGCACCTCGAACCGTTGCGGCAAGTCTTCGAGTCCGCTGAACGCGGCCGGCCGCTCCGGCTCGCGCTCGAGCGCCTCGCGAATCGTCTCGCCGAACTTGATGGGCTGCGCGGTCTCCAGCACGATCATGGGAATGCCCGCTTGCAGATGCTCGCGCGCGACCTTCAGACCATCGGCCGTATGCGTGTCGATCATCGTGTCGTAACGCTGGAACACGTCACGGATCGTATCGACGCGGTCGTCGTGGCTGCTGCGGCCCGACACGAAGCCGAACTGCTGCACGCGCGCGAAATCGCCGCTGGCCTGCAGGTCGAAACCGCCCTTCTCTTCGACGTCGCGGAAGAGTTGCAGCACGCGCTGCGGGTCGCGGCCCAGCAGATCGAACACGAAGCGCTCGAAGTTCGACGCCTTCGAAATGTCCATGCTCGGGCTGCTGGTGTGATACGTCTGCGCCGACGTGCGCACGCGGTAGATGCCCGTGCGGAAGAACTCATCGAGCACGTCGTTCTCGTTGGTCGCGACGACCAGCTTTTCGATCGGCAAGCCCATCATGCGCGCGATATGCCCCGCGCACACGTTGCCGAAATTGCCCGACGGCACCGTGAACGACACACGCTCATCGTTGCTCTTCGTCGCCGCGAAATAGCCCTTGAAGTAGTACACCACCTGCGCGACGACGCGCGCCCAGTTGATCGAGTTGACCGTGCCGATCTTCTGCTGCGCCTTGAACGCATGATCGTTCGACACGGCCTTGACGATGTCCTGGCAATCGTCGAACACGCCCTCGACGGCAATGTTGAAGATGTTCGGGTCCTGCAGGCTGTACATCTGCGCCGTCTGGAACGCGCTCATCTTCTTGTGCGGGGACAGCATGAAGACGCGAATGCCCTTCTTGCCGCGCATCGCGTATTCGGCCGCGCTGCCCGTATCGCCCGACGTTGCGCCGAGAATGTTCAGCGTTTCGCCATGTTTCGCGAGCGTGTACTCGAACAGGTTGCCGAGCAGTTGCATCGCCATGTCCTTGAACGCGAGCGTCGGACCGTTCGATAGTTCGAGCAGCGACAGCGGCGCGCCGTCTTCGACACCCAGCGTCTTCAGCGGCGTGATCTGCGCGGCGTTTTCCTCGTCGCGCACGTTGCAGTACACCTGCGCCGTGTACGTGCGGCGCGTGATGTCGCGCAGGTCTTCGGCGGGAATGTCGTCGCTGAACTTGCGCAGGATCTCGAACGCGAGATCCGCGTACGGCAGCACGCGCCAGCGCGCGAGTTCATCGGCCGTTACCTTCGGGTATTCGTTCGGCAGATACAGGCCGCCATCCTTCGCGAGACCGCCGAGCAGGATGTCGGAAAACGTATGGCGCTCGCCGATGCCGGCGCCGCGCGTGGAAATGTAGTTCATCAGCTTGCCTTTTTGCGTGGTGCGTCAGTTCAGCGCTTCCATGCGCAGCTTCGTCACCTTCGACACAACCGTCTTCAGCGCCTCGATATTCGCGATCGCCGCGTTCACGTTCTTCTCGACCGTTTCATGCGTGATCAGGATGATGTCCGTCTCGCCCTTCTTCGACACGTCCACCTGCTCCGATTCCTTTTGCAGGAGCGCGTCGATAGAAATGCCCGTGTCGGCCAGAATGCGCGTGATGTCGGCCAGCACGCCCGTCACATCGGCGACGCGCAGACGCAGGTAGTAGCCGCTCGTCACTTCGTCGATAGGCAGGATCGGCGTATTCGACAGACGATCCGGCTGGAACGCGAGATGCGGCACGCGATGCTCCGGGTCGGCCGTATGCAGGCGCGTCACGTCGACGAGATCGGCGACCACGGCGGAAGCCGTCGGCTCCGCCCCCGCGCCCTTGCCGTAGTACAGCGTCGTGCCGACGGCGTCGCCGTGCACCACGACGGCATTCATCGCGCCCTCGACGTTGGCGAGCAGCCGCTTTTCCGGAATCAGCGTGGGGTGCACGCGCAGTTCGATGCCCTTGTCCGAGCGGCGCGCGATGCCGAGCAGCTTGATCCGATAACCCAACTCTTCCGCGTACTTGATGTCGATCGCGGCCAGCTTGCTGATGCCTTCGACGTAAGCGCGGTCGAACTGCACGGGCACGCCGAACGCGATCGCGCTCATGATGGTGGCCTTGTGCGCGGCATCGACGCCTTCGATGTCGAAGGTCGGGTCGGCTTCCGCGTAGCCGAGTTCCTGCGCGGCTTTCAGGGCCGTCGCGAAGTCGAGGCCGCGGTCGCGCATCTCCGACAGGATGTAGTTGGTCGTGCCGTTGATGATGCCCGCGATGTACTGGATGCGATTGGCCGTCAGCCCTTCGCGCAGCGCCTTGATGATCGGGATGCCGCCCGCGACGGCCGCCTCGAACGCGACCATCACGCCGTTCGCGCGCGCGGCCTCGAAGATTTCCGTGCCGTGCACGGCCAGCAGCGCCTTGTTGGCTGTCACGACGTGCTTGCGGTTGTTGATCGCGCGCAGCACGAGCTCGCGCGCAATGCCCGTGCCGCCGATCATTTCCGCGACGATGTCGATCGACGGATCGTCGACGACGGAACCGAAGTCATCGGTCACGACGACCGCGCCTGCTTCGCTGCCGAGCGCCGCCGTCGCCTTGGCGGGATTGCGCACGGCAATGCGCGCAATCTCGATACCGCGGCCGGCGCGTCGGTTGATTTCTTCCTGATTGCGGCGCAGTACCGTGAAGGTGCCGCTGCCTACCGTGCCGAAGCCCAGCAGTCCAACTTTGATCGGTTCCATGCAGCGTGTGTTTCTAGTGAGAGATTGGAAAATCGGTTCGGGCGCGGATGCAGTGCGCTCAGGCCGTGTGGCGTTTGCGATAGCCGTCGAGGAAGCGCGCAATCCGGTGAATCGAATCGGCCAGATCGTCGACGTTCGGCAGGAACACGACGCGGAAATGATCCGGCGTCTTCCAGTTGAAGCCGCTGCCCTGCACGAGCAGCACGCGCTCTTCCAGCAGCAGATCGAGGATGAACTGCTGATCGTTCTCGATCGGATACATCTTCGGATCGAGGCGCGGGAACATGTACAGCGCGGCCTCGGGCTTCACGCAGCTGACACCGGGAATGGCCGTCAGCATGTCGTACGCGAGCTCGCGCTGCTTGTAGAGACGCCCGCCCGGCGCGATCAGCTCGTTGATGCTCTGATAGCCGCCGAGTGCCGTCTGGATCGCGTACTGGCCCGGCACGTTCGGGCACAGGCGCATCGACGCCAGAATACCGAGGCCCTCGAAGTAGTCCTTCGCGCGGCGGCGGTTCTCGCCCGTCAGCCCCGACACCCACATCCAGCCCGCGCGGTAGCCGCACGAACGATAGCTTTTCGACAGACTGTTGAACGTGACGGTGAGCACGTCTTCCGAAAGCGCCGCCATCGACGTATGCGTCTTGCCGTCGTAGACGATCTTGTCGTAGACCTCGTCGGCGAAAATGACGAGGCCATGCTGGCGCGCGATCTCGATCAGGCCGAGCAGCAGTTCGTCCGAGTACAGCGCGCCCGTCGGGTTGTTCGGATTGATCACGACGAGCGCCTTCGTGTTCGGCGTGATCTTTGCCCGGATGTCGTCGAGGTCGGGCATCCATGCGTTCGATTCGTCGCAGATGTAGTGCACGGGCGTGCCGCCCGACAGGCTCACGCCCGCCGTCCACAGCGGATAGTCGGGTGCGGGCAGCAGCACTTCGTCGCCGTCGTTCAGCAGCGCCTGCAGCGCCATCACGATCAGCTCGGACGCGCCGTTGCCGATGTAGATGTCGTCCAGTTCGACGCCCGCCACCCGCTTCTGCTGCGCGTAATGCATGATCGCCTTGCGCGCCGCGAACACGCCCTTCGAATCCGAATAGCCCGACGACTCGGGCAGATTGCGGATCATGTCCTGAATGATTTCGTCCGGCGCGTCGAAACCGAACGGCGCCAGATTGCCGATGTTCAGCTTGATGATGCGGTGGCCTTCCTCTTCGAGGCGCTTCGCGTGTTCGAGAACGGGCCCGCGAATGTCGTAGCAGACGTTCAACAGCTTGTTGGATTTGAGTATCGGTTTCACGACGGGCACTTCATCCTGGATAAATGAGCGGAACCACGGAGCTGCGCCGCATGCAGCGGGCAAGCCATGATGACGGGATTGCGCGGCGGGCCGCGGCGCATCGGGCGGGACGCGGGCGGCGCGGCCATCGAAGCGGATCGGATGGCGCGGCGGGCGCCGGCATGCTGCCTGATGCGTCGTCGCGCCGGGCGCACGGTTGACGCCTCGCCGACGCGATCCGGGCACCCCACGGTCGACGGCGGGCGCAGTCGCCAGCCTTGCGGGCGCGGCTTGTGGCAGCGCGCGAACCTCGGGGGAGCCGCCGGGCGGCTAAAAAGTTATAATTTAGCGGATTTTGGCCGACTTCCGCAATGCACCACGCAAGGCTCTGCAAGCCTTCCGTATGCGGCGTCAATGCCGCGCCCGGCGCAGCGCGCGCCGCGTGTCGACTCCAGGCTGCCTTCCTGCATGGCGGTTGCGCGTTGAACCGGCTGCCGCGCGCGCCGGTCGAAACGCCGACGGGTCCGCAGCGGTCGCGAGCGAGCAGACCCGGGCCGACACCACGGCCGCCCCGACGCGCAGGCCGCGCGAAGCCGGGCACCACGCACATTCAGCATGTCTCACGACGATCACGGAAAACCAGTTTGAAATTACATCAGGATTCAAGCGGCGCCCTGAACACCGTCACGGGTTACGGCGCCGATTACGTCGAAATCAATCTCGAGCGTCATACGGACAGCATCATCGTGCTGCCGGACAGCCCCGTCATCGAGTGGCCGGTGTCGTCGTTCGAGGCCCTTTCGCCCGAGCACTTCGCGCTCTTGATCGAGCCCGCCCCCGAAGTGGTCATCTTCGGCAGCGGCGAGCGCCTGCGTTTTCCGCATCCGCGCCTCACGGCCGCCCTCTCCGCCCGACGCATCGGCGTCGAGACGATGGATTTCAAGGCGGCCTGCCGCACGTACAACATCCTGATGGCGGAAGGCCGCAAGGTGGCCGCGGCGTTGCTGATCGAGCGTTAGACGCCCGTTGGCCGCCCATTCGCCCTCCATTGGACGCTGCATCGCGCCCGGGTGCGCGGCGCCCGGCACGGCGTTTTGGCGTGCGCGTCTTGCGGATCAAGTACACTGCGCGGCTGCGCGTTCCGGCGCGGGCGTCTGGCTGTTCGAGCTGGCGTCCGCCGCGCGGCGGACGCCGCGCAAGAGAACAC
>BBSL01000536.1 GCA_001319865.1 Burkholderia sp. E7m39 | reverse complement strand
TATCGAGCAAAACCATCCATGACCCAGTCATCCGTTCCGTTTTTGCCGTTCGTTCGTCCTGAGATCGATGAAGAAACGATCCGCGGTGTCGTCGATGTGCTCCGCTCCGGCTGGATCACGACAGGCCCGCAAAATCAGGCGTTCGAGAAAGCGTTGTCGGAGTACTGCGGCGGCCGCCCCGTGCGCACGTTCAACTCGGGCACGGCGACGCTGGAGATCGGTCTGCGCATCGCAGGCGTCGGCGCCGGCGACGAAGTCATCACGACGCCCGCTTCGTGGGTCGCGACGAGCAACGTCATTCTGGAAGTGGGCGCGACGCCCGTGTTCGTCGATATCGACCCAGCCACGCGCAACATCGATCTTGACCTGATGGAACAGGCGATCACGCCGCGCACGAAAGCGATCATTCCCGTGTTCCTGTCGGGCCTGCCCGTCGACATGGACCGGCTGTACGCGATCGCCCGCGCGCACAAGCTGCGCGTGGTCGAGGACGCCGCCCAGGCGTTCGGCGCGACGTGGAACGGCGAGCGCATCGGCAAGCTCGGCGACATCGTGTCGTTCAGCTTCCACGCGAACAAGAATCTGACGTCGATCGAAGGCGGCGCGCTCGTGCTGAACAACGAGGAAGAAGCTACGCTTGCGCAAAAGTACCGGCTGCAGGGCATCGTGCGAACGGGCTTCGACGGCATGGATTGCGAGCTGCTCGGCGGCAAGTACAACCTGACGGACGTGGCCGCGCGCGTCGGCCTCGGTCAACTGAAGCACATCGAACGTTTTCGCGCGCAGCGTCACCAGCTCGCGCGCGCATACTTCGCCGGCTTCGAAGGCGGCGCGGCCGTCAAACTCGGCATGGGCCTGCCGCTGGCGGACTTCGAGAACACCAACTGGCATATGTTCCTCGTCACGCTGCCGCTGTCGCGCCTGTCGATCAGCCGCGCCGGATTCATGGAGCAGATGAAGGAACGCGGCATCGGCACGGGCGTGCACTACCCGGCCATCCACCTTTTTTCGCTGTATCGCGCGATGGGCTACAAGGAAGGCATGTACCCGCACGCGGAGCAGTATGGCGCGACCACCGTGACGCTGCCGCTCTTTACGCAGATGAATGAAACGGATGTAGAACGCGTGTGCCGCGCGGTGAACGAAATTTGCGAACAATACGGCCGGTAAACAGTCAATCCGGCAGCCGATCAGACGGTCGAACTCTGGTAGTTAAAAAAAGCAGGCAGTCAAAACCAGGCAGTCAATCAAGCGGTCAAAAAAACCAAGCGGTCAATCAAGCGGAAACCCAGCGGACATGAATCAAACGGACCCACGCCCGGTCGCTCCCGAACTCTCGGTCATCATCCCCGTGTACAACGAGGAAGCCGGGCTCGGCGCGCTGTTCGCGCGCCTGTATCCGGCGCTCGACGCGCTCGGCACGAGCTACGAGGTGATCTTCATCAACGACGGCAGCCGTGACCGGTCGGCGGCGATGCTCGCCGAACAGTTCCGCGCCCGCCCCGACACGACGCGCGTCATTCTGCTGAACGGCAATTACGGCCAGCACATGGCGATCCTCGCGGGCTTCGAGCAGTCGCGCGGCGAAATCGTCGTGACGCTCGACGCCGACCTGCAGAATCCGCCCGAAGAAATCGGCAAGCTGTGCAACAAGATGCGCGAGGGCTTCGACTACGTCGGCACGATCCGCATGCAGCGCCAGGACAGCCTGTGGCGGCGCAAGGCGTCGCTGGCGATGAACCGGCTGCGCGAGCGCATCACGCGCATCAAGATGACCGACCAGGGCTGCATGCTGCGCGCCTACAGCCGCCACATCATCGACACGATCAACCGCTGCGGCGAGATCAACACGTTCATTCCCGCCCTCGCCTACACGTTTGCGCAGAATCCGGTGGAAATCGAAGTCGCGCACGAGGAACGCTTCGCGGGCGAATCGAAATACTCGCTCTACAGCCTGATCCGCCTGAACTTCGACCTCGTGACGGGCTTTTCGGTCGTGCCGCTGCAATGGCTGTCGTTCATCGGCGTGATCCTGTCGGCGGGCTCGGCGGCGCTGTTCGTGCTGCTGTTGATTCGCCGCTTCATCATCGGCGCGGAAGTGCAAGGCGTGTTCACGCTGTTCGCCATCACGTTCTTCATGCTCGGCGTGATCATCTTCGCGCTCGGACTGCTCGGCGAATATATCGGCCGCATCTATCAGCAGGTGCGCGCGCGGCCGCGCTACCTGGTGCAAACCATTCTCGAGGAGCGCAACGGCGAACCCGTCGCCGCGCACCCGCGCCAGTCCTTCGTGCAGGGCGCGCAGACCGCCAGCGTCAACGGCGACGACCGCAACGCCCCGGACAGTCGCGACAATCGCAACGATCGCGAGGCCAGCCGATGAAGCCGCGCGCCGTCGTCTTCGCCTATCACAACGTCGGCGTGCGCTGCCTGCAGA
>BBSL01000535.1 GCA_001319865.1 Burkholderia sp. E7m39 | reverse complement strand
TCCAGCTTCGTCTCATACAACGAAGCGGTCGCTTCACCCGCCGTGCCGACAACCCAGACCCCCGCCTCCTTCAACTCCCGCAACGCGCGAGCGAGATTGGTCACAGTGATATACGGCACCGTATCGGCCGCCCCGCTCGCCACCTTCGCGGCGGTAGCGTTCAACCCAACGGCGCGATCACGCGGCGCTATCACGGCGTGCGCCCCCGCCGCATCAGCGACGCGCAAACACGCGCCCAGATTGTGCGGATCGGTAATGCCATCGAGCACCAGCAACAACGCCGGCCCTTCGATTCCATCCAGCAGTTCGGCGAGATTCTGCGCCAGCGGCAGATCGCCCGCGCGCGCCACGACACCCTGGTGCCGCTCGGTATGCGCCAAACCCCACAGCCGCGTCTCGTCGGCGGCAATCAGGCGCACGCCCGCCTCTTTCGCCACGGCCAGGAATTCATTCATCCGGCGATCGCGGCGCGCCTGATCGTAATAGATTTCTTCGACCGTCGATGAATCGTGACGCAGGCGTGCCGTCACCGCGTGAAAACCGTAGAGAACCTTGAGACGTGACATGACTGAAACAACCTTTGAATGAGCACGCCCGGCTCAACCAGCCAAAGCACACCCGATGAGAACGAGCGCCGCGCGCGTTGCAACGCGCGGCGTTACTGCAGATTCAACGTTTCTTGCGAGCCGGTTTCGCCGATGACTTCGACGCCGGACGCTTCTTCGACGCCCCCGCCTTGCGGGCCGCGCGCGCTTCCTTCACCGCGGCCGTCTGCGCGGGCGCCGCCTTCTTGTGACGCGCGCCGTCGGGTTGCGGCGCACGCTCGACGGAACGCACGCGCGGACCGCCCAGCTCGCTCGCCTTCTCCATCGCACTCGCGCGATGCGACTTCACCGGCGTGTCCCGCACCAGACGGAAATCGATCTTGCGCGCATCGAGGTCCACGCGGCTCACCTGCACGCGCACGCGATCCGACAGCCGGTAACGGATGCCCGTGCGCTCGCCGCGCAGTTCGTTCTTGATCTCGTCGTACTGGAAATAGTCCGAGCCGAGCTCCGTCACATGCACGAGGCCTTCGATAAAGAGCGCATCGAGCTGCACGAAGATGCCGAACGACGTCACGCCGCTCACCATGCCGCCGTACTCTTCGCCGAGCTTGTCGCGCATGAAGTAGCACTTGAGCCACGCTTCGACATCGCGCGAAGCTTCGTCCGCGCGCCGCTCGTTCGCCGAGCAGTGCAGGCCAAGCTCTTCCCAGATGGCCGTGTTCGGACGGCCGCGATTGCCGCGCTTTTCGTCTTCGGCCTGCAATGCGCGCGCACGCGGCGACAGCGCCGTGTTCAACTCGACGCCGTGCGGCGTCTTCGGCTCGTACTTGCGGCCTTGCAGGATCGCGTAGATCGCGCGGTGCGTCAGCAGATCGGGATAGCGGCGGATCGGGCTGGTGAAGTGCGCATACGCTTCATACGCGAGGCCGAAGTGGCCGATGTTATCCGGGCTGTAGACGGCCTGCTGCATCGAGCGCAGCAACATGGTTTGCAGCATCTGCGCGTCGGGACGGTCGCGGATGTGCGCCATCAGCGCGGCGTAATCGCTCGCATGCGGCGTGTCGCCGCCGCCGAGCGTCAGCCCCATGCCGCGCAGGAACGTGCGCAGATTTTCGAGGCGCTCGGCCGTCGGCCCCGCGTGCACGCGGTACAGACCCGGATGCTTGTTGCGCTTCATGAAGTCGGCCGCGCAGACGTTCGCGGCCAGCATGCATTCTTCGATCAGCTTGTGCGCGTCGTTGCGATGGCGCGGCACGATCTGTTCGATCTTGCCCTGCGCATTGCAGACGATGTAGGTTTCCGTCGTGTCGAAGTCGATCGCGCCGCGCTTCTGGCGCGCGGCGAACAGCGCCTTGTAGACACCGTACAGGTTCTGCAGCTGCGGCAGCAGTGCCGCGCGGCGCGTCGCTTCCGGGCCCTTGGTGTTGGTCAGCACGGCCGCGACTTCCGTGTACGTGAGACGCGCGGCCGAATGCATGACGCCCGGATAGAACTGATACGCCTTGATCTCGCCGCGCGCGGTGATGACCATGTCGCACACCAGCACGCAACGGTCCACTTGCGGATTGAGCGAACAGAGCCCGTTCGACAGCTTTTCCGGCAGCATCGGAATCACGCGGCGCGGGAAATACACCGACGTGCTGCGCTCGATCGCATCGACGTCGAGGCCACCGTCGGGCAGCACGTAATGCGATACGTCGGCGATCGCGACGATCAACCGGAAACCGTCGCCGCGCCCGACCTTGGTCGGCTCGCAATACACGGCGTCGTCGAAGTCGCGCGCGTCTTCGCCGTCGATCGTAACGAGCGGCACGTCGCGCAAGTCCACGCGATGCTTGATGTCCACAGGCCGCACTTCGTCGGGCAGCTTCGCGGCGTCGTCGAGCGCGGCCTGGCTGAACTCGTGCGGCACACCGTACTTGCGCACCGCGATTTCGATTTCCATGCCCGGGTCGTCGATATCGCCGAGCACTTCGACCACGCGTCCGAGCGGCTGCGAATGACGGCTCGGAAAGTCCGTCAGCTCGACCACGACCACCTGCCCGACCTTGGCCTTCTTCGTGTTCTGCGTGATCAGGATGTCGTGGCCGATGCGTTTTTCTTCGGGCGCGACGATCAGCGCGCCGTTCTCGTTGAGAAGGCGTCCGATCACACGCTTGTTCGCGCGGTCCGTGACCTCGACGATGTGGCCCTCGGGCCGTCCGCGCCGGTCATAGCCGACGATGCGGGCCAGCACGCGATCGTTGTGCATGACCTTCTGCATTTCGCCCGTCGGCAGGAACAGGTCGTCCTGGCCGTCGTCGCGGATCAGGAAGCCGTAGCCGTCGCGATGGCCCTGCACGCGGCCCGCGACAAAGTTCGACGGATGAGTGAGCTGATAATGCCCGCGCTGATCGAGTCTGATCTGGCCATCGCGCTCCATCGCGGCGAGGCGCTTGAAAAACCCTTCGCGCTCCTGGCGCTTGATCGACAGCGCTTCGGCGATGTCGTTCGCTGCAAGCGGCGTTTCACTCGTGCGCAGCACGCCGAGGATTTCTTCGCGGCTTGGAATCGGATACGGATATTTGCTCAAGGGCTTGTCGATGATTGTTCTCGTTGCGTGGACGTCGGCGGATGGATGACGTTGCTCTATCTGACTTGAACTGCAACTGCGCGTGTGACTTTGACGGCCTTGCTACTGCGGGGATTCTAACACCCGTCTCGCGCGCCACGCGCCGCCTGGCGGGCGCTTGCGCGATGCGCGCGGTGCACGTGAGCGGGCATCGCGGCCGTCGATTGAATGTTTTCAGGAAACGCTTGACACGCCTCTTCGGCACGCTATAATTTCGGTCTCTGCTTCAACGCACCTTGCCCAGGTGGCGAAATTGGTAGACGCACTAGGTTCAGGTCCTAGCGGTGGCAACACCGTGGAGGTTCGAGTCCTCTCTTGGGCACCAGATTCAAATGAAAAGCCGCCTTCGGGCGGTTTTTCATTGTAGTGAGAGCACTGCTCTTCGCGCCGGGTCTTCGGCTTGCGCAAGAGCGATGCAGGAAGTTGCAGTATCGGTTGATCGCTTAGTTTTTTGATGCGCGAACAACCAGACGAAAAGATGAAGCGTTTTTCGACATACCGATTGACACGCAGATTCTTCTCGTTAAAATAGCGGTCTAGCTTGAGACGTGCCCAGGTGGCGGAATTGGTAGACGCACTAGGTTCAGGTCCTAGCGGTGGCAACACCGTGGAGGTTCGAGTCCTCTCCTGGGCACCACTCTCTCAGAGCAAAACAGATCACCCCGTAATGCGAAAGCGTGCGGGGTTTTTGTTTTTTTACGCCTTCACGCGTCCCGCCTGAACCTCACGTGTCTGTCCATCGTCCCTTTCCGCTTCGTCGCACGCTTCTGCGCCTTGCGATGCCAAGCGATACTGCCGATCGCGAGGCAGTCATCCGACAGGCAAGTACGCGGCCCGTCAATTAGCGCCCGTCAAAGCCAAAGCCGCAAGCATCGCAATCTATATTCCCCACAATTACGAATAACAAACTTATTCCAATCAGAATAACTACGTTAATTACATTTACCAGACATTATTCTTTCCCGAACGACCGATTATCTAGGGATTAGCACTGACAAAGCGCAGCCGTTTCATGCAGACGCTTAATCGTCGGCGTACACTCACCGGAGCCTTGAGCTACGGGGTGCGGCGTTTGCTGGTCAGCCGCGCAAAAGCTTTCAAAGGCACGATTAATCGGAGATCGCAACGACGGTTGCGTGAGATCAGAGGAGAACAATTGAAATGAGCTGGACCCGGGAACAGAGAAACGTCACGATTGCCGCCTATTTAGGCTGGACACTCGATGCATTCGATTTCTTTCTGATGGTTTTTGTTCTGAAAGATATCGCGAATGAATTCGGCACCGATATCAAAGCGGTGTCGTTTGCGATCATGCTGACGCTGATGATGCGGCCCGTCGGCGCCCTCATCTTCGGCTTCCTCGCCGACAGGTTCGGGCGCCGCCCCACGCTGATGATCAACATCGCGTGCTTCTCGCTGCTCGAGCTGCTGTCGGGCCTCTCCCCCAACCTCACCACGCTGCTGGTGCTGCGCGCGCTGTTCGGCATCGCGATGGGCGGCGAATGGGGCGTCGGCGGCGCGCTGACGATGGAAACCGTGCCGCCCAAGGCGCGCGGCTTCGTGTCGGGGCTGCTGCAGGCGGGTTATCCGAGCGGCTATCTGCTCGCCGGGCTCGTGTTCGGCCAGCTCTACGAGTACATCGGCTGGCGCGGCATGTTCTTCGTGGGCGTGCTGCCCGCGCTGCTGGTGCTCTACATCCGCGCGCACGTGCCCGAATCGCCGGCGTTCAAGACGCTTGAAAAGAAGGCGCGCCCCGGCCTCGTCGCCACGCTCAAGCTGAACTGGAAGCTCTCCGTCTACGCCATCGTGCTGATGACGGCGTTCAACTTCTTCTCGCACGGATCGCAGGACCTGTATCCGACCTTCCTGCGCGTGCAGCACCACTACGACGCTCATACCGTGCAATGGATCACGATCGTGCTGAACGTCGGCGCGATCTGCGGCGGGCTGTTCTTTGGCGCGCTGTCGGAGAAGATCGGCCGCAAGCGCGCGATCTGTATTGCCGCCCTGATCGCGCTGCCCGTCGTGCCGCTGTGGGCGTTTTCGTCGACGGCTGCGATGCTCGCCGTGGGCGCGTTCCTGATGCAGATTTCGGTGCAAGGCGCGTGGGGCGTGATTCCCGTGCATCTGAACGAAATCTCGCCGGATGAAATCCGCGCGACGTTCCCGGGCCTCGTGTACCAGTTGGGTAACCTGATCGCGGCCGTCAACGGGCCGCTGCAGGCGGGTATCGCCGAGGCGCACGGCAACGACTACGCGACCGTGATGGCCGTCGTGATCGGCATCGTGGCCGTCGTGATTGCAGTCTTCATTTTGTTTAGCCGCGAACGGCGCGGCATCGACATGACGCAGTCTGCCGAAGAGGTCACGGCGACCGTGCACTGAACGCACGCCACGCAGCGCAGAAGGCATTCCGTCCGGACGAGCACGCGCCCGGTCAATGCAGCGGACACGAGGCCGCTCCCATTCGTTTCGGAGCGGCCTTTTGTCTTTTCTCTTTTCTCGTCCGCATGGTCGGCAAGTGCGCGCGTGGTCGGGCACTTTTAGAGGAGTCCATCGACACTCACCCCTTGCCCGATCGTCGGCC
>BBSL01000534.1 GCA_001319865.1 Burkholderia sp. E7m39 | reverse complement strand
GACACTCACCCCTTGCCCGATCGTCGGCCCCGTTCTTATTCTGAAAAAGAACACGCGTGTCAAATTCGAACTTAAATCGATTGTTTGCGTGGGCCGAATGCGGCGCCCAACGCGCCCGTTCGGCCCGACATGGGAGACGCAACGTGACACTTCGCACGCCGGGCCGCCATACCGGGGACACGAAAGCTCGCATCCTCGATGCCGCCGAGACGCTTTTCATCGAATACGGATATGAAGCGATGTCGCTGCGGCAGATCACCTCGATGGCCGAGGTCAATCTGGCTGCCGTCAACTACCACTTCGGCAGCAAGGAATCGCTGATGCACGCGATGTTGCCGCGCCGCCTCGACCTGCTGAACCACGAGCGCCTGAAGCTGCTCGATCGCTTCGACGCACTGCTCGGACCGCGCGTGACCTGCGAGCACGTGCTCGGCGCGATGTTCATTCCGGCGCTGCGCATATCGCACGATACGCGCAGCGCCGGCAAGGCATTCCTGCGGCTGCTCGGCCGCGCGTACACCGATCCGTCGCCTTTCACCCGCGCCGTTCTGAAGACGCATTACGCGTCCGTCTCCGCGCGCTTCTTCGACTCGTTCCAGCGCGCGCTGCCGCATCTGCCGCGCGAGGAGCTCCGCTGGCGGCTGCACTTCGCGATCGGCGCGCTGTCCGGCGTGCTCGCGGGCGCCGACACTGACAACCTGATCAGCGAGTTCGCGCAGGATAAGTCGATGAACGGCCTGCAGCTGATCGCGCGACTCGCGTCGCCGATCGTGTCCGCGCTTAAGGCGCCGTTGCCGGACGCGAGCCAGTTCGCGATGTTCGCGTCGGTGCTCGGCGACGCAGGCAGCGTGGACATCGGCTGCGATGCCGTCAACGAGGCGCAGGCGCAAGCCGCCGCTCGCGGCGAGGCGGTGCCGACGGCCGACGCAGCGGCACCGCAGCCTTCGCCGCTGGAGTCGCCCCAGCAGCCGCAGCCGCCGTCGACGGACGCCGTGCGCCGCACCGATGCGGCCTCGACCGTCGAGCCGCCGCACACGGCCGGCCGCCAGCTCCACGCACGCGCGCCGTTCACGCGTTACACGGCGCAGGGCTGAGGCGACGACGCGTCGGCGCTCGCGGTTCGCGCGCCCAACGGTCTAACCGGAAAGCGGGGCTCCGGCAAAAGAGAGAATGCGGGAGCAGTCGAGCGAACGCGGACGATGGCGCGCAGCCCGCGCATTAGACGCCCTTCTCGGTCCCGCAGGCACACAGGCTGCGAAGAACGACGGCGGGCACCGCGCAACCGGCACACGCAGAAACAGGCGAGCCTGCCTCGCATTGCGCGACGCGCTCGCCCATCGGCATCCAAAGGAGGCATCGCCATGACGTGGTTCATCGTTGCGCTGATCGTCGTTGCGGGTGCGTTGATCTACGCGCAGGCGCGCGCCGTGTGGTGGCTCGCGTTTGTCGCCGTGTGGGTCGCGGGCGTATCGCTCGCGCACGCGGCCGGCACGACGGCGAGCATCGTGCTCGCCGTCGTGCTGGTGTTGCCCGCGCTCGTGCAGACCATCAAGCCGTTGCGCCGCGCGTGGCTGAGCGCCCGCGTGCTCGACGCGTTCCGCAAGACCTTGCCCGAGATGTCGCCGACCGAGCGCGACGCGATCGAGGCGGGCACCGTCTGGTGGGACGCCGCCCTTTTCTCCGGACGTCCGCATTGGGACACGCTGCTCGGCTACGGTCCGGCGAAGCTGACGGCCGACGAGCAGGCGTTTCTCGACAACGAATGCGAGCAGCTGTGCGATCTCGCCAACGACTGGGAGACCACGGCCGTCTGGCAGGACCTGTCGCCGCAAGCGTGGCAGTTCGTCAAGGACAAGGGCTTTCTAGGCATGATCATTCCGAAGCAGTACGGCGGCAAGGCGTTCTCCGCGTACGCGCATTCGCAGGTCATCATGAAGCTCGCGACGCGCTGTTCGGCGGCGGCTGTCTCGGTGATGGTGCCGAACTCGCTCGGTCCCGCCGAACTGCTGCTGCACTACGGCACCGACGCGCAGAAGAACCACTATCTGCCGCGTCTCGCGCGCGGCGACGACATCCCCTGCTTCGCGCTGACGAGTCCGTACGCAGGCTCCGACGCGGCGGCGATTCCCGATGTCGGCATCGTCTGCAAAGGCACCTTCGAAGGACGCGAGACGCTCGGCTTTCGCGTCACATGGAACAAGCGCTACATCACGCTCGGCCCGATCGCGACGGTGCTCGGCCTCGCGTTTCGCGCGCTCGATCCCGACCACCTGCTCGGCCCCGACGACGAACCCGGCATCACCTGCGCGCTGATTCCGACCAGCCACCCGGGCGTGAACATCGGACGACGCCACTGGCCGCTAAACGCCGTGTTCCAGAACGGCCCGAACTCCGGCAACGACGTGTTCATCCCGCTCGACTGGGTGATCGGCGGACGCGCGCAGGTCGGCAACGGCTGGCGCATGCTGATGGAATGCCTCGCGGCGGGACGCGCGATTTCGCTGCCGTCGTCGAACGTGGGCATGTCGAAGATCGCCGTGCGCGGCGTCGGCGCCTATGCGGCCGTGCGCCGCCAGTTCCGCACGCCGATCGGCAAGTTCGAAGGCGTGCAGGAAGCGCTCGGACGCATGGGCGGCAACCTCTACGTGATGGACGCCGCGCGCCGCCTGTCGGCGCAGGCGGTGGATCTGGGCGAGAAGCCCTCCGTCATTTCGGCGATCTCGAAGTACCACATTACCGAGCGCAACCGCGAGGTGATCGACGACGGCATGGACGTGGTCGCGGGCAAAGGCATCTGCATGGGGCCGTCCAATTTTCTGGCGCGCGCGTATCAGCAGGTGCCCATTTCGATCACCGTCGAAGGCGCGAACATCCTCACGCGCTGCCTGATCATCTTCGGCCAGGGCGCGATCCGCTGCCATCCGTACGTACTCAAGGAAATGGCCGCCACGCGCGAAGCCGACCGCGCGAAGGCCTTGCGCGATTTCGACGCAGCGTTCTTCGGGCATGTGAGCTTCACGCTGTCGAACGTCGTGCGCAGTTTCGTGCACGGCGTGACGGGCGGCCGGCTAATCGCGAGGCCGCAGCGCGCGCACGCGCCGCTCGCGCCGTATTACCGCGCGGCCACGCGGCTATCGACGGTATTCGCGCTGCTCGCCGATGTCTCGATGCTCACGCTCGGCGGCGAACTGAAGCGGCGCGAGCGGATTTCGGCGCGTCTTGGCGACGTCCTGTCGCAGCTCTATCTGATCTCCGCGACGCTCAAGCGTTTCGAGGACGAAGGCCGCCACGCGAGCGATCTTCCCCTCGTGCAATGGGGCGTCGAAGACGCGCTGCTGCGCGCGCAGACCGCGCTCGACGGCGTGCTGCGCAACTATCCGAACCGCTTCGCCGCCGCCCTCGTGCGCGTGATCGCGTTTCCGTTCGGGCTGCCGCACCGCGCGCCCTCCGACGCGCTCGACAGCGCGATCGCCGAGCTGATGCAGACGCCCGGCGACACGCGCGCGCGGCTGCTCGCCGATTCGTTCGTGCCGCATGCAGCCGTCGATACGATCGGCTACGGCGAACTGGCATTCGCGCTGTTGCCGCGCGTCGCGCAAATCGAACGGCGGCTGCGCGAGGCGATCAAACGCGGCCGCATCGAGCCGCTTCCGCAAAGTCTCGCCGATCTCGCCGACTGGAACGAAGCGGCGCTGCAGCGCGGGCTGATCGACGAGGAAGAGCGCACGGTGCTCGACGACTACGCGCGCTTCGCCGCCGAGGTCGTGAAGGTCGACGATTTCCCCGCCGACTTCGGCCTGCTCGCGGATCTGCAGCGGCGCAAGGAGGCGCTCGACAAGGCGATGGAACTGGCCGCGTGATGCGGCTGGGAACGGCGGTTTCATCAGCGGCGGCCCGATCTCGCCGCGAGCGGCGGCACCAGCGCGCGCCCATTGACCAAAACGGGACGCAACTTGCGGCAAGTCGCACGCTCCGTGCACACTGACGCCATCCGCTGAGGGTCCAGGGGCCAAGAAGATGAACGATTCCTACCTGAACTTCGTCAACTCGCCGCTGGGCGCGCGGGTCGCACGCTCGCTCGGTTTGCCGAAGCCCGAGGTGCTGCGCCGCTACAAGGCCGACGCACCCGAGTTCGACGGCATCGTCGCTGTCGGCGCGGGGCCGGCGCCGCAGTTGCTCGATGCCCTCGCCGACGTCATCGCGCATATCGGCATCACGAGCGTTGCGCATCCGGGCGCGGGCCTGTGGGTGCCGCTCGCGAACCGCCACGGGCTGATGACGGGCCGCTTCGAAGCCACCGATCCCGCAGCGGGCGTTCAGGCGCGCGTGCGGGCGCTCGTGTTCGACGCGAGCGGCATCGACAACAGCGCGCAGCTCGCCACGCTCTACACGTTCTTCCACGACACGCTGCGCTCGCTCGACAAATCCGGCCGCATCATCGTGCTCGGCCGTCCGCCCGAAGCCTGCGCGAGTCCGCGCCAGTGGACGGCGCAACGCGCGCTCGAAGGCATCGTGCGCTCGCTCGGCAAGGAAGCGCGGCGCGGCATCGCGGCGAATCTGCTCTATGCCGCCCACGGCGCCGAAAGCAATCTCGAAGCGACGCTGCGCTTTTTTCTGTCGCCGCGTTCGGCATATGTATCGGGCCAGGCGGTGCGAATCGGTGCGGCGGCGAACGCGCTCGTTGCCGACTTCGACTGGACCCAGCCGCTCGCGGGCCAGCGCGCCGTCGTGACGGGCGCGGCGCGCGGCATCGGCGCGGCCATTGCGAACGTGCTCGCCGCGCAAGGCGCGCACGTGATCGGCGTCGACATTCCGCCCGCCACGGGCGCGCTCGACGCCACGATGCGCCAGATCGGCGGCACGGCGCTCGCGCTCGACATCGCCGCGCCCGAGACGCCCGCTCAACTCGCGACAGCGCTCGACGAACTCGGCGTCGACGTGCTCGTGCACAACGCGGGCATCACGAAGGACAAGACCATCGCGAAGATGAGCGAGGCGGCATGGCGCGACGTGATCGACATCAACCTGTCGGCGCAGGAGCGCATCGACGACGCGCTGCTCGAAGCGGGCACGCTGCGCGACGGCGGGCGAATTGTGGCTGTTTCGTCGATCAGCGGCATCGCGGGCAATCTCGGCCAGACCAACTATGCAGCCTCGAAGGCGGGTGTGATCGGCCGCGTGCAGAGCATGGCGCCGCTTCTCGCGAGGCGCCGCATCACGATCAACGCGGTCGCGCCCGGCTTCATCGAAACGCAGATGACGGCGAAGATGCCGCTCGCGTTGCGCGAAGCCGGCCGGCGGATGAATTCGATGAGCCAAGGCGGCCAGCCCGCCGACGTCGCGCAGACGGTCGCATGGCTCGCGCATCCGGGCTCGTCGGGCGTGACGGGGCAAATCGTGCGAGTGTGCGGACAAAGCCTGATAGGAGCGTGAGCGTCATGGCCTTTTTCGAGTCCAGCCCGATGTTCGGCGCGACCCGCACGAAAACGGTCGTGCTGCCGGAACTGCCCAAGCCCGCCGCGCTGTATGCGCGCGCGGCGACGGGCGTGATCAAGGGCTTCCAGCGGCATCGCCCCACCGACTTGCCCGCGCTGCGGCTCGTACGCCCCGCCGTGACGCTCGATTCCGTCGCCATCGAACGCTATGCGCGCGTGTGCGGCTTCTTCCCCGAGCAAGGCATTCCGTTCACGTTTCCGCATCTGCTCGCCTTTCCGTTGCATCTGCTGTTGCTGACAGACCCCGCGTTTCCGTGGTCCGCGCTCGGCCTCGTCCATCTGGCCAACAGCGTGCACATGCGCCGCCCGCTGTCGTTCGACGACACCTTGCGCGTCGAGGTCGAGTTCGGCGCGAAGCTGCGTCACGACAAGGGTCAGGCGATCGTGCTGCAGACGCGCGTCTACCGGCGCGGCGAGGCCGTGTGGGACGGCGACAGCGTGTATCTGAAGCGCGGCGTCGCGGCGAGCGGCGACCCGCTGAGCCCGCTCGACGTGACGGGCGCCGCGCTCGCGCGCGCGGCGCGCTGGCAGCTGCCGTCACAGTTGGGCCGCGACTACGCGAAGGCGTCCGGCGACTACAACCCGATCCATCTGACGATGCTGTCCGCGCGGGCATTCGGCTTTCCGCGCGCGATCGCGCATGGCATGTGGACGCTCGCGCGCACGGCGGCCGCGCTGCAGCCGCCCAAACGGCTCGCCGATGCGACGCTCGCGGGCGAGTTCAAACTGCCGATGCTGCTGCCCGGCGAGGCGTCGCTGTGGACGGCCTCGCCCGAGCCCGCGGCGCGCGAGTTCGAAGTGCGCGATCCGACGGGCGGCAAGCCTCACCTGCGCGGCCGCTTTCAGTGGAATCTGCAATGACGCCGTCCGTCGCGAGCGCCGCAGGCGGGCAAGGCTTCGTAATGGCCCGTAACACGGGAACCGCGCCGGGCCGCGGAATATGCCTCTGACGATGGAATCAAGACCCGGCCCGTTTCGTTCTGAAGCAAGTGCCGGGCGTATCACGCTGCTTCATACCCGCCGCCCGCGAGGCGGATGCAACCAGGGAGCCCGCTGATGCCTCAGCAACCACAGACACTTTCGCTGCCCGCCGTGCGCCGCGTCGCGATTCTGGGCGGCAACCGCATTCCGTTCGCGCGCTCGAACACCGCATACGCGACGGCTTCGAACCAGGACATGCTGACCTTCACGCTACAAGGACTGATCGACCGCTACAACCTGCATGGCGAACGCCTCGGCGAAGTCGCGGCAGGCGCCGTCATCAAGCATTCGCGCGATTTCAACCTGACGCGCGAAGCCCTGCTGTCGACCACGCTGGCGAAGGAAACCCCCGCCTACGACGTGCAGCAGGCCTGCGGCACGGGCCTCGAAGCGGCCATTCTGGTGGCGAACAAGATTGCGCTCGGGCAGATCGACGCCGGCATCGCGGGCGGCGTCGATACGACGTCGGATGCGCCCATCGGCGTCAACGAGAAGATGCGCAAGATCCTGCTCGAAGCGAATCGCGGCAAGTCGGCGGGACAGCGCGTCGGCGCGTTGAGCAAGCTGCGCCCCGGCATGTTGTTCAAGCCGCTCTTGCCGCGTAACAGCGAGCCGCGCACGGGGCTGTCGATGGGCGAGCATTGCGAGCTGATGGCCAAGCGCTGGGCCATTTCGCGCGACGCCCAGGACGTGCTTGCCTACGACAGCCATCGCAAGCTGACGCAAGCCTATGCGCGCGGTTTCCTGAACGATCTGATGACGCCCTATCGCGGCCTCATGCGCGACAACAACCTGCGCAGCGACCTGACGCTGGACAAGCTCACGTCGCTGAAACCCGCGTTCGACCGCGACGCCGGCACGATGACGGCGGGCAACTCGACACCGCTCACCGACGGCGCGTCGGCCGTGCTGCTCGCGAGCGACGAATGGGCGGCCGCGCACAATCTGCCCGTGCTCGCGTACCTGAGCTGGTCGGAGACGGCCGCCGTCGATTTCTTCGACAAAAAGGAGGGTTTGCTGATGGCGCCTGCGTACGCCGTGCCGCGCATGCTCAAACGCGCGGGCCTGACGTTGCAGGATTTCGACTTCTACGAAATTCACGAGGCGTTCGCCGCGCAGGTGCTGTGCACGCTCGCGGCCTGGGCAGACGACGAGTACTGCCGCACGCAACTGGGACTCGACGGCGCGCTCGGCGACATCGATCGCGCGAAAATCAACGTGAACGGCGGCTCGCTTGCGACGGGCCATCCGTTCGCGGCCACGGGCGGGCGCATCGTCGCGGGACTCGCGAAGATGCTCGCGCAGCTCGACAAGCCGGCGGGCACCGCACGCGGGCTGATTTCGATCTGCGCGGCAGGCGGCCAGGGTGTCGTCGCGATTCTGGAACGGTAGAATCCGGGCCACTTCCGCGACCCCGCACGATTCATGCGCACGACACATACAACACAACAACAATCGCCCAAAGATCCAGGAGACGCCATGACCACCGAGCATCGGACGCCGACCCAGGCGCAAACGCAAGCTGAAACTCGAGCGCAAGCACAAACCCAGCCGCAAGGTCAAACGCAGGCACCGACGCCGCCGCGCGCGCCGAACACCGACGGCATCTGGTACGCGTCCTACGCGCCCGGCGTGCCGCATGACATCGACGCGTCGCAGTATGCGTCCGTCGTCGCGTTCTTCGATGAATGCACGGCGCGCTTTCGCGAACGCATCGCCTATGTGAGCGTCGGCGAGAGCCTCACGTACGGCGAACTCGCGCGCAAGGCGACGGCGTTCGCGGTCTATCTGCAGAGCATCGGCGTGAAGCCCGGCGACCGCGTCGCGATCATGCTGCCGAACACGTTTCAATATCCCGTTGCGCTCTTCGGCGCACTCAAGGCGGGCGCCGTGGTCGTCAACGTGAACCCGCTCTACACGGTGCGCGAACTGTCGCATCAGCTCAAGGACAGCGGCGCGCAAACCATCGTCGTGTTCGAGAACTTCGCGAAAACCGTCGAGGATTCGCTCGCGGGCACGCGCGTGCAGAACGTCGTCGTCACGGCGCTCGGCGATCTGCTGAAGGACGGCCTCAATCTGAAGGGCAAGCTGATCAACTTCGTGCTGCGTCACGTGAAGAAGCTCGTGCCCGCGTACAACCTGCCGCAGGCCGTGCCGCTGCTCGACGCGCTCGCAACGGGCTACAGGCGCACGCTTGCGCCCGTACAGATCAGGCCCGCCGATCTCGCGTTCCTGCAGTACACGGGCGGCACGACAGGCGTTGCGAAAGGCGCGATGCTCACGCACCGGAACATCGTCGCGAATCTGCTGCAGGCGAAGGTCTGGGCCGAAGGCCAGCTGACCGACGACGTCGAAACCGTGCTCACGCCGCTGCCGCTTTATCACATCTACTCGCTGACCGTGAACGCGATGATCTTCATGGGGCTCGGCGGACGCAACATCCTGATCGCCAATCCGCGCGACACGAAGATGGTGATGAAGATTCTGCGCCACGAGACCTTCACGGGCATCACGGCCGTCAACACGCTGTACAACGCGTTTCTCGACAACGAGGAGTTCCGCCAGCGCGATTTCTCGAAGCTCAAGCTCGCAATGGCGGGCGGCATGGCGATGCAGAAAGCCGTCGCCGACCGTTTTCGCGAAGTGACGGGCAAGCCGATCATCGAAGGTTACGGGCTGACGGAATGCTCTCCCATCGTGTCGATGAACCCGGTGGACCTGAAACACATGCGCGAGTTCGACGGCTCGATCGGCTTGCCCGCGCCGTCCACGCAGGTGCGGTTTCGCAAGGACGACGGCAGCTGGGCCAACATCGGCGAGCCGGGCGAGCTGTGCGTGAAAGGCCCGCAGGTGATGAAAGGCTACTGGAACCGTCCCGAGGAAACGGCCAAGGTGCTCGACGAAGACGGCTGGCTCGCCACGGGCGATATCGGCGTGATGGATTCGCGCGGCTATATCCGCCTGATCGACCGCAAGAAAGACATGATTTTAGTGTCGGGTTTCAATGTGTATCCGAACGAGATCGAGGACGTGATCGCGATGCACCCGGACGTGCGCGAAGTGGCCGCGATCGGCATTCCCGATGTCGCGCAGGGCGAGCGCGTGAAGGTGTTCGTCGTGCGCCGCAATCCTTCCCTCACCGAGGAGCAGTTGATCGCGCATTGCCGCAAGAATCTGACGGGCTACAAGGTGCCGAAGGTCGTCGAGTTCCGCGACGAGCTTCCGCAAACGAATGTCGGCAAGATCCTGCGGCGCGAGCTGCGCGATCAGGAGCTGGCGAAGCACAAAACCAGTTGACGGCCCGGCGTGCGTGATCGCCCGATCGCGCGCGATCCAGTCGGAGCCGTCCGCACCTGATGGAGCAATTCATGGGTCGAAACAACGGCTTTCGCTGGATGTCATGGTTCTCCGCGCGCATGGCCTGCGCGCTGATTGCCGCCGCCGCGAGCACCGCGCTCGCGCAGAACGACACGAGCGCGCCTGCCGAAGCCACCCCGGCATCGCATGCCTCGCCCGCCAGCGATGCCGCTTCGCTCGTCGCGAAGCTGCCGCTCGAACAACAGGTCAAGTGGCTGCGCAACGCCGCGCAAAGCGGCACGCTCGAACAGATGGACGACGCGCAACTCGTCGCGCTGTTCGAAGCATTCGATCCCCTCACGGTGCCGCGCTATATCGAGGAAGGGCCGAACGGCTATCCGTCGTACGAGTTCACGATGCTGCGCCAGGAGCGCATACGCGGCGTGTGGCCGCGCAGGCCCGACCACATGCTCGTGCGGCTCACGCGCGACCCGTTGCGCATCTACGCCAAATGGCTGCCGGGCGGCCCGCACGCCGGTCAGGAGATGATCTACGACGAAACGCGACGGCCCGACCAGATGTACGGTCATCTCGGCGGCATCTTCAACATCGTGCCCATGTGGGCGTCGGTCAACGGCGTGCTCGCGCGCTCGCAGTCGAACCATCAGGTGCGCGATCTCGGCATCGAGTTCATCGCTCGGCAGTTCCTCGACGAAGGCCGCAAGTTTGCTGCCGTCGGTATCACGCACCCCGCGCAGATCGAGGTGAAGACGCTCGACGGCGTGCGCGTGATCGCGTTCACGTACGAGACGCCGACGGGCCAGCCCGAGTACTACGCGAAAAAGGAGGTGCTCGGGCTCGACCTGCGGCATCCGTATTTCAGAACGGCCGAATCGTACGACAACGACGGGCAGCCGTTCGAGCGCATCGTGTTTCTCACGATCACGCCCAAAACCTTCGACGACATGGCGTTCGATCCGAAGAATCCGGCGTATCGCTTTTGATCAGAGGGCAAGCGCGAAGGCGACGCACGCGCGCCGCGGCGTGCCGCTCACCTGCGTCACCGGCGCAGCGGGCGGCAGCGCGAGACGCGTGAGCACGAAGAAATCGGCGGCGCGCGTCACGCCGACGAGCGTCAGGTGCCCGCCCGACGCGGCCGCGCGCGGCGCGAGCAGGTCGTACCACAGCGCGGCGATGTCGGCATGCGGCGCACGATTCACATCGAGGATCGGCAAGCGCACGCGCATCGCGTGATCCGACAGCGCGGTTGCTTCGGCCAGCGTCGTGTCGATCAGCGCGAAATCCGCGCGCTGTGCGCCGCCGGGGAACGCGCGCGCGAGCCAGGGCGCGCCCGTGCCCGCCGTGGCGGACAGCCAGGCCCCAGCTGCAAGAAATGTGCGCCGTTCCATTTGCGATGTCCTTTGCGTGCCTCGGTGCGGGTTTGCGCTGTTCACGCGGGATTACGCCGGCTTACGCCGACTTACGCGGGCTTACGTATAGCCCCGCCAGCGCCGAAACGCCTTCGGCCAGATGCCCTGCTTGCCCGGCGACAGAATACCGGCGGGATCGAGCGCGTCCTTGATGGTCTCCGACAGGCGCAGCAGCGCGCCGTCGTTGAAGTTGTAGCGCGCCGCCGCAAAGTCCATGTACATGAGATGCGAGCGGTATTCGCCGTAACCCGCGCCGTGCGCGTCGCTCATCCACGCGCGCAGCAGGTCGCCCGCGAGTTCGCTCTGGCGCGCGTCGGCGCGGTCGAAGATGGCGGCCGCGATGTGATGCAGGTGCCGCTCGCCCGACGTGAAGCCGCCGTAGTAATCGAAGCCGTATTCGTTCGCGCGCGTTTTCGCCAGCGTGTACTGGCGCATCGCATCGCGGCCCGTCGCTGGACACACGGGCGAGAAATCGACGTGCGCGCCGCTGCCGCCGCGCCAGTCGAGCATGCGAAACGCCGTCATCGCCGGAATGCCGGCGAGGTTGCGGTCGCCGCCCGCTTCGGGTTCGACGGTGCCGTCATAGGTTGCCGACAGCATTCGCGCGCCCGCGATGCGGCCAAACGCGCGCCGCACGAGCGTCTCTTTCGCCGCGATCACCTCGCGCTCGCCGTAGAGCGCGTAGTGCAGGTTCCAGCGGCCGATCTTCAGCTGCTCGATCATCGACGCGATCGCGCCCTCCGGCATCACGCCCGGGCCGTCGTACCACTGCGAACGCGGCCCGATGCCCGCGGCCCGGCGCAACGCGCCCTCGATCACCGCCTGATTGCCGATCGTGCCGGCAAGGCGCAACGGCCGCAGCGTCTCGACGATCGCTTGCAGATCGTCGTCGCGCTGGAACTGGATTTCGCCGAGCAGATACGCGCTCGGCGCGGGCATCAGCCAGACGCCCATCTTCGTGACGATGCCGTAGTTCGACTGCATGAACATCGGATCGAACGACGGCCCGTAGCCGTATCTGAACGCCTGCCAGGACGTGCCGATCTCGACGCCGCCCATGCCCGTGCGCACGATGTCGCCGTTGGCGAGCACCACTTCCATGCCGCACTGGCTCGCCGCGTGGTCGCCGTAGTTCGTCGTGCCGAAGCCGCGCTCGAGCGTGTTGCCGACGACGCTGCCCCAGCCCGCCGCGGGCGGATCGACCCATAGCCGCAGCTCGTGCGCGCGCAGATGCTGATGGAGGTCGAAATAGCTGACGCCAGGCTCGACGAGCGCGGTGGCGAGCCGCTCGTCGACGGCGAGAATGCGGTTCAACCGCTGCAGGTCCAGCACCACCGAACCGGCCAGCCGCGGCGCCGCGCCGCCGTAGGCGAAGTTGCGCCCCGTCGATACCGTCCACAGGGGAATGCGGTACTGGTTCGCGACGCGCAGGATCGCGCGGATTTCGTCGACGTTCGCGGGCAACAGCGCCGCCGACGGCACGAACGAGGCGGCGAGCGGCCCCGGCGCGAACGGATCGGCATACGGTGCGAGGCTCGCCGGCGACGACGCAACCTGCGTCGCGCCGACGATCGATTCGAAGGCGGCCAGCGCGCGATCGAACGTCGCGGCGGAAAGGTCCGGCGGCAAGATGCGTGTCACGGCGCTCCCTGTTGGGGTGGAACGGCTGTCGAGGTTGTTCCGTTGTTGGCTTGCTTGTGGTTGGCTACGTGATGCTGGGTCCGCCCGCTGTCGGTGTGCCTTGAGCCGCAGTCGGCACGGCATCGCGTTGCCGGGTACCTCGCACCAAGCGCGAACAGGCCGTCAACGCCGGTGCCCGCCGCCCATGCCGCCCACGTGGCCCATGCCGCCCCACGTGTGCGCGCCGCCGCTCCAGCCGTGCATGCCGCCCGAGCCGTGAAATCGTCCGCCCGGCTGTCCCCAATGCACATGGTTCATGTGATGGAAATGATGGAACCGGTCGACGAACACGAACGACGTCCCGATGCCCACGGCAACAGGCGGTCCCCAATACCAAGGGGCATAGTAAGGATAGGCGGGAATCGGATAGACGACGGCATTGTCCGCCTGCTGGATCTGCCACGTCCCGTCCGGCTGCCTGCACGCGAGACCGCTGATTTGCTGCGTCGTGCCGTCGATCTCCGCCTGGCCGACGACGTTCTGGCAATTGACCTGATCGTTGAGCGGCTCCTGCGCGGCGACGGGCGGCGCGGCGGGCACCGCGCATCCGGCGCACGCGACGAGCGCCGCGCCGAGTCCAATGAAAGTACGCATGATCTGTCCTGCCGACGGTGCGGTGTCGCGGCACAGTGGTGTGCCGTCGCCGTAAAGACGCCATCGATCGCCTTGCGGGACGGCCGCGTTCGACGATGTAAAACGCGCGCCTGCCTTATCTAAACGCGCGGCTCGTGGAGCCTATTCCTCGCGCGGCGCAGGCACGGGCGCGCTGTGTATTACGCGATGTTTCCGGGCGGGACGCGGGATGGGGGGCGGCGAAATTACTGCCAGGTCTCCGGACGGCCGCCCAGTTCGCCGCAGACTTCAATGGCGATCGAACGCAGCTTGGCTTCCTCGATCGGCCCCGACAGCGCGTAGCCCATCCGGTCGTTGATCCAGTAGAAGGTGCGCCGGTTGCCGTCGCGGAACAGGCGAAACGCCGTCTCGTCTTTTGGAATGCCCGTCACGTAGAGCGTGAGGCGCGCGCCGCTCTGGTTCTCGTACATGAACTGCGCGGCTGGCCCCGCTTCGCCCGGCAGCAACCGGCCGCCGACGAGCGTGTAGCCATACTCCTGCAACGACGGCACAGAGAGATGCCGGTTCAGCCGCTTCGACAGCCACGCGATCAGATGCTCTTCCTCGGCCGCCGCGACTTCGACGGGATGGCGCCGCTCCGGTGTGTAGACGGCATACGCGATATCCGCGCGCCGCGCGAACGACATCACGTCGCCGCTGCCGCCGTCGATCAACCGCGGCACCAGCGGCCCGAGCGCGAGCGCCAGCCCCGCGCCCGCCAGCAGCCAGCACGCCGCGACACCCGCGCGCCGCCACCACGGCACGCGCGGGCGCAGCACGATGAATGGCGGCGCCTCGCTGCCGGGCGCGTCGCCTGCGAGCGCCTGCAGCGCAGCCTTCTGCGCGCGCCACGATGCGACCTGCGCGGCAGCGTCCGGGTCGCGCGCGAGATGCTCGCGAACGGCCGCACGCTCGCTCTCGGGCAGCTCGTTGTCGACGAACGCCGACAGCGCGCGCAGATCGGGCGCGTTCGCGTAATCGGTAGGGTGGTCGTCGTTGTTCATTGTGCGCTTTTCACCTGCTGCGGCTCACTTGCCGCTCTCGTCGGCCCCTCATCTCCCCTTCACCACTTTCAGCGACGGCGACTTGTGCACCGGCCCCTCCGTCAACAGCGAGCGCATATGTTCGCGCGCGCGCGACAGCCGCGACATCACCGTCCCGATGGGCACACCCAACGCCATCGACGCCTCCTGATAGCTCAGTTCCTCCACGCAAACGAGCAGCATCACCTCGCGCTGCTCGACGGGCAGACAATAAAGCGCGCGCTGCACATCGCGCAACACCAGACCGTCGACTTCGCCGCGCGGCGCTTCGAGATTGCGCCACGGCGCGCTCTCGTCGTCGACGGCGATCTCGCGCCGCACGCGCAACTGATCGATATAAAGGTGCCGCAGAATCGTCAGCAGCCACGCGCGCAAATTGCTGTCGGGCCGAAAGCCCTTCCAGCGCGCGAGCGCACGCTCGGCCGTATCCTGAACCAGGTCGTCCGCCCAAGCCGCGTCGCCCGTCAGTGCGCGCGCGTAGCGGCGCAACTGCGGGAGCCACGAAATCACTTCTGCTTCGAAGTTCACCCGGCGCAAGCCGTCATGCGACAGCAGCTGTCATCAATAGCCGCCGCTGCTGCCGCTCGTGCCGCCGCTGCTCGCGCCCGACGAACCCGAGTCGCCCATGGTGGACTGACACGCCGTCAGCGAGAGCGACGCGACTCCCAAGGCAAGCACCACGAAAACAGCCGATACCAGTCTGGACACCTTCATGTAGAACCTCCTGCACGGACAGCGCGGCTTGCGCGCGATCCTGCGTTGAACCGGCAAAACGCGCTCGCTTGCGAACCGAGACGAAGCCGGTGACCGATTGCGAACTCATCACAAGAAAACTATCTACGAGGCGTGGGCGTACACCATCTGCGACCCATGCTGTCGTGCTGCCTCACGGCTTCGCGGCATTGCATGCGATGCCTTACCGATAAACGCTGGCAGCGGGCGTTTTATTCCGTTTTTTGTTCGTCGAGTGGCCGCCCGCGTGTTTCGAACGTGGGCCACCCCGCATAGCGGTGCACGATTTCGTAACTCGACGTTACAGTTCGGTTTTAAAGGATGCTTCCGCGTCCACAAGTGGTTATAGTGGGCATCAATACGTCCGGCGTTTGGGCCCCGTCATGTCCGCACATGGCGACTACGGGTAAAATCCGTCGAACAACCGTTTCTACCTACTCAATTGTCCATGCCTTCCGCAGAATCGCATCCGCAAAACGACTTTATGAACGCCGCGCGCAAAGAACGTAAGCGCGTTGAGATTTACCTTGTCAACGGCATCCGCCTGACGGGTTGCATCGAGTCGTTCGACCAGTATCTGGTGATGCTGCGCACGCCCGTTGGGCTGCAAGGCATCTACAAGCGCGCCATCTCGACGATCCAGCTCGACACGGGCTCGCGTCCCGCGCCGCGCGCGGGCGGCCGGGGGGCACATGGCGATCACGCCGGACGCGGTCCCCATGGCGCGCGCGAACATCGCGAGCCACGCGAATCGCGCGATTCGTACGGTGCGCCGCACACGCCGTCGGAGCGTTCGTCGTCGGACCGTTCGTCGTCGTCGGACGCACCTGTCGTCGTTACACGGCGCCGACGCCTGTACGGCGCAGGCAGCGGCAACGACCAGGGCAACAACGGCGGGAACAACGAATAGGCAGGGAATAAGCATTCCCAAAGGGCGCGCCTTAACGCAAGGCGCGCCCGTCACACAGGCGGCTGGCTAGCCCGGGCAATTGGCCAACTGCTGCAGCATCCTCTCGATCCGCGCGCCCTGCTGCTCCGTCAGCTCATATCCGCACTGCACTTCCAGCACCCTGCGCCGCCAATAGCCAGCGTTTAATCGACGCATCATCGGCTGACGCATCGCGCGCTCCAGATGCTCCAGTTCCGATTCGACAACATAGGACGCGTTCAAGCGCCGCCCGTCACCATATCCGTTCGGTTGCATGGTTGCCCTCGTAAGCCGGCCGCGTCGGCGCTGCTGTGCGCGCCGTCGTCGTGTGACACCGTTATAACGAACCATTGCCGCGAAATATTCCGTCGGTGCCTTCATCGAACCTACAACATGCTTTCGCGATCTTCAAGGCGGGTTTTATCGTGTTGCGGACGCAATACGCAGGCCGCAAGAGGGTGCGTTTGTCCTATGCCATTGCGCCAGAGGCCGCATTCGCGCGATTGCGCTATGCTGACTTCTCGATCCCGTTGATTCTTCTCGCGGAGCACGTATGTCCACATCGAAACCGAACACCCCGAAGGCGCCCCAGCAACCATCCAGCGAAGACCGGCTGGACGAGGCGCTCGACGAAACCTTCCCCGCCAGTGATCCCATCGCCGTCGATCCTGACCAGGACGACGAAAGCGACGAACGCAGTCATCAAGACAAGCAGAAGAAGTCGCGTTGAAGAGCGCGTGCGACGCACGCGTTGGATGTGAGGAAGCGCGGACAAGCCGGGCGTCATCGGCCGCGCGCAGCTCACAGTGGGCGCACGCAAATGGCGGTCGGCGCTTTAAAGCGGTAAATGTCGGCGCGCGGCTGAATGCCGGGCTAAACGCACGTAAGCGCACGAGCTTATGTGCGAGTCACGCCGCGACCTATGGCGCCGGCAATGCGACACGCTGTTGCGTTGAGCGCGTGCTAACGCCGCCCTAGGTTCAGGCAATACATGCATCGCGGCACGCCGCAATGCAAACGCCGGATGAGAACCAGCGAGAACGAGCCGGGCCGCGAGGCCGTCGGTGCGCCGACGGCCGGCGGCCGGCAAAGCATCAATGCACCGGCAAACCGCTCTCGAGCTGACGCTGCAGATCGCGCACCTGACGCTGCGTCGCGCGCAACTGCTCCTGTGCCTGCGCCTTCTGCTGCGCGAGCACGGCAGCTTCGGCACGGGTCTGCTGCTGCTGGCTGTTGACGATCGTCTGCTGCTCGTGCGCGATGTTCAGATCGGCTTGCAGACGGTTCGCGCGCTCCTGCGACAGCGCAACGAGCCGGTCCGTGTTTGCCTTTTGCGCTTCGAGCTTCGTGCGGCGAATCTCGACATCGGCGAGCTGCGCCGTCTGCCGCGCGAAGTCGCGATAGATCTGCTCGCTGCGCGCTTCGTCCTGCGTCTTGATGACGCGCCAGAAGTTCTTCTGCTGGAAAAGCGCCACGTAGTACGTCATGTCCTTGCCATGGAACAACAGGCTTGCCCCGTAGCTGCCGTTGTAGGTCGTGCGCAGTTCGGTGAGATCGCTGCTGTGAATCATCTGTTGCAGTTCCGCGACATTGCCCGTCACCGACTGCTTGGCCTCGTCCGGCGTCAGCGCAATCGTTTGACCCGCAGCACCGGCAGGAGCCGCCGATGTCGACGCGTCAGCGACCACCATGCCGCTATCAGGATTCGCGCCGTTGCCGGCAGAACTCTGCGCGTACACCCCCTGAACGCCCCCGAAAACGATCAATGCCGACAGCGCGATGTGCCGAACTTTTGATTTGTGGTCCATGTAATTTCTGCTCGTCGTGTTTTAGTTTTGCAAAACCGTCTAATTATTACTCACTTTGAAGAGTTACGGGCTCTTCGTCAAAAATTTGGTAGTGGGCGTGTCTTTTCCCGCAACACCTCGCGTCTGACCTCCAGATATCGCGCCGCGTCCTTCGGGCAGCATCGGCATGCCGATGCATGCACTCGTCGCTGCCCTTCCGATCAGGGTGCCCACTTCGTCTGCGTGAGACAGGCGTCGCGCTTCACGCCGTACATGGGGAGAGGTTTCAGGGCTAAACCTCTGATTAGAGGCCTCACTATCAAACGATGTCGACACATTCACGTATTCTGCCCTCTCCCATGCAGCAGAAAACAGGCATGGCGCCGCCTTGCATCGGCATTCACACGGCGCCGCGCGACCCGATCGCGACGACTTTCAATCAAGGAGGACGACAATGACTTCATTGAACCTTCGCACGCGCAGCGTGCTCGGGAAAACGTTGAAACAGGCGATGCTGGCAGGCGCGCTACTGGCCGCCGCCGCGACGGCATTCGCGCAGACAGACACTCCCGTCGGCACGTGGCAAACCATCGACGATCACACGGGCCAACCCAAGGCGCTCGTGCAGATTTCGCAGGATGCCGACGGCACGCTGAGCGGCAAGGTCATCAAGGGGCTTGGTCCGAACGATCAGCCCGATCGCCGGTGCACCGCCTGCACCGACGCGCGCAAGGATCAGCCGATTCTCGGCATGACCATCATCAACGCGATGAGAAAGGACGGCGACGGCTGGGACGGCGGGCAGATTCTCGACCCGGAAAACGGCAAGCTGTACAAATGCAAGATGCACGTCGAAGACGGCGGACAGAAGCTGGTGGTGCGCGGATATATCGGCGTGTCGCTGCTCGGGCGCTCCCAGACGTGGATTCGCCAGAATTGAGATTGAAGATGCGCCGCGTTGCATCGAACGGCGCAGCGCAATGTAAAAAGCCGGCCCGGCGATCAGTTTCGCCAAGCCGGCTTCTTATTGCTATTGCGTGCGCTCAATTCGTTCGATCCGTCATGCCGCGTTCTTGAAAGGACTTGTGTAGTCAAACATCAGCGGCGCGGCAGGTATGCCGGTTGTCGGCGGGAACAGCGGCGTGGCGGGCACGGAGGGACGCGAGGCGTCGTGCACACGCGGCGCGGCGCCCGGCGCATGGGTGCGCATACGGGCTTCCATCGTGCTGCACAGTTCTTCGCCGGCTTCGCCGAACAGCTGATCCATTACGCGCTTCAGCACACCTGCCTGATGCCACGCCTTGAAGCGGCGGTGGCAGGTTTGATACGACGGGTATTTGCGCGGCATCGCGGACCAGGTCGCGCCGCTGTAGATCACCCAAAGCACGCCGTTGAGCACGGAGCGGGTATTCGCCAACGGCCGGCCGCGCAGTTCGGCACGCGGACGCAGTTCCGGCAGCATAGGCGCGACGCGCTGCCATTCTTCATCGGTAATATCACGGTAAGGGGTCATGTCTTCTCCTTCGTCAAAGACTCAACCGACGATATAGAGTCGCCCCTCTACCGAATATCAGACCAATCCGAATCTTGAAAATGCAGCGCCTGCCGCTACGGCAAGCTTCAGCGGGTATTGCGTTATCCCAAACCGATCGGCGTACAGACGAATCCGATCACGTCAGCGATGTATCTACGATCCGCCGCGGCGCATCCAGATATTCCTGCGACTGCATCTCGACGATGCGCGACACCGTGCGCGTGAACTCGTTAGCCATCGGCCCTTCGACGTAGAGTTCCTCGGGCGGCACGGCCGCCGACATCAGCAGCTTGACCTTATGGTCGTAGAACACGTCGATCAGCCACGTGAAGCGGCGCGCTTCCGATTGCATGCGCGGCGTCATCTGCGGAATGCCGGACAGGATCACCGCGTGAAAGCGGCTCGCCAGTTCGAGATAGTCGTTCTGCGAGCGCGGGCCGCCGCACAGCGTCGCGAAATCGAACCAGACGACGCCGTCCGCCCGACGCAGCGCCTTCAGTTCGCGCTTTTCGATGTGCAGTAGCGGGCTTTCGTCGGGCACCGCGGCGAGCTGCGCGAACGCGTCGCGCAGCGCCTTGTCGGAGGCTGCGCCGAGCGGCGTGTGATACACCTCGACCTGCGACAGCGTGCGCCGCCGGTAATCGACACCCGCATCGACGTTGATCACGTCGAGCTTGCTCTTGATCAGCTCGATCGCGGGCAGCAGGCGGTCGCGATGCAGGCCGTCGGGATAGAGCAGATCGGGATCATAGTTGGACGTCATCACGAACTGCACGCCGTTCGTGAACAGGCGATCCAGTAGCCTGTACAGGATCATCGCGTCCGCGATGTCGGACACGTGAAATTCGTCGAAGCAGATGAGCCGGTAGCGCTTCGCGATGCGTCGCGCCAGCTCGTCGAGCGGATCGGCCTGGCCCTTGAGCTCTTCGAGTTCGCGATGCACTTCTCGCATGAACTCGTGAAAATGCAGACGGGTCTTACGCACGAGCGGCACGACGGCGTAAAAGCTATCCATCAGGAAGCTCTTTCCGCGCCCGACGCCGCCCCACATATAGACGCCCTTCGGAAGATCCGGGTGCATGATCAGTTTCATGAACGCGTTCGGGCGACGTGCCTTATACGCGCTCCACGCCTCATAGCATTGCTGCAGACGATCGACGGCCGCGCGTTGCGCCGGATCGGATTGATAACCCCGAGTCTGCAGTTCCCGTTCGTAGTATTCGGTGACGTTCATTTCGTGAGGCAGCAATGAAGAAGGCGGGAGGGACTCAACCCACCCGCCTTCGTCGTGATTTGCTTAAGCCCGGTTAAGACTCCGGGCAGATGCGTCTTACATGTTCAGCGCGCGCTTGTCGACGGCGAGCGCCGCTTCACGCATCACTTCGGACAGCGACGGGTGCGGATGGCAGATTCGGCCGATGTCTTCCGACGCAGCCTTGAATTCCATCGCGACAACCGCTTCGGCGATCAGATCCGACGCGTTCGCCGAGATGATGTGCACGCCGAGCAGTTCGTCCGTCTTCGCGTCGGCGATCATCTTGACGAAACCATCCGCCTTGTTGATGCCGAGCGCGCGGCCGTTCGCCATGAACGGGAACTGGCCCGTCTTGACCTCGCGGCCTTCCGCCTTCAACTGCTGTTCCGTCTTGCCGACCCACGCGATTTCCGGTTCCGTGTAGATGACCCACGGCACGCAGTTGTAATCGATATGCGGCTTCTGGCCGTCGATCACTTCCGCGACCATCACGCCTTCGTCTTCGGCCTTGTGCGCGAGCATCGGGCCACGCACCACGTCGCCGATCGCGTACACGTTCGGTACCGAGGTCGCGCAGTGGTCGTCGACGTCGATGAAGCCGCGCTCGTTTGCCTTCAGGCCGATCGCTTCGAGGCCCAGGTTGTCCGTGTTCGGCACGCGGCCGATCGACACGATCAGGCGGTCGGCGTCGAGCGTCTGCGCGTTGCCGTCCTTGTCCGTGTACGAGATCGACACGCTGTTGTCGGTCGTCTTCACTTCGCCGACCTTCACGCCGACGTGAATGTCGAGGCCTTGCTTCTTGAACTGCTTCGCGGCTTCCTTCGCGAGCGCCTGGTCGGCGGCGCCGAGGAACTCGGGCAGCGCTTCGAGCACGGTCACGTCGGCACCCAGACGGCGCCACACCGAGCCCAGTTCCAGACCGATCACGCCCGCGCCGATCACGGCGAGCTTCTTCGGCACTACGGTGAACGACAGCGCGCCTTCGTTATCGGCGACGATCTTGTTGTCGACGGGGACGTTCGGGAGATGCCGCGCCTTCGAGCCCGTCGCGATGATCACGTTCTTCGCCGTGACCACTTCCGTCTCGCCTTCGCCCGACACTTCGATCTGCACGCCGGCGTCCGTCTTGCCCGTGAACTTGCCGTGGCCCTTGAGCCACGTGATCTTGTTCTTGCGGAACAGGAACTCGATGCCCTTCGTCATCTTCTCGACGATGCCTTCCTTGCGGGCCAGCATCTTCGCGATGTCGACCTTCACGTTCTCCACGCTGATGCCGTGGTCCGCGAGGTGATGCTGTGCGTTCTCGAACTCTTCCGACGATGCGAGCAGCGCCTTCGACGGAATGCAGCCGACGTTCAGGCACGTGCCGCCCAGCTTCAGCGCGCCGGCCGGGTTCCTCCACTTTTCGATACAGGCAACCGACTTGCCGAGCTGCGCAGCGCGAATGGCCGCGATGTAGCCGCCGGGACCGGCACCGATCACGACGACGTCAAATTCTTTGGACATGACTATCCTTTTTGGCTAACCGACGCGGCCGCGCTTCGCGGCGCGCGTGGCTTTCAGTACTGCGGAAATGCGAGAGACACCCGATGCGAATATCGGGACGGCGGCCGGTCACTTCAAGCCGCCGCCCGTGCATCCGGTATTACAGGTCGAGCAGCAGACGAGCCGGATCTTCCAGCGCGTCCTTCATCGCGACCAGCGACAGCACGGCTTCGCGGCCGTCGATGATGCGGTGGTCGTACGACAGCGCCAGATAGTTCATCGGGCGGATCACGATCTGGCCGTTCTCGACCACGGCGCGTTCCTTCGTCGCGTGCACGCCGAGAATCGCCGACTGCGGCGGGTTGATGATCGGCGTCGACAGCATCGAGCCGAACACACCGCCGTTCGAGATCGAGAACGTACCGCCCGTCATTTCTTCGATCGACAGCTTGCCGTCCTTCGCCTTCTGGCCGAATTCAGCGATCTTCTTTTCGATGTCCGCGAGGCTCATCTGGTCGGCGTTGCGCAGGATCGGCACCACCAGACCGCGCGGCGAGCCGACTGCGATACCGATGTCGAAGTAGCCGTGATAGACGATGTCGTTACCGTCGATCGACGCGTTCACCAGCGGGAACTTCTTCAGCGCGTGGACAGCCGCCTTCACGAAGAACGACATGAAGCCGAGCTTCACGCCATGTTCCTTCTCGAACTTGTCCTTGTACTTGTTGCGCAGGTCCATGACGGGGGCCATGTTCACTTCGTTGAACGTCGTGAGGATGGCGTTGGTCTGCTGCGACTCGAGCAGACGCTCGGCGATACGCGCGCGCAGACGCGACATCGGCACGCGCTGTTCCGGACGGTCCTTCAGCCATTGATCAGCCGATGCCGGTGCGCTGACTTGCGGCAGCGCGGGCTTGGCAGCCTTCGGCGCAGCAGCGGGAGCCGGTGCAGCCTTGGCAGCGGGTGCGCCGGCAGCGACGGCGTCCTGCTTCGTGATGCGGCCGTCGCGGCCCGTGCCGGCGACGTCGCCAGCCGCCACGCCCTTCTCGGCCAGGATCTTCGTTGCCGCCGGCGACGCCGCCGTGCTTGCGCCTGCCACAGCGGCCGCCTGAGCGGGCGCGGCGGCGGCAGGAGCCGGTTCGGCTTGCGGCGCGGGCTTCACTTCGGCTTCGACGGCGGCTGCGCCCGGCTTGCCTTCCGTGTCGATCTTCGCGATCACTTCGTCGGCGGTGACGATGTCGCCGTCGTTCTTGATGACTTGCGCGAGCACGCCAGCCGACGGCGCCGGCACTTCGAGCACGACCTTGTCGGTTTCGATTTCGATCAGGATTTCGTCCTGGGCGACGGCTTCACCCGGCTTCTTCTTCCACTGCAACATCGTCGCTTCCGAAACCGACTCGGACAGCTGGGGGACCTTGACTTCTACAATAGCCATTTGATTTCTCTGAATACGTATCGGATGACAACGAACCTTGTGCGAACCGCGTCCGATATTGGCGCGTAGCGACGCGCTTACATGGGATGTTCAGACGCGGGGCGGGAAAGCGCTCAGCGCTCTCCCGGTTCGCTCTCTGTGGTTATTTAACGATGGACGCGCCTTTCAGACGGCCAAACGCGCCTTCGACCAGCGCCTTCTGCTGCTCGTAGTGCTTCGCGTAGTAGCCGACAGCGGGCGAAGCCGAAGCCGGACGGCCGCTGTATGCGAGCTTCTGTCCTTCCTTCATGCCTTCGCGCAGGTGATGTTCGATGTAGAACCACGGGCCCTGGTTCTGCGGCTCGTCCTGCACCCACACCACTTCGGTTGCGTTGTCGTACTTCTTCAGTTCGGCTTCGAACTGCTTGTGCGCGAACGGATAGAGCTGTTCGATACGCACGATCGCGACGTCTTGCGCCTTCGCTTCGCGGCGATGCGCGACGAGGTCGTAGTACACACGGCCCGAGCAGACCAGCACGCGCTTGACCTTCTTCGCGTCGATCGAGTCGTCCACCTCACCGATCACCGGCTGGAAGGAGCCCTTCGCGAGTTCCGACAGATCCGACACGGCTTCCTTGTGACGCAGCAGCGACTTCGGCGTGAAGACGATGAGCGGCTTGCGGAACAGGCGGATCATCTGGCGGCGCAGCAGATGGAAAATCTGCGCCGGCGTGGTCGGCTGGACGACCTGCATGTTGTGGTCTGCGCACAGCTGCAGGAAGCGCTCGATACGCGCCGACGAGTGCTCCGGACCCTGGCCTTCGTAGCCGTGCGGCAGCAGCATCGTCAGGCCCGACACGCGGCCCCACTTCACTTCGCCCGACGAGATGAACTGGTCGATCACGACCTGCGCACCGTTGACGAAGTCGCCGAACTGCGCTTCCCACGCGACGAACGTGTTCGGCTCAGCCGTCGAGTAGCCGTATTCGAAGCCGAGCACGGCTTCTTCGGACAGCACCGAGTCGATCACGGTGAACTTCGCCTGGTTTTCAGCGATGTTCTGCAGCGGCACGTACGTGCCGTCGTTCCAGCGTTCGCGGTTCTGGTCGTGCAGCACGGCGTGACGGTGCGTGAACGTGCCGCGGCCCGAGTCCTGACCGGTCAGGCGCACAGCGTAGCCCGAGGCGACCAGCGATGCGAATGCCAGGTGTTCGCCCATGCCCCAGTCGAGCGGCGCTTCGCCACGGCCCATCGCGCGGCGGTCGTTGATCACGCGCTCGACGAGCGGGTGAACCTTGAAGCCTTCGGGGATCGTCGTGACACGCTCGGCGAGACGCTTGAGTTCGGCGAGCGGCACAGCCGTGTCGGCGGCGTCCGTCCACTTGCGGTTCAGGAACGGAACCCAGTCGACGGCGTACTTGCTCTTGTAGTTCGACAGAACCGGGTCGACCGTGTGGTGGCCTTCGTCCATCGCCTTGCGGTACGCCTTGACGAATTCGTCGCCCTGCTCCGCCGTGATCACGCCCTGCTGCACAAGCTTTTCAGCGTACAGCGCGCGCGTGCCCGGGTGCTTCGCGATCGTCTTGTACATCAGCGGCTGCGTGACAGCCGGCGTGTCCTGCTCGTTGTGACCCAGCTTGCGGAAGCAGATGATGTCGATCACGACATCCTTGTGGAACTGCATCCGGAAGTCGATGGCCATTTGCGTGGCCAGCACGACGGCTTCGGGATCGTCGCCGT
>BBSL01000533.1 GCA_001319865.1 Burkholderia sp. E7m39 | reverse complement strand
AGCAGTACAGTGTCGAACGTGCGTCGCGCGGATCGGACGTAGTAAAGCCGATCTGGTTGTTGATGACGATGTGCAGCGTGCCGTGCGTGCCGTAGCCGCGCGTCTGCGCGAGGTTCAGCGTTTCCATCACGACGCCCTGGCCCGCGAAGGCGGCATCGCCGTGGATCTGCACGGGCAGCACCTGCAGGCCCTGCTCGTCGCCGCGACGGTCCATACGCGCCTTCGCCGAACCTTCGACCACCGGGTTGACGATTTCGAGGTGCGACGGGTTGAACGCGAGCGACAGGTGAACGGGGCCGCCTTCCGTCGCGATATCCGACGAGAAGCCCTTGTGATACTTGACGTCGCCTGCGGGCAGATCGTCGACGTGCTTGCCTTCGAATTCGGCGAACAGGTCAGCAGGCATCTTGCCCAGCGTGTTGACCAGCACGTTCAGACGGCCGCGGTGAGCCATGCCGATGACGATTTCCTGCACGCCGCTCTTGCCTGCGTGGTGCACGACTTCGTCCATCGACGCGATAAAGCTTTCGCCGCCTTCCAGCGAGAAGCGCTTCTGACCGACGTACTTGGTGTGCAGGAAGCGCTCGAGGCCTTCGGCTGCCGTCAGACGGTTCAGGATGTGCTTCTTCTTGTCGTTCGAGAAGTTCGGCGTCGAGCGGATCGACTCGAGCTTCTCTTTCCACCAGCGCTTCTGTTCAGGATCGCTCAGGTACATGTACTCGGCGCCGATCGTGCCGCAGTACGTGTCGCGCAGCGCCTTGACGATGTCGCGCAGCGAAGCCTGCTCGAAACCGAAGTACAGGTTGTTCGTGTTGAACACCTGGTCCATGTCGGCTTCGGTGAAGTCGTAGAACGCGGGCTCGAGTTCGGGAATGGCGGGACGTTCGCGGCGCTTGAGCGGATCGAGGTTGGCCCATTGCGAGCCGAGGAATCGATATGCGCCGATCAGGGACTGCACATAGACTTGCTTGCGCGCCGTGGTGAGGTCTTCACCGCCGGCACCCGCGCGCGGCAGAAAGGCGTTGGCCTTGGCGCGCTGGGCGAAGGATTCGACGATCGGGCCGTGGGCCACGTCGTTGGCACTGGTGCCATCCGATGCAGGAACGTTCTGCAGAGCGTCGAAATAGTTGCGCCAGGTCTCGGGCACTGACGCCGGATTGTCGAGATATGCTTCGTACAACTCTTCTACGTACGGAGCGTTGCCGCCGAACAGATACGAGTTCGACTGGAATTGCTTCATCATTTTTACGCTCACCTTTCTTCGAGCTTCTCGAGAAATAGCGGGTTACTGAACCTTCCGCGACACGGCCTGACCGTTTAGCGGATTGCGCGAATCAAGTCTTGCTTGGAAGGACCTAAAACTTGCATTCGCGGGAGCATATCACATAACCCATAGTTGATATAGGACAGCTCCCTATTGCAAACCCCGTAGTACGGGGCTTTGCGGCAAGTTTTATGCTTTCGCAACAGTGTTTGCGGCACAGCGCAAGAATACTTTAGACGCATATCCGACCGGCTGCAGCGAAAGGCGCAGCCAAATGCAAAAAGCCGCCCGAAGGCGGCTTTTCAGTGAGCGGGTTGCGAATCTGCGGACGCTTAATCGACCGCGGCTTCGCGGCTCGCGCGACGGCGCTCGTGTTCCTTCAGATGGCGCTTGCGCAGACGAATGCTTTGCGGCGTCACTTCGACGAGTTCGTCGTCGTCGATGAATTCGACTGCGTATTCCAGCGACATCTGGATCGGCGGCACGAGACGCACGGCTTCGTCGGTGCCCGACGCGCGCACGTTGGTCAGCTGCTTGCCCTTGATCGGGTTCACGACGAGATCGTTGTCGCGGCTGTGAATACCGATGATCATGCCTTCGTACAGCGCGTCGCCCGGCTTGACGAACATGCGGCCGCGATCCTGCAGCTTCCACAGCGCGTAGGCAACAGCGGCGCCGTCGTCCTGCGAGATCAGCACGCCGTTGCGGCGCTCGCCGAGCGAGCCTTCCTTGAGCGGCAGGTATTCGTCGAACACGTGGCTCATCAGGCCCGTGCCGCGCGTCAGCGTCATGAATTCGCCCTGGAAGCCGATCAGGCCCCGCGCGGGGATGCGGTACTCGAGACGCGTGCGGCCGCGGCCGTCCGACGCCATGTCGAGCATTTCGCCCTTGCGGCGGCCGAGTTCTTCCACCACGCCGCCCTGGTGCGAGTCTTCGACGTTGACCGTCAGC
>BBSL01000532.1 GCA_001319865.1 Burkholderia sp. E7m39 | reverse complement strand
GACGCATGAATGGGTAAGTCATGTCGCGGATGCCGGTGAGTACCCGAGCAAACCAACGCCCGCGCCGCGCAGGCGCAACGCATCAGAAGTGGACCACCGCAAAATGCAAAACCAAAACCGACAAAAACTCAAAACCCTGGCACTGCTAGCGCTAGCGGCACTAACAACCGCAGCCTGCACGACCTCGACCTTAAAGGACCACACCACCTACTACACAGACACATCGCGCGCAGCGCAATACCAGGACACCCGCATCCGCTTCCTGGTGATGCACTACACGGAAATCGACGAAAAAGAATCGCTTGATGTGCTGACAAAAGAACAGGTCAGCGCGCACTACGTCGTCCCTGACCATCCAAAAGAAAAGCATGGCGAGCCCATCATCTGGCAACTGGTGCCAGAATCGCAACGTGCGTGGCACGCAGGCATCAGTTTTTGGCAAGGCACGACTGAACTGAACGCCGCCTCGATCGGCATCGAGAACGTGAACCTCGGCCCCGTCGATACCCCGCAAGGCCGCGCCTGGCAACCCTATCCGCCGGAACAGGTCGACGCGATGATCCGCCTCGCCAAAGACATCGTCACGCGCTACAACATTCCGCCGACCCGCGTCGTCGGCCACAGCGATATCGCGCCGCAACGCAAGATCGACCCCGGGCCGGTCTTCCCGTGGAAACAGCTCTACGATGCAGGCGTCGGCGCATGGCCCGACGAGGCCACCGTCACGAAAGAACTGGCAGGCCGCGATCCCCACGCGCCCACCGACGTCCGCGCGCTTCAGCAAAAGCTCGCGCGCTACGGCTACGAAACGGCCACGGACGGCGTGTTCGACGACAAGTCGCGCCGCGTGTTCGCCGCGTTCCAGATGCATTTCCGTCCCGCCGATTACTCGGGCAACCCGGATGCGCAGACGGATGCCATCGCCCAGGCGCTGCTCGACAAGTACATGCCCAACGCCACACCGGAACCGGCTCGGCCCGCGCCCTGACGCGGCCACGGCGCCGCGCGCAATACGCCGGCCGCATGCGCAATAAATCCGGCCCGATGCCTCGACTCCGGTAAACTTGCAGTTTTTCCGCTTGCTCTGGCATTTCCCATCATGACTCAAGACGAACTCAAGCAACTGGTCGGCCAAGCTGCCGCCGACTACGTGATCGCCAACGTGCCCGAAGGGATGATCATCGGCGTCGGCACCGGCTCGACGGCGAACTGCTTCATCGACGCGCTCGCCGCGCACAAGTCGCGTTTTCGCGGCGCCGTGTCCAGCTCCGTCGCGACGACGGCGCGGCTGCAGTCGCACGGCATTCAGGTGTTCGACCTCAACGACATCGAATCGCTGCCCGTCTACGTCGACGGCGCCGATGAAATCGATCACGGCGGCGCAATGATCAAGGGCGGCGGCGGCGCGCTCACGCGCGAGAAAATCGTCGCGTCGGTGTCGGAGAAGTTCGTCTGCATCGCGGACGCAAGCAAGGTCGTCGACGTGCTCGGACAGTTTCCGCTACCCATCGAAGTCGTGCCGATGGCGCGCACGGCCGTCGGTCGCCGCGTGACGGCGCTGGGCGGCGTGCCCGTCCTGCGCGTGACGAAGGACGGCTCGCCGTTCATCACCGACAACGGCAACGAGATCATCGACGTCAAAGGCCTGCGCATCAGCGATCCGCGCACGGTCGAGGCGCATATCAACGCGTGGCCGGGCGTCGTGACGGTGGGGCTGTTCGCCGCGCGCGGCGCGGATCTTTGCCTGCTCGGCACGGAGACGGGCGTCGAGACGATCGAGTATCCGAACCCCTGACACTTGCCTCGCCGGCGCGCGCAGAGCGTGACCGCGCCGGCAACCTTCCTTCCTCTTCATCGCCCCGACATGCCGACCGGGCGCCACGCTCGCGCGTGTCTGATGCGAGCCGATCGAACAGAATGACAAGGCTCGCGCGGCGTTTCAAATAACGCGGCGCGGATCTCGAGTCGCGAGATATTACGGACTCCTAGCGAAATATCCCAAGCGACGGAATTCACACGTGGTCATCGCGGTACCGGTTTTAGCCGCGGTATGGAGATCTGCGTCGAGTGTTAAAACTGCGCGTGCGGATATGCCGCTACCTGGCTATAGCGGGCTCGGACGCGCGCATCTGTACGCCCGCGCACACTACGTCCCGCACACGACGCACGCGCGGCCACCGCGTGATCGCGAAACGCTCGTCGATCATCGCAGTCGCCGAGCAATGATCTCAACTCCGTTGAGATGCGTTGCGTGCGCAATCGCACGCAACGCCAGAAGTTGCAAACACACCTAATCGTATGCACAACGCGGCGGCACCTGACGATCGCGAATCGTTGGTGGGATTGCGCACGGAATCGCCATTGCCATCCCCGTAACTTAGCGACGTGGATTCGAAGACGATCGGCCTGCATTGACTGGAAGACCGACGCGACATGACACACAGGGGACTGCGCACAGTAGGCGACCCGTCATAGCGAAAGCGAGCGCGTGCAACCGTATGCAGGCACGGCACGCCTGCTGTCGGACACGACGGCATTCGCGATGCGAGCGACGACTAGGCGACCAGCGGCAGCTCAACATCGGTATTGAACAGGCGACGCAGGTGGGGTAGGGATATGTCGGAGCTGGTGCATCGTGCGATCGATATCGCGCTAATCGTGCTGGGCGCTTTTGGTGCTCTGCATCTTAATGTAAGCCCGAACATGCCTGGAGTGGGTCCTGCTCACCAGCTCGATCCAACGCTTGTCGCCTTCGTCGCGGCACTGGCGCTATCGGTGTTTCCCGCGTGCGGGACCTATCCGCCGAGAGGGCGGCAACCCGTCGCGAGCGTCGCCGGACGCACGACGTTTGCATGGCTCGCCGTGCAGCTCTGCGGTCTGGCCTTGCTCTACGCGATCCATCGCGACAACGTGATTTCGATGCCGTGGTTCATCTACTGGACGCTGACCACAGGCATCTCCCTGCTTGCGTCGCACACGCTTTTCTTTGCGAAATTCAGCGTCGCCAGCCAGGCGTCGGCGTGGCTGAGGGGCGAGGAAGCGGACCACGAACTGGTCGAGATCGAAGCGAGTTCGCGTGCGCTGCGGCATGCCATCAAGCGGACGATCGATATCGTGCTCGCGCTGACTGCCATCGTGGCGCTGCTGCCTTTGCTCATACTGATTGCGCTGATCGTGAAACGGGACGGCGGCCCGGCGCTCTATGGCCACACGCGCGTAGGCCGCAATGGCGAGAAGTTTCGCTGCCTCAAGTTCCGCTCGATGGTGGTCAATTCGCAGCAGGTACTCGAAGAGCTGCTCGCGAGCGACCCGGTCGCGCGTGCCGAATGGGAACGCGAGTTCAAGCTGAAGAATGATGTGCGCATCACGCGCATCGGCCAGTTTCTGCGGCGCACGAGCCTCGACGAATTGCCGCAACTATGGAATGTCGTGCGCGGCGAGATGAGCCTGGTCGGCCCGCGCCCGATCGTCGACCAGGAGCTCGAGCGATACGGCGCCTACAGCAAGTACTACCTGATGGCGACGCCCGGCATCACCGGCCTATGGCAAGTGAGCGGACGCTGCGACACCGACTATGCGACGCGCGTGTCGCTCGACGTCAGCTACGTGAAGAACTGGTCGCTGCACAGCGACATCGGCATTCTGTTCAAGACGATCGTGGTCGTGATAAGGGGAGATGGCGCCTACTGACAGCGCAGTGGGCGACGACGTCGCGCGCGAGCCAGGCGATCCGCGTGCGGGCAGTACGAGAGGGCATGACCACGCACGATGGAATGTGTAGCACCGGTCCGGATTCGTTGCGCACCGTACGCAATGGGACGACCACACGCAATATGGGGGTTGACCATGCGACTCGACAGAGTTTGCAAGCAGTGGATGATGCAAGCGCGCGGGGCGCGCCTGCTTTCGTGGTGGCGGCCGACGCGCTCGGGTGTGCAACCCGATTGCGCGCGCGCGTTCCGCTTCACCTTGCCCGCATTCGTGGCGCCCGCCGTTGCGGGGGCGCTGCTGACGGGGTGCGCGCTGTCGCCCGGCATGACCTTCCGGGGCATGCCGGCGGGCGGCAGCGCCGGCGCGGCAACTGCCGCGCAGGCTGCGGCGTCCCGCGGTTCAGGGTCGGAGGCGTCGGGCGGCGATCGTGCGCCGGCGGGTTCGCTCGTCGAAATCACGGATGATCTCGTCGAGAAGCAGCAGCAGGAACGGCCGACCGGCGTTTCGAGCGATGTGCGCAGTCTGTTTGCGAAGGCGACGCCCTATGAGGTCGGACCGGGCGACGTCCTCAGCATCGTCGTGTGGGATCACCCGGAACTCAGCATGCCGGGCGCAGCAGGCGGCTCGAACACGTCGGGTGCCTCGCCCGTCGCGCCGGGCTATACGGTCGATACGAACGGTTATATCCAGTACGCCTACATCGGGCCGATCAAGGTCGAAGGGCTCACGGAGATGGGCGTGCGCGATCTGCTCACGCCCAGGCTGAGCCGCTACGTGCGGCAGCCGCAGATGACCGTGCGCGTGGAAACGTATCGGAGCAAGCGCATCTATCTGGACGGCGAAGTGAGAACACCCGGGGTGCAGGTGCTCAACGACGTGCCGATGACCCTGCCCGAGGCGATCAACCGCGCAGGCGGCTTCACCGAAAAATCAGACCGGTCGAAGGTGTCCGTGACGCGCGGGGACGAAACGGTGCTCGTCGACATGCCCGACATGATCCGCAACAACGTGAACCCGGACCGGATCGTGCTGCGCGACGGCGACCTCATCCGCGTCTACGCACAGAACGACAGCAAGGTCTTCGTGATTGGCGAAGTTCAGCGTCCCGGCGGGCTGCCGTTCAACAACGGGCGCATGACGCTCAACGAGGCGCTGGGCGACGCGGGCGGCATCAGCCAGGTATCGGGCGATGCGTCGCAGGTGTATGTCGTGCGCGGCCGCGATGTGGGCAAGCGCGTGATTTACCACCTCGACGCGACGTCGGCCTCGGCGATGGCGACGGCCGATTCGTTCGAACTGAAACCAAACGATGTCGTGTTCGTCGACGCGTCGGCGCTCGTGAAGTGGAGCCGCGTCATCGGTCTGATCCTGCCCGCCACGCAGGCGGCAGCGACGACCCGGGCAATCGGCTACTGACAGACGTATATCGATGCACGTGCCCGGCGCGATTGCGGGTACCGACGGAGAGAGAGATTGAACCAGCGCGAATATCTGCTAGAGGGATTGGACGACGGCGTGCTGCCGCCGCCGGAGGGCGGCCATGTCGGCAAGCTTCTCGACACCCTGTACGAAGGTCGCAAGACCATTCTCGTCATTGGCACCGCCTTTACGCTCGTGGGCCTCATCTACGCGATGCTGGCTACGCCCGTTTATCAGGCGGACATGCTCATCCACGTGGAAGATAGCGATGGCGCCACGAAAAACGCACTTGCCGATCTGTCCGCGATGTTCGCGGTCAAGACGGCGGCGTCGGCGGAAATCGAAGTGCTGCGCTCGCGCATGGTCGTGTCGCGTGCAGTCGAAGCCACGCAGCTCTATATCAGCGCCAAGCCACGCTATTTCCCGGTGGTGGGCCGGTGGATCGCGACCCACCTGAACGTCTCGGACTGGTCGGGCCGCGGCGGCTACGCGTGGGGCCAGGAGGCCATCACGGTGGCGCGTTTCGACGTGCCCACGAGGCTATACGGAGGGAAATTCATCCTCGAGCTGCTAGGCAAAGGCCAGTACACGCTCGTGCACAACGGCATGGACCTGCATGGGCGGATCGGCGAAACGCTGCATGTCGACGTACCGGGCGGCGCGATCGACCTGCTGGTGAGTTCGATCGACGGACGCCCCGGCGCCACCTTCGAGCTGTCGCGTTCGTCCGAGCTCTCGGCGACGCTCGATCTGCAAAGCAGGCTGATCATCTCCGAGAAAGGCAAGGAGTCGTCCGTGATCGGCGCGGCACTCGAAGGCGGCGACCCGGTGAAGACGAGCGTGATCCTCAATGCGATCGGCAACGAGTACATGCGCCAGAAGGTGCAGCGCACGCAGGAAGAAGCCGAGAAGTCGATCGCGTTTCTCAACCAGCAATTGCCGGAGCTGAAGGCGACGCTCGAAAGGGCCGAAGAGGAGTACAACCAGTTCCGCTCGGAGCACGGCGCCGTCGATCTCGGCGCGGAGGCCGCGGCCTTGCTGCAGAGCTCGGCGCTGGCGCAAAGCCGCATTGCCGACTTGCGGCAGCAGCGCGCCCAGCTGGATGCGCGCTACATGCCCGACAACCCCGCGCTGATTGCCGTGAACGGGCAACTGGCGGAGGCCGAGAAGGCGATGGCCGAGCTGGCCGTGCAGACCAAGCGGCTGCCGCCCCTCGAGCAGAGCGTGTTGCGGCTGCAACGCGAAGTCCAGGTCGACACGAACATCTACACGAACCTGTTGAACACGAAGGAGCAGATGCGCCTGCTCAAGGCGGGCAAGGTCTCGAATGCGCGTCTGATCGACAGTGCCGCCGTGCCCGAGGGCCCGATCCGGCCCAAGCGCACGTTGATCGTGGCGGCGGGCGCGCTGACGGGACTTTTCGTCGGCGCCGGAATCGTGCTGTTCAGGCGCAGGATGAACGCCGGCATTGCGCTGGTCGACGAAATCGAAGCGGGCGCGGGTCTGCATGTCTACGCTTCCGTGCCGCGCAGCCGCATGCAGCAAATGCTCACGCGGCGCCTGCCGGAGGGCGAGCCCGGCACCAACAGCGTGCTGGCGTGCACGGCGTCGTTCGATGCCGCCGTCGAAAGCCTACGCAGCTTCCGCGGCGCGCTCGAGTTTGCGTTGCGCGACGCGCCCAATCATGTCGTACTGCTCGCCGGTCCAACGCCGACGGTGGGCAAGTCGTTCGTGTCCGTCAATCTCGCGGCGCTGCTGGGCGCGACGGGCCACCGCGTACTGCTGGTCGACACCGATCTGCGGCGCGGTACCTTGAATGCCTACGTGGGTGTGCATCCGAGTCCGGGCATCACCGACATCATGCAGGGCGCGCACTATGAAAGCGTGGTGCATCGCCAGATCATGCCGGGCGTCGACTTCGTCGCAAACGGGGGTTACGTGGCCAATGCGAGCGAACTGCTTCGGCATGGTCGCTTCAGGCGCTTTGTCGAATGGGCAGACGGCGAATATGACGTCGTCCTGATGGATGCGCCGCCCATCCTGCCCGTGGCCGATTCGGGCATCGTCGCCCATCTGGCGGGCATGGTGTTCCTCGTCGCGCGTCAGGGCGTGACGAGCGTGTCTGAGCTGCGCGAATCGGTGCGCCGCTTCGAACAGATCGGTGTGCCCGTGCGCGGTGTCGTCTTCAACGATACGACCTCGCGGCGCGGCAAGTACGGCAGCGAATATGCCGCCTATGGCTACGCGAGCTACAGCAATGCGGGTGGCGACGCGGGCAACGCGAGCTGAACGCATGACGGCCATTACGGCTGTCATGCGCGACTGCGACGATGAGCGATGTCTGCGACGTTCGTGAAGGCATCGATCCGATAACGATCGACGACGGATCGATATAGCCCGCACGGCAGATCATCAAGAGCTTGCGCGAGCACATCGCGCGGGCATCAAAGAGAAATCTCGAAGCGTTTCCGTTTGTACCCCGTCCTGGCGTGCTGCTGTCGACAGAGCATACCGGCTGTTTCGACATTCCCGCGACGTGCGCACGGCGGCCTTCCGGTTCTCGCTAACGCGATCGAATTACCCTGGCGAGTCGCATATCGCACGCCTCGCGTTGACGACGCTCGTCGAGGCAACGGCAGCACGCTACATCGCTTTGCATGCTACGGGCGGGGTTCGATGGATTATCTGAACATTGCGCGCGACATGCTGCGACACGTTTCAGCCGGCGGGATTTTCTCAACCCGCTCCGCTTCGACGGTCGCCGCGAACGCCGCGCTGGATTGCGCGCAACAATAAGCTTGCGCACGCTTCACACCCTCAGCGTGCGTCGCGGTTGACGGGGACGTTACGCATGGGGCCGTCGTCGGTGGCGATGAGTTCGTGGTTCAGGCGCGCCAGTCTGGAGTCGCGCAACCGTACCGCCGGCACGGATTGCAGCAGCCGGCGCGCGTGCCTGTGCAGCGGCCTGTCGACGAACCAGTAGAGCGCGGCGCCGACGGCTGTCGCCATGACGATGATGACGACCACGCCGGCGGGGGAAGTCGCGTCAAGATCGTCGATCGCCAGCAGTTTGCGCACGGCCTCGACACAGTAGGGATGGCTTAGATAGATCGCATAGCTGGCATCGCCTACGAATAGTGCCCCTATCGTCAGCCGGCCCGAACCTATCTTCGATTCCAGACTCAGGCTACTGGCGACCAGCAGGAAAGCGGGAATGCCGAAATAGAGCAGGTGCGCACGCGACAGTTCGTTCCAGTTCACGTACGCCATCCATACATAGGCGACGATCGCGATGCCGCCGGCAAGCGCAGGCGGAATCCGCACGCCGCGCTTCCACATCCGGTAGACGACGAAGCCGAGCGGGAACTCGAAGATGCGCTGGTAGGAATAGAACTCGGCAAAGGCATCGCGTGAACCCGACGCCGTCGCCGCGCAAAAAATCACGCAGATCAAGGCCGACGTGAACAGCAGCCGGTGGCGACGCATCAGCATCAGCGAGATGGCCGCGACCACGTAGAACATCATTTCGTAGTTCAGCGTCCAGCCGACGAACAACATCGGAAAGATCAGGCCGCTTTCCTTGCGATACGGGATGAAGAACAGCGACATCAGCAGGTTGCCGAAGTCGGCTGTCGTCGAGTTGAACAGCCAGGGCGCGATGAGCGTGCCCGCAAGTACCACGAACGTCAGCACCCAGTAGAGCGGCACGATCCGCGCAATGCGATCCGCGAGGAAGCGTTGCGCGGTGAGGTGAGGACTCTCCAGCACGAGCGCGATGACAAAGCCGCTCAGCACGAAGAAAATGTCGACGCCGAATTCCCCGAGCGTGTGCCCGGTCGGCGCCATGATGTGATAGAAGATGACCGTGATGGCCGCAACGCCGCGCAGCACGGTAAGAGACTGGAGCTTGTTCATGTCTGGGTCGCGGTCTGCGCGTTCGCCAATGCCGGCGGGAGCGGATGCTCCGCATTGCCGCATTTATTCTGACATTGCAAAGCTGCAAGCGAGTGCGCAGTTTTGTGTGTGACCGTACGCAATCCAGCAATTGGCGCAGCGGATTCGCATTTTCTGACGCCTCCCGCTCCCATCCCGACATTCCTGCTTGCGCAGCGTGAATCGTTGCGCGTCCCAACTCCCGTTCTTTGGCTGGCGCTCGCCTTCTCTTCCAGAACGCCATTCGACTTCGTGTAGCGCTTTTCGTTAACGCATCAATGCGGGATCGATAAGCGGGGATGTTAGTCAACGCACGTTTGGCCGGCAGACGGGGTAGTAGCCTGAATGAGTGGTCGCTGCGTGCAATGAGAGCACACGCATGCATCGAGGAGATCGCCGTCACACTCATCTGGAAATTTCATGAAGAAAGTGCTGAAAGCCATTTTGATGCATAGCTTCATCGGCGCCTGGCTCGGAAAGATTCCGGGTTTGCCCCGGCTCTACGCGAGGACCATCTGGTGCCAGCAGATGAATAATTTCCTCGGCCTTTACGGCAGCTTCGAGGATGCCGAGCGCGCTGCGACGGGTTTCAACAAGGTTGGATGGAACGACGAAGGCATCGCGAAAGTTCTCGTCAACGAGAAGCCGGAAGAGGCCGCACCGCAAGTTTTTCAGACATCACAGTTTGCGGTGCTGCTCTGGTTGACCAAGCTGTTGAAGTCAGGCAATGCGATTCTCGACGTCGGTGGGGCCGGTGGCGTCTTCTACGAAATCTGTATGCGCTATGGCCTGTTGTCCTCGCCGATGCGCTGGCACGTCGTCGACGTCCCGGCGATGGTGAAGCGCGGCATCGCGCGCCATCAACAGCTGAAATCTCCGATGATCAGTTTCGGCACGGAGCTCGTCGAAGCGCCGTCGTCCAACATCATGCTGATGCTGGGCGTCATGCAATACCTGCCCGATCCGCTTGGCGAGAAAGGGCCGGGCATTCTCGAGAACGTGAAGACACTGCCGTCCCATATCCTCATCAACAAGGTGCCGCTGATGGACGACGGCGAAGTCTGGACGATACAGAATCACGTGACGAGTGCGATGCCGTATCGGCTCTTCAGCCGCCGCAAGTTCATGGCCTATTTCGAAGCGCATGGATATCATCTGTGCGACAGATGGATGGTGCCGGAACTGAGCGTGGACATCCCGTTTCATCCGGAACGCGCCGTGCCGTTTCTCGAAGGCGTTCACTTCGAGCGTTATCCCGTATCGGCAACCGCATAGACGAGAGGCAGCGGCAAAAGCGCGGCGGGAAAGCCGGTCTTCCTGTTGTTGTTTCATCGAAATGCATTCGCATAGTTTCTCCAACCTGTGAAGGTGTTCCATGTCTGTGCCGAGTGATGCCACTGTTTTGACTGAAACAGGACACCAGTTGCCCTTCGACGACAAGATTCTTCAGGTGTCCGGGAGCGAATTCAAAAGCAATTTCAATCTGCATTCGTTCAGGTTCGAACACACGTTGCATCAAAGCGGCATGTTCAGCATTCCTAGAATTGTTGACCTCGCCAGGCGGGTTATCGACCGCGATTCGAACCGCGATTTCAGCGCGCTTAATTTCAAGCGTGCCTCTATCGATGCCAAGTTCACTGCCATGCCGCAGAGCGAGCGGCTGGCCGAGACTGTTTCCCGTCTCGGTGAAATGGGCACCTGGATCAAGCTGAGCCGTGTGCAGGATTACGACCCCGCGTATGCCGAAGTGCTGGACAGCATTACGTCCGAACTTGAAGACCTGTCTGGCTTGCCGCTGCGCAAGGACATCACGTGGGCAACGATGACGCTGTTCCTCGCCTCGCCGAATATATCGACACCGTTCCATATCGATCACGAAACCAACTTCCTCTTCCAGGTGCAGGGTTCAAAGGACGTGTGCCTCTTCCCTGCGAGCGATCGCGAACTGGTGCCGGATCGCGAGGTTGAACGCTTCTACAACGGCAATGCCGAAGCCGCGCTGTATCGTCAGGAAATGCAGAATCGCGGCACGGTCTACAGGCTTGAGCCTGGACATGTGGTGCATCACCCGCCATTGGCGCCGCACTGGGTAAAGAACGACGACAACATCTCGGTGAGTGTGAGCATCGGCTTCTGCATGAAGTCGCTCGAAGAACGTGCCAGGGTTTATCAGGCTAACTACATTCTGCGCAAGATGGGGCTGAAGCCGTTGCCGCCCGGGCTTTCACCCTTGCGCGACAGTTTGAAGAGAACGGTCATCTCGACGCTGGAGCACCGCGATCCGAAGACCTATTCGGAAGTCGTCTTCGAGCCGATGAACCGGTTGAAATCGCCGCTGAATGCGGTGCGGCGGCTGGTCAGGCGCTGAAGAAGCGGCTCGCAGGCTTCGAATCACGAGGACCGCGGGCTCTCGGCGCACAGGTCGCGCATGAGCTGCAATCGTGGGTACAGCAGGCGAGCCGATGCGTGCGCTGCTCGTGCCACTTCGCTTTGTGTTGACGTGATGCCGGCCTATGCTCAGGTTCCCGGCGTATCCGCGAGCGTGACTTCGAGCAGAATGGCGTGGTCGGGTACGTCGATGGGAAGCTGGCGCACGTCGCGCTGACTGTCAACCGGCACCGCGGAAAGAAGCGGGTCGTACACGTCGACACGGCGCGCAGTCGCGCCGAAATCGACGTTGACGCGCGCCGGTGGCATGGTGACGGCCGTTCCCTTCGCGCGATCCCAGATCTGCGATTCGTTCCATAGCACGAGTACGAAGCGTCCGTCCTTTTTCTGCAGCAGCATACTGTTTGCCGATGGCGGCATGTCCGACAGCGTGTACCCGAGCGTGTTGCGTGCGGCGGTCTTCGCACGCGTCGGCGTGCTGGCGTTCAGGATCGTCGTGAGATTGCGAACCGCGTGGGCCACGGGCTTGGGGCTGTTGTCGAAGCGAAACATCCCGAAGTGCATTTCGCCGCTCTTGTTCTGCGGATCGGACTTTTCGTCGAGGAGCTCGTACACGTAGATCCGTTTCACGCCCGCTGCTGCCGAGTCCATATAACCGTTGAGAATAGCTTTGGCCTGGGTCGCCTCGTCGACGCCGATCATGTACCAGCCAGATTGCGGCATCGAGAAGTAGCCGAATTCGGTGATGACGATCGGCAGGTTGAATCTCTTGACGCTGTAAATGGCCGCCGGTATCCAGCTGCCGCCGGGCGAGTTATAGGTGGGCTGATTGCCGTTTTGCGGATACGCGTGCTGATTCGCGTAGTCGGCGGAACCGGCGCGCGTCTCGACAGTCCGGACGTCGAAGCCGGTGAGATCGTAGACGGGGACGCCCGCCAGTTCCTTCGTGCCGCGTACGCGCGCGTAGGTTTCGCGCTGCGCGGCGAGTCCGGCCGCCGCGCCCGTGAGGCCGCGGTAGGGGACGGGAAAATTGTCGATCTCGTTGAAGCCTTCGATGGCCGCGATGCTGCCGGGGACTTCGGTATTCAGCTTCGCGGCCAGCTCGATCGACTCCGCGATGTTCGAGCGCACCAGGAAATTGAACTTCACGCCGTGTTGCGCGAGATAGGCATAGGCCCCGAACGGTGCGCTCGGGCCGGGCGTATAGTCGCGCACGTGACGGATGCCGAGCCACGTGATGTTGTCGGCGACGTTTCGCACATTCGCATACGCGCCATCCGTGTAGTTGACGTGGGTCACCACACCGAGCGTGTCGATGAAGGCGTCGACGGGCATGGCCCGCACGGGATCGCCGGCATGCGCGGCCGATGCCCATGCAAGCACGCAGAGGCTTGCGACGAGGTTTTTGACGGCGCGCGCTCCGAACCGTCGGTACGGTTTCGCCCGGCTTGCGCTGCGCGAACCGTGAGGGGCCGCGAGGGCAGGGATGCGTGCTACGGGATGGTTCACGACGTATTCCTCGCGTGCGACGCTTGCCGGCTCTGGGCGCTTTGCCCCATGCAGGCATCGTCGATGGGTTGGCCTCGGTGGGAGGCGCGTGTAGCGATCATTCTGAAGTGTTGCGGCATCCCTGGTGTGTGCGACGGCGAACGGATACCTGTTCCACGGAACATCGGATCTCAGTTGCGATGCAGACGGGGCCGTCCGTGGAGAAATGCGGCGCCAGCGTTGCGCGGACGAATTGCCGCGCCATGAGCGACGGCGAACATTCGCCGGAGGGGGACATCGGACACACTTCAAGCCATATAACTAACGAGGCGTGGCTTGTCGAATCCGGTCGTGTGTCGCGATGACTTCGCGCACGGATGACGTCCGGTCACGAGCGATACCTCGGACCCTGTCGATGACACACGTGCCTACCCCTAATCTGTTGATCAATGGCCGTTTTCTGGGCCGACGTGCGACGGGTGTCGACCGCTTTGCGTTCGAGACCATCCGCGCGCTCGATCAACTGATCGACTTGCGCGATCCGCTCATCGCCGGACTGCAGGTCGAGATCATCGTGCCCGAATCGTTGGCTGCCATGTCGAATCCCTTTCGGCACGTCGCGCTAAGAGCCAGCGGCAAAGGCGGTGGTCTGCGCTGGGAGCAACTTGCGCTACCGCAGGCTGCGCGCGGCCGCTTGCTGCTCAACCTGTGCAACTCGGGACCGCTGATGTACCACCGTCAGGTGACCGTCCTGCACGACGCCGCGCCCACGCGCGTGCCCGATAGCTATAGCCGCTCGTTCGTCGCCTGGTATCGCCTGATGGCTCCGCGTCTTGGCCGCGTATCGCAGCGTGTCATTACCGTGTCGGAATTCTCGCGGCGCGAGCTGTGTGACGCGTACCGGATTCCAGCCGGCAAGATCGGCGTCGTGTCGGAGAGCGGCGAGCACATGTTGCGCGTGCAAGAGGATGAAGGGTCCGTGGCGTCGACGCTGAACGGGCGTCCGTTCGTGCTAGCCGTCGGCAGCCTCAACCGGCACAAGAACTTCCGGCTCGTCGCCGAGGCCGCGCGGCTGATCGACGATGCGCAGTTCGACATCGTCGTGGTAGGCGGTGGCGATCCGCGAGTGTACGGCGCGGGCAAGGACGCGTTGCCCGCCTTCGTAAAGCACCTGGGCTACGTTAGCGATGGCGAACTGGCCGCGCTTTACCGGCGTGCCGCGTGCTTTGTCTATCCGTCGCGCTACGAGGGCTTCGGGCTGCCGCCCGTCGAAGCGCTGGCACTGAGCTGTCCCGTCATCGCGTCGAGACTGCCCGCCGTACAGGAGGTGTGCGGCGATGCCGTGCTCTACACGTCGCCCGACGATCCCGCAGAACTGGCACGCCTGCTCGAACGGATCACCGCCGACGCCGCGTTGCGTGCAAGCCTGCGCGAGCGTGGCCGCGCACGGACGCAAGAACTGACCTGGCGCGCGACGGCTGCCAGGCTGATCGAGGAGATTTCGCCGTGGCTAATGTAACGCTTGCCCCAACCCCTGCTAACGACATACGCCGCTTTGGCCGCGTAGCGCTCGTGCATGACTGGCTCGCTGCCTATGCGGGCTCGGAGAAGGTGGTCGAGCAGATTCTTCAGCTGTTTCCACACGCCGATCTTTACAGCGTCGTCGATTTCTTTCCTGAGGCGCAGCGCGACGTGCTGGGCGGCAAACGCGCGCATACCTCGTTCATCCAGCATCTGCCGCGCGCGCGCAAATCGTTTCGCCACTATCTTCCGCTGATGCCGCTCGCCATCGAGCAGTTCGATCTGTCTGGCTACGATCTGGTGATTTCGTCGAATCATGCGGTGGCCAAGGGTGTGCTGACGGGCCCGCATCAGGTCCACGTGAGCTATGTGCACTCACCGATTCGCTACGCGTGGGATCTGCAGCATCAATATCTGGCCGAGGCGGGCATGCAGCGCGGCATGAAGAGCTGGATCGTGCGTCTGCTGCTTCATTACATGCGTATCTGGGATCATCGCACCGCGCATGGCGTGGATGCTTTCGTCGCCAATTCGGCGTTCGTCGGCCGGCGCATTCGCAAGGCCTACGGCAGCGACGCCACGGTGGTCTATCCGCCCGTCGATGTCGAGCGCTTCAAACTCAGCACGCAGCGCGAGGACTTTTATCTGATTGCCTCGCGCATGGTCCCGTACAAACGCATTCCACTGATCATCGCGGCCTTTGCGGCGATGCCTTCGCGGCGCCTCGTGGTGATCGGCGATGGGACGGATTTCGCGCGCGCCAAGGCATGCGCGACGCCCAATGTGATGCTGCTCGGCTATCAGCCCGATGCGGCATTGGCGGACTACATGCAGCGCGCGCGCGCATTCGTGTTTGCGGCGGAGGAAGACTTCGGTATTTCGGTCGTCGAAGCGCAGGCCTGCGGTACGCCCGTCATTGCACTGGGCCGTGGCGGCGTGCGGGAAATCGTCATCGAATCGCAGGACCCCGAACGGGCGACGGGGCTCTTTTTCAATGAACAGAGCGTGGCTTCCATTGTCGACGCGGTGGAGCGCTTCGAACAGTCCCCGCCGTTCCGCGCGGAAGTGTGCCGCCGCAATGCGCTGCGCTTCACCCAGGAACGGTTCAGGCGCGAGTTCCTGGGCGTGGTGGAGCGCGCGGTCGAAGCCAGCAGAGTACCCGCCGATCCCCTGCCGGAGATTCGCCGCTGGCGCTCTGCCTGAGCCGTGCAACTATAGAACCGTTCACGGGTGAGCGAAGTGAGCGGACGGGAGGTGAAGCAGTGCCGTCAATATACGGAGTCCTGGTCATCGTCATCGGGCTGCTGGTGCTCTATACGTCGTTTCGCGGTGCCATTTACGCGATGGCGGCGTTTTCGCTGTTCGCAATGACGCTTGCGCTGAATCTGGGCGGCATCGGCATCATGCCGGCGCAACTCTTTCTTATTTTCTTCGCGCTGAGGGCGTTCAATCTTGTTGGTGGAAAGGGGGTCGGCGACGCGCTCTCGATGGAAAGGCCGGGTTTCTGGCTACTCTGTACCTGCGTCTGGGGTGTCGCGGGCGCGATCATGCTGCCTCGTCTGCTGCAGGGCTCGACCTCCGTGTTCCCGGTCGACCGCAGTCTCACGGGTGCTGCAGTCGTGCAACCGCTCGGCCCCGTTTCCGGTAATCTGTCGCAGGCGATCTACCTGATTGGCGATCTCGTCGTGTATGCCTGTATGTATGCGTTTCTCAAATATCGCGGCGCATACCGGGCGCTCGCGAACGGCATTTTCCTGCT
>BBSL01000531.1 GCA_001319865.1 Burkholderia sp. E7m39 | reverse complement strand
CGGACAAGAATTGGGCGGACTGGTGCGTATCACCGGCACGTTCGCCGAGACTTCGGCGTTCTCGAGTTTTACGCTGCCGCTGTTCGTGTTTTGCCTCAATCTCTGGCTGCTCGACTATCGTCCGAAACTGGCGGGGGCGCTCGCAATAGCGACGGGAACCCTGTTGCTGATGTCCACTTCGAGCACGGCCTATGTCGGGCTGGCAGCGTATATGTGCATCCAGATCATCAGCCGGCCCGGTCGCGTCGCGCCCGGCGCCGTCGAGCGCCAGCAGCGCATGTGGATCATCGCCGCCTGCGCGGGCGTGCTTGGCACCCTCTACGTCATCCTCTTCATGCCAAGCGTGGCCAAAGCGCTCGCCGACTTCGTCGACACCACCGTCATGAGCAAGGCGGATAGCTCGTCCGGCATCGAGCGGATGAGCTGGAACACGCAAGGCGTGACCAACTTCCTCGAAACATACGGGATAGGGGTGGGACTGGGCAGCATTCGGGCATCGAGCTTCCTCGTGGTGGTGTTGGCAAACCTCGGGGTCGTGGGTGTGATCTGCTACGGGATGTTCCTTGTCAAAACGCTGCTGCCGCCCGTGTCGTCGCATTACCCATTGACGGAACGGGCCGTCTGCCACGCGGCACGGCACGGCATGCTCGCGACCTTGATCGTCGCTTCACTTGCAGCCGGGGTGTTCGAACTGGGCTCGACCTTCTATCTGTTTGCGGCCGCAGCGAGCGCGCTTTCGCAGCGTGCGCCCAGGCGCGTGCACAGGCGTCACGGATGGGCCACGCGGCGCATTCAGGGGTGATTGCCGGGTGTAGTTTCCTGTAGCCATGTGCCGTTGCGCAGGCAGCACACGCCTCGGCATCAGGATGGATGCATTTGCGTGGGGTAGGCAGCAGTGCCGAATCTGCGGCATCGATAGCATGGACCCCGAGGTGCTGGCTGGCATGGCTTGCTCCGTTGGCGCGGTCGGGCGATCGAATCCCGCGCAAGACGGACTCCTGTTTTCCGGCTGCCAGAAAAGCATGCATTGGCCGACGAGGTGAATGTTGAATCCGACTGTCTGTCCGCAAGTAGCCCCGTCCGGGGAAATGAGTCCGCCATCGTCCGCCGGGCAGGCGAAGGTCTGCCTGATTTTCGCCACACGCGGGCGCGCCGAAGTGCTTGAACGTGTCGTCGCCTTCGTCAATTGGCAGACCGTGCAACCTGATCTGATCATCGTGTCCTGTGTATCGGACGAGGATGCCGGCGCGCTCGCCAGCCGGCCCGGATTGCTCGTGATCAAGGGCCAGCCCGGCCTTACCGCGCAACGCAATCATGCGTTAAAGCACGTGCCGGACGACTTCGACGTCGTGGTCCTGCTGGACGATGATTTCCTGATGCACAGCCGATGGATCGCGGAAGTGCTCAAGACCCTGGATAGCGATCCTGCCATTGCCGCCGTCACGGGTACAGTACTCGCCGATGGCATCCATGGCCCGGGTTATTCCATTGAAGAAGGACAGGCGATCCTGGCAAGGACGACAGACGTGCCGGAAGACCTTAGCGTCGTTTCGACGGGCGGCCCCTACGGATGCAACATGGCGTTTCGCGCCCGCAGCATTGCCGGACTTCGATTCGATGAGCGTCTGGTTCTCTATGGCTGGCAGGAGGATCGCGACTTCGGTGGACAGATCTGGAATCGGGGCGGTCGTGTCGTGCGCATCAACACGGCACTCGGCGTGCATCTTGGCGTCAAGCGGGGCAGGGTGTCCGGCCGCAAGCTCGGCTATTCGCAGGTTATCAACCCGCTCTATCTGGCAAGAAAGAAGACCATGCCCTTGCGCGCTGCGCTCGCTCATGTGCTGCGCAATGTCGCGAGCAATGTCGTGCGCAGCTTTGCACCAGAACCCTGGGTCGATCGCCGGGGGCGGCTGGGCGGCAATCTGATCGGCTTGTGGGACTTTGTGCGAGGCAGGCTCACGCCTGAGCGGGCGGCAAAACTATGAACGCAATGGGGCGAAACCGTGTGTCCAGGACAATGGCGTTTAACGGCAAGTTCTTTGATGCACCGCCTAGCGGCGTGCACAGGGTAGCCGAGCAACTCATTGCAGCAACGGATGACCTGATTGCAGAGCAGTCCGGCTATGCCGCAGACTACGCGCTTGTCGTCAGGGATCGCGTCAAGGTCCCGTCGTACCGGAAGATCTTGTGCGTTCAGGACAATCCGCTGATTCGCCGGATACACCGGATAGCGTGGGAGCAATGCTATTTCCCCCTGGCTCGCAGAAAGGACTTCATTCTCAATCTGTGCAATCTCGGGCCGCTGTGTCATCGCGATTGCGCGACGCTGATACACGACGCCCAGGTCTATTCCACACCGGAGTCGTATTCGCTGGGTTTTCGGCTGTGGTACAAGTTTCTGTTCTTTTTTATCGGCAGACGGCACAAGCTCATCGTCACCGTGTCCGAGTTCTCGCGGAGCGAGCTGGTGCGCTATGGCGTTGCCAGTGCCGACAAGATCGTTGTCGTCCACAATGGCTGCGATCATGTGCTGCAGGTGCCGCCGGATGAGCGACAACTCGCGGCATTGAAACTCACACCAGGGCGCTTTGTCCTCGCGCTCGCCAACACGCAGAAGCACAAAAACATCGCCATCCTTCTCAAGGCTTTCGCGCAGCCTGAACTGAAGGACGTCACGCTCGTTCTGTTCGGCGGCGCGACGAAAGCCGAGTTCGAGAACCTCGGGCATGTCGTGCCGCCCAATGTGCGATTTGCCGGACGGGTCACCGACTCGGAACTGGTGGGGTTGATGGTGAATGCCGGCGCGCTTGCGTTCCCGTCTTTGACGGAAGGGTTTGGTTTGCCGCCGCTGGAGGCGATGGCGCTGGGCTGTCCGGTGGTGGTCGCGCCATCTGGCGCGCTTCCGGAAGTCTGCGGCAAGGCCGCGCTTTATGCGGACCCTTTAGATCCCTCCGAGTGGAGCCAAACGATTCGAACCGTGCTCGACGATGAAGCGGTGCGTCAATCTCTGGTCTCGGCTGGGCGTCAGCGGGCTGACAGCTTCACCTGGAAACAGGCGGCGCGGAATCTGTTCGAGGCCGTCAAAACCGTGGTGCCCGCCTGACTGGTCACGAGCCTGTTCCGAAGTACGAGTGTAAGGTGGTTCGCTTCGCGCGCGTTGGCGGTGTGTGGCTTTTCGGTCGGTCTCCCGCACGGCGCGCCCGGTAGATTGCGACAGGTGCATCAGTGGTGCGTGCTTCGCTATCCGGCCGTCATGCGCACTTCGCGATGGTGACAGGAATCGGAAGCCGCACGGTCGAAGCACGGCGAAACGCATAGAAGAATAGCTTTGTCAGATGCCGACGCCGGCACGCTGGCTCGCGAATCAGGTTTGGAGGGCAGTGCAATGAAGAGATTGGACTCGGTGCAGGTGCTTCGCGCAGTCGCGGCCTCGCTGGTGGTGTTTTGCCACGCGGCGGCCGAGGTGGGCCACCGTGGCGCACCCGCATCGCAACTGTGGCCGCTCATCAACGTAAAGGGGCTGTTCGGCGTCGATATCTTCTTCGTCGTCAGCGGCTTCGTGATGATGTATATCATCTCGGGGCAACGCTCCGGGAGCACGACGGCCAGATGGTTTCTCGGCGATCGCATCGTGCGCGTGGTGCCGCTCTACTGGGTGGCGACGCTGCTCTCGGTCGGCATCGGTCTCGCGCTGCCCGCACTCAAGAACAAGAACTGCTACGAGGTCGCGTACGTCGTGCGCTCGCTATTTTTCGTGCCGTCCACGAACCCGCTGACGGGTGCGCCAGAACCGGTGTTGGGGCTTGGCTGGACGCTGAACTTCGAGATGTTCTTCTATGCCGTCATTTCGCTGGTGCTGCTGCTCGGTATCCGGCGCGTTTATCTTGCCGTGGTGGTGATATTCGTGACGCTCGTCGCGCTCGGTCTCTTGATGAAGCCCGAGTACCTCATCCTGAGAGGCTGGACTCATACGATCATCCTTGAATTCGTGTTCGGCGTAGTGTTCGCGCAGTTGCGCCTGTCGGGATTCCGGATTGGCGCCCTTGCGCAAATCGCGCTGATCGTGCTGGGCGTGACCGGCTGGCTACTCACGGGGCCGTCCGCAGACGGCACATTCGACATGCGCGGCCTCATGTGGGGCCCGCCCGCTGCGGCGATATTCGCGGGTGTCGTCATGGGCAGCCGCGATATCCAGTATCCGAAGCTGCTTCTGCTGATCGGCGATGCGTCGTATAGCCTGTATCTGACGCACCTTTTCATCATGCGCGCCGCGTCGCTGCTGGTAAGCCATCTGCCCGTGGGGCCCGTGCTGCGCGTCGTGTCGTTTTTCGCCATCTTCGTACCCTGCGCGGTGGGCTTTGCGATCCTGTCTTACCACAAGTTCGAAATACCGACCATGCGTTTTGGCCGTGGGTTGCTGCGGGCGCGGCCAGGCAAAGGGAGTGCCGCGGAGGGCGTTTCGGCAGGAACCCGGCAGGCGGGAACCTGAGAGAGCCTGGCGCACGAAGGGCGCCATGTTGGCGGGTGTGTTAAACGCTTCGAATGCGCGCGGTTTACCGACGCACCGACCTGCCAACCGAATCAATCGAGCGTCCCCGAACAAGCTGGAGAATCGCCCAGTTACGAACGGGGCCACCAAGGCTGCTTCTTCCGGGGCGGCCTTTCCGCAATCGCCTGAATTCTTTGACGATATCTATGGGACGCCATACCAGACTCTACGGGGTGCAACATCTGCGCTTTCTGGCCGCCTTTGCGGTATTGGCACACCATATCCTCGAAGAGGCTTCGGGAAGTCCGCTGGCGCTCGTTTCTTCTTCCGCGCAGCGCGTCGGAGCGTGCGGAGTCGACATCTTTTTTGTCATCAGTGGACTGGTGATGTGGCATACGAC
>BBSL01000530.1 GCA_001319865.1 Burkholderia sp. E7m39 | reverse complement strand
TTCGTCCGTCGCCTCACGCGAATCATGCCGCCCTATTGGGGATGCCTTGTCATTGTGGTTGCGCTGTCTTGCAGCGGAATCGCATACCGGCACGTGCAGATCGACGCCATCGGCCTCGTCGAGTCTGTGCTGTTGCTTCCGCCCACGACATCGTCTGGTCAGGTCATGGGCGTTGCGTGGACGCTAGTCTATGAGCTTTATTTTTACCTTCATCTGTACTGCGGCGCTGTGTCTCCCGTGGCAACGGTATCGTGCGGCGTTGATTGTCGCCCTGCTCGCGGGTGTGCCCGTCGCGCTCAATATGGTCGGCTCCACCACGCAGGCCCAGTACTACGGGAACCCACTCGTCATCGAATTTATGTGCGGCATCTTTCTTGGCGGCATCAGTACGCGGCTGCCTGAATTAAGCCCCCCTCATATCAGGTGCGTGGTGTTGCTGACGTGTGTTGCCCTTTTCTGGTGGGCTTCTGCGGCCTCGCCCGATGAAACGACATCGGGCCTGTCGCCCTCGTTCAGATGGTGGGCCTGGGGGCTTCCGGCGACACTTCTCGTGGCCGCATTCGTGCAAACGGAAGATAGTGGCAGTCGGATTGGCCGTACCTTGACGGTGCTCGGCAACGCGTCTTATGTGCTTTATCTGACGCATGGATACTGGATGAATGTATTCGCGAAGGCCGTCAAAGCCGGGGCGTTTCATAGTGCGTTCAGCCTCTATCTGGCGGCATTCTGCGTGGCGTGCCTCGCGGTTGCATTTGCAGCCGGTGTTCACCTGTACCTGGAAAAGCCGTTACTTGCCTGGCTAGAGAGCAAGAGATCGCGGATTCGCCGAACGGCACTGACATGAGGCCGCGTTGAGCGGCCGTTGCTTGCGTCGAGATTCGGCATTTCGCTGCGGTCGTGAAGGTGGTCAAAGAGCAGGACAGGGTGCGGGCGAAGTGCTTCGTAAGCAGCTCGCGGCGGCCATGGGTGTCTTCCGCGCGCGCGTCGTCGATAACGCTCTACGGATGCAGTTCGCCAATACGAGTGTGATCTTCGTGGTCTGCGAACGGCGGGCGAGTCGTCAGGTAGTTCAAGCGAACTGATACCCCTTTTGCCAAAGGGACGTGCGATTACCCCCTCACGCGCAATCAGACGGTCATCCGGCCTTCTGATCCGCCGTCATTGCGCTGGGCGTCACCAAAGGCGTTGCGGGCCGCGGTACAAGTCTCTTCGTCAGGAAGGCGCGGATGGGTTCCTCGACGAATCTCGTCAATAGGATCGCGCTCACAAGCGTCACTGCACATGCGACGACGATCGGGACTGTCGCCGGCTCGTTCGGTTTGCCGAACAGCATGAACACGGCCCGGCCTATCGGAAAATGCAGGAGATAAACTGGATACGAGAGCCAACCGAGAAATTGCGCGGTTTTCGCTTCGAAGGTCGAAGCACACGACAGCTTCGCACCGACCATCACGAGGCACGGTGCAACACAGAAAATAATGAACGCCGGGTACACGCCGCGAAGCGACATCGGGAACAGAAACATCGCGAGCGCGACGATATACAGGCCGTATGAATTGCGAAGCGCCTGTTTCAGGGCGTCCATGATACGGAGATCGACGCCGGTGCTTTTCAGGTTGTATAGCAGGACGCCAACCACGAAACCGAATGAAACACGGTAGAACCCGCCATCCATTCTGTTGCCCGCCCAGCCTTGCGAGAAATCGACGATCGAGTGCCCACGGCTCTCGAAACTCGTCAGCGCCCCCGTGATCAGAAACATGAGGCCGCTGACGACGATGATCTTGAACATCGTGGAACGGCTCAGCCGTACGATGATCACGAAGGCGATGCTCGCCGCCATTTCGAAGAAAAGCGACCACGCGGGGGGATTCACCGGAAATATCTCGCCGATCGTGAAATCGGCGGTAGCAACGGCGCCGGGAATCGCCATGTTCGCATTGCCGAGATGGCCGATATACGGAGTAAAGAACAGATTGTGGATGGTTGCCGAAATGACACTCGGCATCGGATAGGTCGACAGGCTGAGCATTCTTGCCCCGATCAGCACAGGCAGTCCGATTAGCAGGGAAATAAGCAGCATCGGATACAGCCGCATAACACGCCGTTTTATATATTCGATCGCCGTCATTCCACCGAGGAGCCGTGTTCCATAAGAGTGGGCAATGACAAAGCCGCTCAGCATGAAAAACAGATCGACGGCCACATAGGCATTCTTGAATGCCTCTTGAGTGAAATGCGACATCATCACTGCGATGGCCGCGACGCCTCTCAACCCGTCGAGTGCATCGTATCTGCTGTTTTTCGTCCCCATCGCACCCCCAGATTTTCTGTCCCACAACGGCGAGGTCGTCGCCCCGAAGTGTGGCCATTGCTGTCAGTGAGTCTAGCGGCCCGGCCGGGACGACTGTGTGCGTTGGACAACGCAGTGCCTGGCTTGCAGGGCGTGCCCAGCTAACGTCGCGGCGGGGCCTTTCCCCAGAAATTGTTGTGCAGCCCACGGAAAGGTTTCGGCAAAGAACTTACGCTGGTTCATAGCGTACGCCACCGTGTGCTGAGACACGCCGGTGCCGACATCCGCGCGCGCCACGCAGCATTGCTAACTTGGGACCGTAGAGAAAATGAAGATCTTCGTCATCAATCTCGACAAGTCGACAGATCGACTGAGCCACATGACTGCTCAGATCGACAGGCTGGGCTACACCTGGGAAAGATTCCCCGCCTTAGGGCCGGTACAGGTAGAAGAAATGAGTCGAACGCTGGGGTTGCCGCTGTTTCGCGGCACGTGTAGCGCGGGCGAAAAGGGCGCTGCGCTCAGTCATTATTCGATCTGGAAAAAGGTGGTGGAGGAAGGCATTGACGACGCGCTAGTGCTCGAAGACGACGTTCATTTTTGCCGGGATGCGAGAAGCCTTATCGATTCCCTGAACGAGAAAATTTCACGGGGATTCCGTTATGACATTGTCAAAATGGAAACTTCCCTGGCTGGCATCATCATTGATCGAAAAGGCCTGAATCTGTCGGCTCGCACGGGACTGCACCGCTTACGAAGCAATCACACGGGTGCTGGCGCCTATTTGATCTCGAGAGATGGATGCCGCAAGATGATCGAGCGTTTTGCATCCTCTGATCGCGCGGTCGATCTTGTCATGTTTAGTGGCGATCTCGAAGCGACGCACATCTATCAATTGCACCCCGCGCCGTGCATCCAGGATGTTTGGCTAAAAAGTGGAAAGAAGGGGATTGCATCCGTGATAGGAGAGGAGAGAGCTGAGTGGAGACCTAAATCGATCTGGGTTCAAAGAGCAAAGGTACCTTTCCGTGGCGTGTATGATTTCCTTCAAACGCTGCGTGTCTGGAATAGAGGTCTGGTAAAGATCAGATCCAGCTACCACGACGGAATTTGAGTTGCGTGGTGGTCTGACTGCAGGGGTCCGTCGGGCGAGACTGCACGAGGGCTGCGGGCGAAACCATTGACGGCCGGGAATCGGCCGCCGCCGGACAAGCTGTTTCGCAGCTTGCGCCTGCGGCTGTTCAAGGCAACTACACACGCCCGGGCCGCGCTTGAGCAATCGCTCGATCAACCTTTAGCGACTCATCCCGCGACCGTGGTTTGAGGCGCTCGCAGCGTTACAGGCTTCGCGGCCTTACGCTCATCAAAGATCCCATGTCATCCTTTTTCTCCCGGACGCAGCACGAGAACGGGGCTGCCGGCCGCAAAGATCTCGCTGATCAAACCGGAGCGCACCAGAGAGACGAGCAGCGTCGTCAGCAGCGTCAGTTCTCCCAGCAGACGCGAGGCCACCATGCCCATCCGCCCCCCAATGGCTGGCGAGCGGAATCGCAGCGATGATGCCGACGATCGCAGTCGCCACGCCCGCGCGTGCGAGCAGGCGATCGCGATGCCGGGGAACCAGGAAATAGAGGCCGATGACCTGGTTGACGATACTCAGCGGCAAGACCAGCACGAAAAATTTCAGCACGGGGATGGAGGACTGAAAGCCTTTGCCGAACACGAGCGGCACCAGCCAGTCGGCGAGGACCATCGTGCAGGCGACGCCGACGAGTGAGCCCGCAAGGAAGAAGGCCAAAATGCGCCATGCCAGCCGGTTGGCCTTCGCCGGGTCTACGCCGACGAGATACGTGACCTTAGGGATGAGAATCTGCGACGCGGGGACGGTCAGGCTGAGCGCGACGGCGATCAGGCGCTCCGCCACGCCGAACGCGCTGACGTCGGCAGCGGGCGCGAGCACGGATAGCAGGTAGGTCGAGGCGGTGACCAGCAGTACGGACGTACCCGTGTAAATGAAAATGATCTTCGAGCGGTGGATCAGGTCGATGCCGGCGCGGATCGAGGAAAACCAGCCGGAAAACTCCCGTCGGATCGCGCCAAAGCCGAGCACCGTTTGCAGGATGCACGAGGCCAGCAGTAGAAAGAAAACCCGTGAGAGGTCGGATGGTTCATGGACGAACAGAAAAATGAGGGCGAGCGATGTGATGAAGCCGACGACCTCGATCAGAATGCTTGTCAGGGCGCGTCCCGTGCTTGTGTAATACCAGCCCGGGTTGAACGCAGCGAGCAGGCCGAGCAGCACCGTCGTGCAGCCCAGCATCGGGTGTGCGGACAGCACGGGGGAGAACGCTACGGCGCCGAGCCCGAAGATCGCGGTCGGGACGCACAAAAGCAGCCGGCCTGTCATGTGGCTCGACAGGATTGCCGCGCGTTCGGTGCGGTCTTTGGCGTACACCGTATCGCGGCCGCCGACCGTAGGGAATCCGAAATTCACGAATCGCCAGAGCGTGTTCGACAGCGACATGCCCGCCAGCACGATGCCGTAGCCCGCCGGGCCCAGCGTTCTGCCGTAGAAGGGCAGCAGCAGCAGCGGATAGACGTAACGGACGACGTACGCGATGTACGTCGCGGCGAGCTCCGCGCGGGTTTTGGATGGCTTCACCTGATCCATGAACGTACCGTGTAGCCGAGTCTGATCGTCTTCTGCACGAGCCGGTGCGAGTGCGGAAAGGCGCGCACCACGGCTCCGCTCGGCCAAAGCGACTGTTTTGCGACGAATAGCCGCGTCCATGCGCTGGCTTGTCTGAGGTTCGGACCGGTGACCTTGACCGTGTCGTCGCGTCCGTAATCGAGCGACCGATCCCGCTCGGCAAGCCGGTTGACCAGTTCCGGGTCCGGAAACATGATCACGCGCTCAAGGGTCTTGGCTGCCAGTTCGAATTCGGCAAGCGACGTGTCCCTTGTGAGCCGCTTCGCGCTCCGGGCAACATAGTCGGCAATTTCCTCGAATTGCGGGTCCGGCATGCTGACGAGTTTCTGTTGCCAGGCTTGCGTTTCCAGGTTCGAGACGAGACTGCCGTCGGCGCGTCGGTCGAAGCGTCGCACGCTTTCGAGATCGGGCTCGACGAGGCTTTCGATCAGATGCCAGAACGCGAGCACTGACGATATGGAGTCGCCGGGCTTGTAGCCGTTGCGCTCCGTCAACAATCCGGTCACGGACGGAAAGTGCTCGCGCCCAAGATGCTTGTAGTCGCTGCGGGCGAGCTGGACGCAATGGCCGCGGTCGATGAGTTTGCTCTGCATGAGCATCTTGAAGGTGGATCCATAAAGCCCGGTATCGCACAACACGATGCCCTGCCGGCCCGCGGTGATGCTTTGCCACACTTCGCGGAATCGCCCGGCTTGCTCGACGATCTGTTCGTGCAGATGCGGCTCGCGTCCGTCGCGCAGCGCGTCGACAAACTCGCGCACGGTTGCGTAGCTGCCGTTGGGCGCCATATCGGCGCCAGTGAGCGCGCGTGCAAGTGCCGAGACCTTACGCACCTCGAAGGAATAGTCCAGTTCGTCGACTACGCCGTCTCCTCCATACACGAAAGCGTCTCGTGCCGCGACGAGCCGCGAAATCATCAGAGGCTGGACGCGGATATCGCCGCGCGCGGGACATTGCGCGGCGTAGAGCTCGTAGAGCTTTTGGAGGCCCAGTCCGCCGCGCGCGCAGAAGAGCGCGACCACGGGGCCTTCGATGGCCGCCGTCTGTTGGAGGTAGACATGCAGTCTGCGGCAGTATTCGGCGAACACAGGGCCTAGCACGTCGGGGACGAGGGTATCGTCTGCCGTGCGTGAGTCGCGACCCTTCACGCGTTTTTGAGCCTGGCGGTGCCGCCCGTGATGCCATTGCGACTGGCCGCGCGCGAGCACCGCGTTGGCGCGCAGCATGGCTACGTGCAGGCGGGAACGCGGGCGCAGGATTGCCGTCATACCGCAGCGTCGCGGCATGGTGCAGTCCGCGACGGGGTCGTCGCCGAGGTGTGCCATCTTCGACAGCGGAACACCGGCTGCGTCCGACACTGCCGCGAAGATGGTCCCGTCGCGTTTCGTGAGTTGCAGGTCGGCGCTCGTATGGACGGCGTCCCATTGAAGTCCGGGCGGACAGATCGCCGTAATCAGTTGCCGCAGCGCGTCGCCGGACAAGCTCGTGTCGCTCACCACGCGCAGCGAAATCGCGCTTGCGCGGAGCCGTTCGAGCGCGCGTATCAACGGCACGTTCGGCACGAGGCATTCGCGCTCCACCGCGAGTTCGCAGGCGATCCATTCCGGCACGTAGGTGGTGTCGATATGGACAAGTTCCAGCAAGCTGAGTGCGATGCTTTCGAGGCGCACTTCACCGTGTCCGGCGACGTTGCGCGCACGGTGAGCGATTTGCTCGAGCTGGCGCCGGCGCCGGGCGAGCGCATGAGGCGCGAGTTCGTCCGGCCGCAGCGCGAGACGTTCGCAGAACAGCTTCGCCGCTTTCAACAGGCGCTGCTCCAGCGACACGGGTTTGCGAAGCAGCAGCGTATCGAAGGCATCGACGCAAAGCAGGGTGCTCTGCGCTTCTTGCAGCAAACGTGGGAGAGACTTCACGAAGGGCCATCCTCTCAGCAGTCACGCTGTGTTTGATTCACCGGCTCCATGTGCGGCCTGTGTGTCGCGGCGCGGAGCTCTGTATGTCGGTCCAGTCGATGCGAGGCGAGGACGCGCCTGCACGACTCTGCGGCCCATTGTGAACAATGAAGGATGGCGTGTTTGTGCGTGGGCGTACGGAGGGCGGGGTATTTGCCGGGCCGGACCGACGCGAGACCGGACCGCTTTCGGCCAGCTTTCGTGTCCCCGGGTCGGGGTTTGGGCCAGCTCAGTTTTCCGCTGCTGAGGTCGATCGTTCCGAGGCGGATCGTTGGCTCGCCTTGAAGCTCGGTCGCAGAAAGTCGATCACCTCGGCATCCGTGATCGGTTTGAGATGCAAGCCGAACGCGGTGTTGAGCGATGCGACGAGATGCTGCGCCCAGAGGGCGTTCCAGACAACGCCTGCATGACCGTCGGAGGTGGCCGCGTTGTGCGGATCGTCGCCGGACGTATTCGTAATGGCCCAGCCGGGCGAAAGATGCACGGTCTTATAGAGCGGACGGCCGCGCTCGTCCCGCGCGCCCCACAGGCTCGCGAACCAGGCGCGATCGCCAAGAAAGGCGACATGGTGATCCACCGCGGCCAGCTTGCGCAAGCCGTCGTCGAAGCGGTTCAGCCCGGCATCGATATTGGCGATCGCGCTGGCGGATTGCCAGTTGTCGAACTCCCCCGACCAGTCTGCGTTGCTGAGGATGCCGATGAGCAGCACGTAGGTATCTGGGTGGTGTTTGCGGATCAGGGCGACGGCCTTGCCGATTTCCCCGAGCGCGGCGTTGATCCTCTGTGTGGGAAACGGGCCATTCGGATCACCCGCCATGGCGTCGAGGACCTCGTGCGAACCGACGTCGTTGATACCGATCCGGATCAGCACGACGCCGCCTTTCCAGGCTTGGGGCTCGGTGTCCATCAGCGCGACAAGACGGATTGCCTGACGCATCGGGTGTCCCATCAACTGGTTGGACCAGGCGCCGCTGATGGCAAAGTTGTAGCGGTAGTCTTCCTTGGCCGGCGCCCGAGCGAGCGAGCCGAACGCTTCGTCGAAGTACGCGCGATACTTGTTGGTGCCCCAGGCGCCCCATTGGCCCTGATCGATCTGGTCGCCGCGTAGCCGGGCCAGGACCTCGGTCCACTGCCAGGTGGTCGCGCGCCAGGGGCCGCCGCGCGCGTTCGGATCTCTCGACATCCGCGTGTCGTGGTAGGACTGGCTGTCGGAATCGCCGAGCACGGCAAGCCGTATCCGGTCGGACGGCACCGTCTGACCGTTGGCAACGGCGGCAGCCGGCTTGCGGGACAGTTCGGCTCCCGCCAGCCTGACGTAAATC
>BBSL01000529.1 GCA_001319865.1 Burkholderia sp. E7m39 | reverse complement strand
CACCGCAAAACACGACCAGCGACACTCTACGCAAACGAGACATAGCCCAACCACCTCATCCGATCGGTCAGCAAGGTATGGCGTTCCTATCTATCTCGCGCCGAAGCCAGGCTTCGGCACGGCTCAGGACCCTGTCGGCGCGTCGGCCTCGATGCCCGCGAGGCGCTCACGCAACTGCTTGCCGATGACGGCCGCACCCGCCGCGCGGAAGATCTGATCGTGCATGCCCGGCACCTCGGTGACGACCAGGTTGTCCGGTTTGCCCGTGACGACTGCCTCCCATCCCAGGTCGTGCGCGAACAGGCGTCCATTGAGCACCTGGCCACTGCGGAAGATCTGCACGTTGCCGTCATAGGGGGCAGGACGATACCGCGCCTGCTGCGCCAGCAGATATTCGATGTACCAGCGATTCTCCGAAACCATATGCTCGGAAGCGCTGCCCTGAATCAGGCCGAGCTTGAGCGCAAGGTTGGCAACGCCGAGCCAGCGGACGATCCGATACTGGCTGAGGAACGAGACCATCGAGGTCTCGCCCCGCAGCGCCTTGCGGAAGTCACGCGGAATGTTGTCGGCGCGCACCTGCATCTTGCGCAGTTGCCGGTCGTGCCAGGGCATCGACTCGCGATAACCCGGGCACCAGGAATCGTTGAGAATGACGAGTTCCACCGTTTCGCCTTCGCGCCTGAGCTGATGGGCCGCTTCCAGCGACAGTGCGCCGAGCACGCAGTGCCCCATCAGGATATACGGGCCGTGGGGCCGGGCCAGCCTGATCAGCCGCACGGCGTCCGCGGCGACGTCCTCGAATGCGCGCTGCGGGAACTCGCGCGGGGCACCTTCCGGCACCATCGGGATATCGATGATGGGGCGTTCGGCGCCGATCTGCCGGGCCAGTTCATAGAACACGGCCGTATTGTTGAGGACGATGATGGGCGTGCCCGGCGCATTCTCGTTGAAGCGCACGGTATTGCGCGCTTTCGCTTCCAGTTCGGTCTGACTCATGAAACCGCTGTTGCCGACGCCCGCCACGAAAGTCGCCGTAGCTTTCGCGGCAGCCGGCGCCGCGGGCAGCTTCGCGTCGATCTCGACGGTTTCCAGCATCTCGCGCCACTTCGCCAGATGTCCGTCTATCGTCTCGATGTCATAGAGGTCCGTGTCGCCTTCGCACGAGATGCGCCAGCCTTCCGGCCGGCGCACCATGAAGAAGTTGAGGTCGTACAGCGCACCGGCGTTGAACGAAGGCGAGGTCGTCGCGGCGAACTCCCCGCGGCGAACCTCGTCGCCGCCGCCAACAAAGCTCTGCTGCAGGGCGAAGTTGACCGAGCACAGTGGCGGGCGATCGCCATCGGACACTTCGCCTGCCATCTCCATCATCGCTTCGAACGGCAGGTGCAGATGTTCGATCGCGTCGCTGAGCTTGGCGCCGCACTGCGCCGTCACGGCAGCAACGGTGCTTCCCTGAGGCACGTCGAGGCGCAGTATGACCGTGTTGATGAGCGGGCCGACCACACCCTCGAGCTCCTGCTGGTCGCGCACCGACATCTGCGTGCCCATCGCGACCTTCGTCTGGCCCGACGCGGTTTGCAGCGCCACCGCGAGGCCTGCCGCCGCCACGCTGAACAGCGTGACGCCCTGGGCTTTGGCCGCGGCGATCAGGCGATCGCTCAGCGCAGCGGGCAACAGAATCGAACGGATGACGCCCTGGAAGCGTCGCGCTTGCGGCCGGGGACGATCGCCAGGCACGTCGAAACGGCTGAAGCCCTCGAGTTCCTTGCGCCAATGGGCACGCGCGCGATCCAGCGCGCCGCCGGCAAGGAACTCTTCCTTCCACATCGCGTAGTCGCCATGATGAAGCTCGACATCGGGGAGTTCAGGATCACGGCCGGCATGGACCGCGGCCAGTCCCTCCACGAGTTCGCGCACGAGGATCGCGAACGACCAGCCATCCATGATGAGCGAATGGAAGGTCAGTTGGAGTTCGCCTTGCGTGCCCGATCTGGGCAACCACACGGCCCGGAAGAAAGAGGGCGACGACAATGCGAACGGCGTACGAGCCTGCTGCCCGCCGACGCGCCCGGCCTCCGCAAGCGCGGCCTCGTGGTCCAGACGCGTCAGGTCGACCACGTCGAGCTGGAACGGGGCCGTGCTCCAGACCTGCTGACGCAGCCCCGCGCCCGTCATCAAAAAGCCCGTGCGCAAGACCTCGTGCCGCGCGATCAGCTCGCGCAGCACCTGCTCGATGCTCGCGGCATCGAGCGGCCCCGACAGTTGCAGCCGGAACGCGATGTTGAGCGCCGAGGCCTTCGGCGACGCCTTCTGCTCATGCCAGAACCGGACCTGGCACGCGGTTGCCGGGAACAGCGCGTAACTCGCTTTGGTGTCCTGATCCGGCGCGATTGCAAAGGCTAACCCGTTCATCGCTCAGACTCCCTGTGCAACCCTGCGTTTGAAATTGAGAATCGACGGACGGGCCACAGCGGGGGCGGCCATCGGTTCTTCTCCTGGCGTGCCATCGAGGCTCGCGGCCAGTTCGGCGATCGTGACGTTTCTCATCAGCTGGCGCGCATCGACGCCCAGCCCGCGCTCGTTCATGCGCGCGACGATGCGGAACAGCTGCAGGCTGTCTGCGCCGAGGCTGAAGAACTTCTGGTCGATGTCAACCTGCGGGAGGCCGAGCACGTCTGCCCAGACGGCCGCGATGGTGGCCTGGGTCGGCGTCATGGCGGCTGGTTCGGCCGGTGCGGCCGGCGCGGCTTCGGCAGCAGCCGGTTCGACGGGCGCCGGAGCGGGCGGCACCACCTTCAGCGCAGGCTGACGCGCGGGCGTGGCCACCATGTCGGCCGTCGGCACGGGCAGCGCCTTGCGGTCGAGCTTGCCGTTGGCGGTCTGGGGCAGGGCGTCGAGCGTCATCCACAGCGTCGGCACCATATAAGTCGGCAATTGAGCGGCCACGTGCGCCGCGACGGCGCCCAGATCGGCGTTGCCCGCATCCGCCTCGACGATGTAGCCCACGAGGCGCGCGTTGCCGCTGACGGTGTGCAACGCGACGGCGGCGGCGGCCACGCCCGGCGCCTTGCGCAACGCAGCCTCGATATCCTCGATCTCGATGCGGAAGCCCCGCAGCTTGATCTGCTGGTCGCGACGGCCAAGATGCTGGAGCGAGCCGTCGGCAAGGCGCTTCGCGAGATCGCCCGTGCGGTACAGACGGCGCGGCGCGGCGCCCGCGATGGCAACCATTTTGAACGCGGCATCCGTCAGATCGGTACGGTTGAAATAACCCTTGGCGAGGCCATCGCCGCCAATCCACAGTTCGCCGCTGACACCTTGCGGCGCCAGTTGCAGATCCTCTGTCAGCACATGAAGCTGCGTGTTCGCAAGCGGCGCGCCGATCACGACAGGCCCGTTCGCCGCGACACGCGATGCGGACGACCAGATGGTCGTTTCAGTCGGACCGTAGAGGTTCCACACCTGTGCACCCGTCGCCAGCAGATCGTCGGCGAGATCACGCGGCAAGCCTTCGCCGCCGCACAGGATCTTGAAGCCCGCGGGCGCTTCGAAGCCTGCCTCGAGCAGCATGCGCCAGAGCGACGGCGTGGCCTGCAGGGCGGTGGCTGCCTGCTCCTTCAGTCGCGTCACCAGCTCGAAACCGGTGCGCACTTCTTCGTGGCCCGCAATGAACGTCTGTGCGCCGACGATCAGCGGCAGGAACAGTTCGAGGCCCGAGATATCGAACGAGAAGGTCGTCACCGCGACGATGCGGTCCTGGGCCGTGAAGCCCGGGGCTTGCGCCATCGACAGCAGGAAGTTGCTCAGCGCGCGATGCGGGATGTCGACGCCCTTGGGCTCGCCCGTCGAGCCCGACGTGAAGATCACGTAGGCCGAGTCTTCTGCCGACACGACGGGCAGCGTCACGGCTTCGTCGTCGCTTTGCGCGAGGAGCGCCTCCAGTTCCAGCACGCGATGCGCGCCTGCATCGAGCACGCTGCGGCTCTTGCTGTCGGTGAGGATCGCGGCGATGCCGGCGCCGTCGAGAATCTGGCGCAGGCGCGCGGCCGGCATCGTCATGTCGAGCGGCACGTAGGCGCAACCGGCGCGCCACACGGCCATCATCGCGGCCACCGTCATCGCCGTGCGGTCCATCGCGATCGCAACGCGTCCGTTTGGTGCGATGCCCGCCGCCACCAGCCGGCGGGCGATCTTGTTCGCGCGGGCATCGAGTCCGTCATACGTGAGGCTCATCGATTCGTCCGACACGGCCGTCGCGTCGGGCGTGCGGCGCGTCTGCGCGGCGATCATCGCCGAAGCAGTCTGCGTGAGGTCGTAGGGACGCTGGGAATCGTTCAGCTCGTCGCGAAGATGATGAATCTCGGCGTCGCTCAGCAACGGCAGGGCCGCGATCGTCGTGTCGGCATCGCGCGCGATCGCCGCCAGCAAGGTTTCGTAGTGGCCGAGCCAGCGCTGGATGGTCGCTTCGTCATAGACGTCGGTGTTGAAGTCGCAGTCCATGCGCAGGCCTTGCGCGGATTCGATCACGTTCAGGAACAGATCGAAGTTGCTGTATGCCTTCGCGTTCGGCGTGAAGCGCGTGGTCACGCCGCCCATGTCGAGTTGCGCGTCGACCTTCTCCAGATTGAACTGCAGGTCGGTCAGCGGCAGCCGGTTGAAATCGCGCTTGATGCCGAGATCGCGCACCAGTGCGCCGTAGGTGTAGTTCTGCCGGTCGCCCGCGTCGTACAGATGGTCGCGCACGGCCTTCATGTGCGCCGCGAACGGCTGGTTGCGATCGAATTTGACGCGCAAGGGCAGGAAGTTCACGCAGTGACCGGCGAGCAGCGCTTCGCCTGCTTGCGTTTGCCCTGCCATCGGCGCGGCGATCACGACATCGTCGTTGCCCGACAGCCGGCCGAACAGCACTTGCGCGGCGCCGAACAGCGCAGCGAACAGCGAACAGCCCTGTTTCGACGCAGCGGTTTTCACCTGCTTGAGCAGATCGGCCCCGACATGACGCGTCGTCGACGCACCGTTGAAACTCTTGAGTTCCGGGCGCGGACGATCGCCGGGCAGGTCGAGCTGCGGCGCCGGGTTGCGATGAAGGTTCATCCAGAACTCGCGCGTGTCGGGATCGACGCCCGCCTGATGCTGCGCCGTGGCGAAGGCGAGGAAGCTCTGCACGTCGTCGAGTTCGGCTGCCTTGCCCGACACTTCGGCCGAGTAGAGCGCTTCCAGATCGCGCAGCACGATGTTGATCGACCATCCGTCGCAGATGATGTGGTGAGCCGTGAACACGAACGCCCACTTCTGCGCTTCGAGCCGCACGAGCGCGGCTCGCACCAGCGGCGCACGGGTGAGATCGAACACCTCGTGCGCTTCGGCGTCGACGATCGTCGCGAGTTCCGCGGCGGGATCGGCGTGGCCCGACAGGTCGATGTGCTCCAGCGGGACGGTCGTCGCCGGATCCACGAACATCGTGTCGCCGACGCGCGAGAAGTGCGCGCGCAACGCGTCGTGGCGGGTCATCGTCGCCGCGAAGGCGCGCTCGAAAGCGGCTTCGTTCAGGTTGCCATTGAGTTCCAGCGTGAACGACTCGTTGAAGGCCAGCGAGGCTTCGTTGCCCAGTTGCGCCGACATCCAGATTTCTTTCTGCGGCTCGGTCAGGGGAGCCTGCGTGAGTTGCGCGGGTGCGGCCTGCGGCGCGTCACCGAGAATGCCGACGCGTTGCAGCGCATCGATACTTGCGATGAAGGCGTCGCCGATCTTGCGGATGTCTTCGTCCGAATGGCTTGTCGTCAGGAAGCAGGGAAAGCCTTCCATGATGTGCACGCCGAGGTAGCGCATGTAGGGATAGAACAGGCTGCCCAGCCGGTCTTCGCCCGCGAAGCTGACATAGAACCAGCTCGAGAACGACTCTGCCCGCGTTGCGATGCCGACTTTCGCCAGGTGCGCGTTGATCCGCTGCACGAGGCCGTCCATGCGGGCCGCGAGGTTTTCCTGCAGCGACGGGCCCGCTGCCTTCAGATGCTGCAGCACGGCTTTCATCGCGGCGAGCACGACGGGGTGGCGTACGAATGTGCCGGCGAAGAAGGTGGGCGGGACTTCGGGCACGGACGCGTCGCCGAATTGCCATTGACCGCCGTCGAGCGCATCCATGTACTGCGCGCTGCCCGCCAGCACGCCGACGGGCAGGCCGCCGCCGACCACCTTGCCGTAGGTCGCCATGTCGCCCTGGATGCCCCAGTAGCCTTGCATGCCGGCGGGGTGCACGCGAAAGCCCGTCACGACCTCGTCGAAGATCAGCGCGGATTCATTGGCAGCCGTGATTTCGCGCAGCTGCTGCACGAATTCCTTCGGACGCAGATTGGGGTGACGCGATTGCACGGGCTCGAACAGCACCCCGGCGATATCGTCGATGTTGGCCTTGATCCACTCGAGGCTTTCCGTTCTCGCGTAGGGCAGCACGACCATGTTGCCCACGGACGTCTGCGGGATGCCGGGGGCGAGCGGGAACGCGCGCGGCACGCCCGCTTCGCTGCCCGGCTTGACGAGCACTTCGTCGAACTGGCCGTGATAGTCGCCGTCGAAGCAGACGATCTTGTCCTTGCCCGTCACCGTGCGCGCGAGTCGCATTGCGGCCATCACGGCTTCCGAGCCGGTGTTGCAGAACGTCACACGCTGATGGCCCGTCATGTCGGCGAACATCTGCGCGACTTCACCCGCGAGCGGCGACTGCGGTCCGATGGCGAAACCCTCGGCCATCTGCACGTTGACGGCATCGACCACGAAGTCGGGCGTGTGGCCGAACGCGGTCTGGCCGTAGCCGTTGACGATATCGATATATTCGTTGCCGTCGATATCCCAGATCTTCGAGCCCTTCGAGCGCTGCGCGACGATCGGATAGACCAGCTCTTTCCATTCCTCGCGGAAGCCGCTTGCCGTGCGCGGATCGGCGAGCACGGATCGATAGGATTGCGTACGAGCCTTGGAATTGGGCGTCTTGGCCGAATAGCGCGTGGTCAGATCGTGGATGAACGCCGTTTGCGCATCCGTCATCTCCGCCGATTTGCTCGCGCCGGGCTTGTACGCGGTAAAGCGCGTCGGACGGTTTTCCTCGAACTTGATTTCGGGGCTGGCCGCGCGTGCGGGTGCGGTTGCGGCAGCCGGCTGGGCGGCGGCCATCGCGACGGGCGCTCCTGTGCCGGTTTGGGCGGCGGTTTGCGCCGCGATTGGCGCAGCGATTGGCGCTGCGATTGGCGCGGGCGCTGCCGCGGCCTGAACGGCGCTTGCGGGCTGCGGAGCGGCCACGGGTGCGCCTTGCAGCACGTCGAGCTGACGCGCCATCAGCGACTGCATCGCCGCGATCTGATCGCGGATCACCGACTGGATGTCGCCCGTGGCTGCGCCCGGCACGAACGGCGCGGCCGTCACAGGCGCTGCGGCCACGGCTGCGGGTGCAGATGCAACGGCCGCCGTGGGTGCCGCGACGGCGACGGGTGCGGCGACAGGTGCGGCTTCGGCGGCTGCCGGCTGTGCCGGGTCGGGCGGCAACGTGCTATCGAGGAACTGCGCGAGCGCGGGCAGCGTCGGATAGTCGCTCATGATCTGCCGGAAGCTGATCGTGACGTCATAGCGGCGGCGCAGCTGGCGGGAGACCTGCCCCATGAACAGCGAGTCGTAACCGAGATCCCAGAAGGTCACGTCCGGATCGGAGATGTCGGGCGCTTCGCCGGACATTTCGGCAAGAAGCGACGCCAGTTCGGCGACAAGACGCGGTTTGCGATCGATCTGTACGGTTTGGTCCATGGTGGTCTGAGTAGTCGTGGTTATGGCATCGGGTGTAGCGGGCGCGGCAATGACGTGGGCGGCCGTCGCCGGGGTGCGTGTAGCAGCGGTTGCGGGTGCGGGTGCTTCGATCCAGTGGCGTTCCGGTTCGAACGGGTAGGTCGGCAGCGATACGCGGCGGGCGCCGGCAGACTGCACAGTTGTCCAGTCCGGCGTGACCCCGTTCAGCCACAAGCGGCCGGTCGTCTCGGCCAATACTTGAAGCTCGCGCTCGCGCACGGCGAAATCGGGCAGGGACGCAAGCGCGGCCAGATAACGCTCCTTCGGCAAGCCCTGCATCGCGAAGGTCGTCAGCGTGCGGCCGGGACCGATTTCCAGCAGCAACGGCTTGTCCTGCTCCGTCACCGTGGCCAGCGCGTCGCTGAAACGCACCACGTCGCGGCAGTGTCCGGCCCAGTAGCGTCCCGATACGGCTTGATCCATCGACGCCCATTTCCCCGTCACCGACGACACATACGGAATCTTCGGCGGTGCGAACGAAAGCGTGTCCGCGACCGCGGCAAGGTCTTCGACGACGCCGGACATCATGCGCGAGTGGAACGCATGCGACGTATGCAGCCGCCTGTGTTCGATGTCGCGCGCCTTCAGCGTGGCCTCGAACGCCTCGATGGCCGCGAAGGGGCCGGCCACGACGCTGAGCGTCGGCGCATTGATGGCGGCGAGATCCACGTCGACGGGCAGCGTGGCCTTGAGCTCGGCCTCGGACAGGCGCACGACCAGCATCGCGCCCGGTTCGGCCGACTGCATCAAGGCGCCGCGCCGGGCGATCAGATACAGCGCGTCGTCGAACGAAATCGCCTCGGCCACGCAGGCGGCGACCAGCTCGCCCACACTGTGGCCGATCATGGCCGCCGGCTTGATGCCGCGCGATATCCACAGTTGCGCGAGCGCGTACTCGACGAGGAACAGCGCGGGCTGCGCGTAGAGCGTCGAACGGATCGGATGCGGGGCGTCGTCGCCTTGCGCAACGGCGCTGAACATCAGTGTGCGGATGTCCAGCCCGACATGAGGCGCCAGCACGTCGGCACCCTTGTCGATCCACTGACGATAGACGGGCTCGGTGCGATAGAGCGCTTCGGCCATACCCGGATACTGCGAACCCTGGCCGGGAAACATGAAGACGACGGGCGGCGCGGCTTGCGGCGCCTGCGCTTCGATCGCGCCTTTTTGCAGTTTGGCCTGGGCCTGTTCGAGACTGTCGGCGATCACGACGGCGCGATGAGCGAAGGCGCGGCGCCCCGTTTGCAGCGTCGCGGCCACATCGGCGAGCGATACGCCCGGGTTCGCGCCCAGATGTTGCGCGAGGTTGGCCTTCGCGCGTTCGAGCGCACCCGCGCTTCTCGCCGAGAGCGGCAGGATCTGCAGCTTTTCATCCGGCTCGCCCGCGCTGCATTGCGCGGGCGCTTCCTCCAGCACCACGTGGACGTTGGTCCCGCCGACACCGAACGAGCTCACGCCCGCGCGCCGCGGCGTCGCGCCCTGCGCCCACGGGCGTGCCGTCGCGTTGAAGTAGAACGGGCTGTTGGTCACGTCGATAGCGGGGTTCGGCGCGCGGAAATGCGTGAGCGGCGGCAAGGTGCGGTTGCGCAGCGCGAGCGACGCCGCGATGAAACCCGTCACGCCCGCCGCAGCGTCGAGGTGTCCGACATTGGCCTTGGCCGAGCCGAGCGCGCAGAACTGGCCGCCTTCGACGCCGCCGAGGCGGAACGCCTGCACGAGACCGGCGAATTCGATCGGGTCGCCAAGCGGTGTTGCCGTGCCGTGCGCTTCGACGTAGCCGATGGACGCGGGATCGATACCGGCTTCCGCGTGCGCGATGGCGATGGCGCCCGCCTGCCGGTCGACGCTCGGCGCCGTGAAGCCGACCTTAGCGGCGCCATCGTTGTTGATGCCGA
>BBSL01000528.1 GCA_001319865.1 Burkholderia sp. E7m39 | reverse complement strand
AACGCTAAATTTGCGGTATTGGAAAGTTAATCTTCTGCGGGTTCCCTATCCGTACGCCGACGCACACACGTGCGTTGCAACAACACATCGCGGAAACACGCGAGTGCCGGGCGTGTCGGGCGCACGCGCCGAAAACCGAATGGGCGGGAAGGGCGCAGGCCCGGTCGCGTCATGCGACGCAGCAGAGCGCGTGCGATCACGTGGGCTTGGCCATCACGCACTGGCAGCGGGAATCGGTCGCGACAGCGCGCGGCTGGCCAGGCCGATGGCGGTTTCAGTGCATTTCGTTAGTTATGCAGAAAGATGTGGCATTGTCGTCAATTCATGACGACGATCGACCATCCGATGCGGCGGGCGGCGACGAAGCAAGCAGAGGCCGCATTGGCGGTGATCGCACGGACCTGCCAGCGCGCCGCTTCCTGCGCATCGCCGCCGACGAAGCGCGGTGACGTGTCACCGCGAATGCAAAGATCGAACTCGAAATGCGTCGGTGGAAGCATGAAGCCGGTGCCGAGCGCTTTCAGACAGGCTTCCTTGCGCGCCCAGCTTTCGAGAAAGACCCGTTGTTGCTCGACGTCCGGCAATGCGGCGAATTGCTCGCGCTCCAGATTGGAGAAGACTTCGAGTGGCACGCCTTCGCCGATTGGGCGCGCCAGTTCGATATCGATACCGATGTCGAAGCCGTTCGACACGGCGAGCGCCGCCGCCGCCTCGCTATGGCTCAGATTGAAACAGAGTTGCCATCCCTGCGGTTGCGTGGTGCAAAAAGGTTTGCCATCCGAACCGTAACCGATGCCGACATCGCGTGGTGAAAGGCCGAGATAGCGACCGAGGAGCAGCCTCAGTTCACCGCGTCCTGCCACGAAGCGATTGCGATGCCGTTCGAAGCGGAATCTGCTGGCGCGCTCGTGCTCTTGCGTCGACAGGATGTCCCGGTACCGGTCGGCATCGCCGCCTGGCGCGTCGAGATTCCATTGCCAGACGTGCACTTCGTGCGCGGAGGGGCGAGTTAGAAGAGAAGAGGACATGAGGTTCAAGAGGCGCCGGGGCTGCCTGATTCTAACCGTATCGGGTTGCGCCGCGACGCATAGTACACGACGTCGCGCGGTCGCTCAGCGGTGAAACGAACACTGGTCTGCGCGTCGATGCAATCACCGGCCCGCCGCCCGCAATTGACACCGAATTGTTGTGCAACCCACTGAAGCGGGGGAATAGCGCGAACTACGATCCGTCACTGCGTATTGCGCTCTCCGTTCTTGTTGTGCTGTGGCCGATAGTAATCTTGCTTACGATTATTATGTTGTGCGAATAAAAGTAATTAAGATCTTAAAGCGGCCAGTTGGATAGAAACAGAAAATTGCTTGCTTTCATCTGAAGCTTTTCAGATTTGAGGTATGGGATGGAGCCTGGTTGCGACAGTGTCTATGACGTCAGTGTGATAATCCCACACTACAACAGCCTCGATCTGCTTTGGGAGGCGATTGACTCGATCTCCAGCCAGACGGTGGCGCCGCGGGAAATCATTGTCGTCGATGACGCATCGGGTTTGCAGTTTGAACTGCCACCGCATTGCGGAAACGAGATTGCATTGCGTCTCATCCGTGAAACAGTGAATCGTGGCGCAGCATGGTGCCGAAACCGGGGCATCGAGGCAGCTACGGGCGACCTGATCGCTTTTCTGGATGCGGATGACCGGTGGTTGCCCGACAAGCTCGAACGCTGCCTCGCGGCGCTCGGCCCGAAGCCGCCCGGGCATGAAGCCAAGGTGCTGTTCAGCAACGTGATGCTGACGGATGGAGCGCACCGCATTCCCGGTAACCGGTCGCCCTACGAGGGACAACCGATGCTCGATTTCATCCTGCTGAGGGATGGCTATATCCAGACTTCGTCGATCATGATGTGGCGTCACCATTATCCGTTGATCAGCTTTGATGGATCGTTGCGTCGGCATCAGGATTGGGACTTCGCCGTTAGAGCTCAAATGGCCGGCTGCAGCTTTATCTATTTACACGACCCGCTGGTGGAATATTCGTCGAACTGGAATGCCGGCAGAATGTCGCATGCGACGAATTCCGAGCCGAGCCTTGTGTTCCTCGAAAAATATAACAAGCTCATGTCGAAGGGGCATATATCCGCCTTCATCTTCAATGTTCTGCTTTACAAGCGATTGAATATCGACGTGAGATTGAACATCGTTGGACGAATCATATTGAGGGAAATCGACATTCCGACCAAGGGGCGGATGTTGCTGTTTGTGCGGCTGGTGATAGGCAGGCGCGGCGTCAATCTGATGAAGAAGGTGAGTCGGACACTTCAGACGCCGCGGCCGTGATTCGCAACCACGGGCTGCGAACGCGGTTTGCCGTCCAGTGAATCCGCTGCATGAGGCGAGTTTCGCTGCGGGCTCGTTGCGTTCGCAACTTCGTCGTCATTGGACCGGGATGGGGCAGTGCGCCGGGCATCGCATGCCCATTGGCACCGCTTCAGATGAGACGCGTCTGAATGTCGCCGTTGACGGGGCGCGCGGGCACGAACGGCCGCACCGCGCGCACGGGTCGCTGCGATCCTGGCTGCATCTTTAGTTCGCCGTCTCGGCCTCGCGCAGACGCGGCAGCAGGCGGTCGAACTCGCGTTTGACAAGACCGTAGCATTCGCATGCGCGCGCTTCGAGACCCTTGCGATCGAGTACACGGATGTGGCCGCGGCTGTGATGGATCAGGCCGTCGTTGTGCAGCTTGCCCGCTGCTTCCGTGATGCCTTCGCGGCGCACGCCGAGCATGTCGGCGATCAGCTGCTGCGTGACGGAGAGATCATCCGATGCGACGCGGTCGACTTCGATCAGCAGCCAGCGGCATAGTTGCTTGTTCAACGAATGATGCCGGTTGCAGGCAGCCGTTTGTGCGACCTGCGTGAGCAGCGCGTGCATGTAGAGCAGCATCAGGCGGCGCAGGAAATCGGAGCGCGCGAATTGCTGGCGCAGCGCCTGCGCCGACATCCGGTAAGCGAAGCCCGAACATTGCACCTGCACGCGGTTCGGCATGGTTTCGCCGCCCGTC
>BBSL01000527.1 GCA_001319865.1 Burkholderia sp. E7m39 | reverse complement strand
AATCGCCTCATGCGCCCCGGCGATCGCGGCTGCGTAGTCGCCGCGTCCATACGCGGCATAGGCTTCCTGCGCGACGCGGTAAGCCGCGCCCGCCAGCGGCAGCGGATTGCGCTCGGCGGCGAGGTCGCGCGACGCGGGCGCGGCAGTCGACGCGGCCACGGCGGCCTGCGCTGACGCAACGCCGACGCCCGTGCAGCCGAGCGCGCCCGTTATCAGCGCCGCCAGCGCCGACACCGCAGCCGGGCCCCACGACGCACGTGGCTTGCGCGCGAACAGATTGCGCGGCGCCCCGAGGCGCGGATGCACGCGCGGCGCATCGTGCGACACATCTGCGGACGCGTTATTGGATGAATCGATCATTCGGATGCCGCCAGAGCGCCCTGCAGGCGGCGCTGTTGCTGGATTACGTTCTCGAGCGCGGCGCGCGAGATCACGTCGCGCGCCACCATGTAGTCGCCGATGCGTCCGTGGCGGTCCGGACGGTAGTGCTGCATCGCGGCCTCGAAAACTTCGCGTCTCACGTGGCCGTGCTCGATCAGCAGATCGCCGATCAACGGCACGCTGCGTACCGGCGCAGGTTCGGTCTCACTGTCCGCGCTGCCGTGCGCGGCCACAGCCATGTCGACGCCGCGCAGCGCGCGCAGCCCGGCGGCGATCTCGCCTTCGCGGACGATGTGCTGCACGACGGGTCCATCGAGCAGCGCGCCGAGTTCGGCGAGCACGGCGTCGGCAAGCGGGCTTGCCGTCAGCAGGATCGTGCGCGCGTCGGCGTCTGGGGCCCTTGCGTCCGCTCTAGCCGTTGCGTCTGCTTTAGCCGTTGCGTCCGCTCTAGCCGTTGCGTCTGCTGCCGCCGTGGCGCGCGCGGCGGTGGCGTCCGCTGTGGCCGTCGCGTCCGTGGGGACGCCATCGCGCGCGGCGGCTGCGTCTGCTGCCGGCCCATCTGCGGCAGCACCACTCGCACCCTGCCCTCCCGCCGTCCCGGCCTGCGGCAACACGCGATACCGCACGATCACTTCGAGCGGCAGTCGCGCGGCATCCTCCTGCAGCCGCTCGATCTGCAGATGGCCGCGCGGCAGATCGGCCTGGAACGCGATCGCTTCGGCGAGCGTCTCTTCGTCGAGCCAGCCTTTGGCCATCAGCACGCGGCCGAGCGGCGCCTCGCGCGCGTGGCTTTCGCCGAGCGCCTGCTCGAGCTTGTCGGAATCGATGGCCTGCCACGACAGCAGCAGCTCACCCAGACGCTGGCGCCGGTTCTTGAAGCCGTCGGCGGACGGAAAGTCGTGCATCGTCTTGTCCCACGCGAGCCGCTTGCCCGTCACGAGGTGCGTGAGGAACATCTTCCAGGCGCGCGACACGGCCATGAAGTTGACGAAGTTGCCGACCACCATGCGCGGCACCGACAGCACGCCGTGCTCCCAGCCGTACAGCCGCGCGACGAAATAAAAGCGCTGCACGACGCGCAGCAGCAGCGCGCCGCCGTTGGCCCACAGCAAGGCGTCGAGCCACGGCGAATCGGCGAACGGCGAGGCGATCAGCTCCGGCATCCAACCGAGCAGCCCCGCTCCCGCGAACAGCAGGAACTGCAGCAGCAGCCCGTACGCGATGATGCCGACGAACGCCGTCACGATGCCCTTGCGGTCGCGAAACAGCAGATAGCGATTGGCGAACGAGCCCGTCCAGCCCGTCTGCTTCCAGCCTTGCAGTCCGATGCCGAGCGTCCAGCGCGCGCGTTGCCGGTAAGCGGTGCGAAACGTGTCGGGGAAGAACTCGCGCACGCACAGCGGCATCGTCAGCGTGAACTCGCGCTCCTTGCCGAAGCCGAACCATGCCTTGCGGCGCGTCGCGAATTGCACCGGGAAGCGCGCGAAAATCGACTGCATGCCCATCTTGCCCAGCCGCGCGCCGACGTCGTAATCCTCCGTCAGGCTTTCCGTGTTGAACGGCTGGTTGTCCGTCTCGGCGATCAGCGCGAGCAGCGCGCGTCGCGAAAAGCACGTGCCGACCCCCGCCGACGGCACCGCGCCCGCGAGACTCTCGCGCACCACGAGGTCCTTCGCGTGCCACTCGGCGAACTCGTCCATGTACGTGCCCGCCACCAGCTCGAACCAGTTGCGTTCGAGCGAAGCGACGGGCAGCTGGATCATGTCCTTGCGCGGCAGCAGGTAATTGAAAAAGCGCAGCTCGACGGGATGCAGCACGTCCTCGCTGTCGTGCAGCACCACGCCCGCGAACTCGATGCCCGCTTCGCGCTCGTGACGAAAGATGGCCTGGATCACCCAGTTCAGGCAGTCCGCCTTGCAGGTCGGGCCGTCGTGCGGCACTTCCACGCGGCGCAACTGCTTGTAGCGGCGGCGCATCCGCTCCACTTCGGCGATGGTCTGCGGATCGTTCTGATACGTGCCGACGAACACGACATAGTTGCGGTAGTCGAGCACGCGCACCATGTCCTCGATCATCGCGGCCACCACGTCGTACTCGTGCCACGCGGGCACCATGATCGCGAGCGGCTGCTCTTCGCGCTGATACAGCTGCGCGCTCGTGAGCGGCTTGTAGGCGCGCTGCACGGTGCAGCGTCGCCAGATCGTGCGGGTCCAGTACCAGACGTCGATGAACAGGTCATCGAGGCTCGACAGCAGGATGACGAACGCCACGCCAGCCGCGACGTATTCGAGTCCGTGGTAGTAGTGGGCTACCGCGTAGCCCGCGTACCATTTGATCAGCGCGAAACTCACGACGCGTTCCGGCTCCGGCGGCGCGCGAGCTGCGCGATCAGCAGCAGCGCGACCAGCAGGCCGACCACGCCCGCGCCGATGCCCCAGCGCAGCCAGCCGTGCAGATACCACGGCCCTTGCAGATCGTCCGCGTCGATCAGCTCGCCGGGATGGCGCGTGTCGAACTGGCGCAGCGTGCCGCTGCCGTCGACGATCGCGATATCGCCGCGCGACAGCGTAAGCGTGGCGGGCAGGATCGCGGGCGTGTCGCCCACCGTGCGATACACGATGCCGGGCACGCTGCCCGCCTTCACCGCCTCGATCACGCCGACGCGGTTCAGCCCCGAGATATCGGCCAGCATCCGGCCCGACGCATCGACGAGCGACAGCCGGTCTTGCGACAGACGCGCCACGCGCTTTTCGTCGGCGAGCGTCACGTCGGCGGCGAGGAAGGCGCCCTTCGGGCTCACCGCCTCGCCTTCGCGCGCGACGCTGAAGCTCGCGCGCTGCGGCGCGATGCCGCTCGCGTTCGCAAGGCTCGCGATGCGCGCCAGCACCTGCGGCGCGTCGCGCAGATAGGCGTCGGGCACGATCACGCTGGCGTCCGTCGTGAAGCGCGCGACCATGCCCGTGAAGTCGTCGCCAGGCGTGGCGTCGGCTAGCGTCAGATGACTGCTCGGCAGCACGGCCACGGGATGGCCCTGGCCGCGCGGCTGGCAGCCGCCTTCCGGCTGGCGCTGGAACACCACGCGCAGCAGGTTGCGCGGCGCGAGCGCGTAGTGCGGCACCCGCGCCTCGATGCGCTGCGGCTTGCCGTCGGCCGTGAGCAGCTGCGAGCCGATCAAGATGTCGTTGAAATAGATCGACGCCGTCTGCGACGTATGATTCGCCGTCGGCGCCGCCGACACGTCGAGCACGATAGCTTCCGGCAGCTTGCCATTGCCCGAAGCCGCGCCGAGATCGAAGCTCGCGTCCCACACGGCGCGGTCCTGCACATCGAGTGTGCGCGGCTGGCCGCCCAGCAGCGCGAGCGCGATGCCGTCGCCGCGCGTGTTCGGCGCGTCGTCGATCTGATGCACGACAAGGCGGCTCGTCACGTCGATGGGGCGCCAGGCGCGCGCGAGCGCCGCGACGGCACCGGTGTCGCCGAGCATGATCGCCGTCTGGCCGCCGAAGTGCGCGAGCCGCACTTCGCCCGCTGCGAGCGGCTTCGCGACGGGCTCGATGGCGCGCGCGCGCCATGCGTCGAAGGCGTCGCCGGCATTGGGCGCGGCGCTCGCGACCTGCTCGCGCAGCGCGTCGAGTTCGGTTTTCAGCGTGGCACGCAGCGTGTCGTCGGCGATGATCAGATCCGGCGCGAACGCCGTGCGCGGCGTCAGCGCGACCAGCGAGCCCGCCTCGGCGGGATTCGCAAGCGTGTGCGTGCCGCCCGCCGCGAGCGCGGCGAACGCGGGAATCGCGCGCAGCGGCGCGGGAACATCAACGCCCGTCAGATCGACGGTGTCGCCCGCGACCGGCCACGCGCGCGTGACGGGCGTGCGGCCGTCGCGCTGCAGCAGCGCTTCGAGACGCCAGCCGGCATCGAACGCGCCCGCGTCGACTGCGCGCGCGCCGAGCGTCACGACGGGCTTGTGCGGCAGCGCGCTCCATGCGCTGCGCAGATCGGCGATCGAATCGGGATCGAAGCGATAGGTGAAGCGCGTGGTGGGCGCGATGCGCCACACGTTGCCGATGGCCGTCTGATCGCTGCACGCGCTGTCGCTGATCACCGACGACCAGTCGAGCCCGACCCGCACGAAACCGTTGGCGCGCGGCGCACCGTCCACGCCGAGCGTCGCCGAGCCGTCGCCCTGATCCTGCGTCGGGCTGCGCGAGAACACGGGGGCGCCGTCGAGCGACACCAGCATCGTCGTGCGCCCGCCGTTGCCGCGCAAATAGCCGCCGTCGATCTGCAGCGAAGCATCGCTCAGCGCGACGCCGGCGGGCACGGGCAGATACAGCTCCTGGCGGCCGTCCGGCGCGCGCAGCACGATGGGTTCGCGCAGCCCGAGCTCCGTCAGCGCGACGGTGCGCGTCGCGAGCCGGCCGCTGCCGAGTTGCGCGAAACTGCCGGCGACATCGGCGGGCTGCTGGGCCTGGGCGGCCGTCGCGATGAACAGCAGCGCGGCCAATGCATTCGGACAAAAACGCGCGAGACGGCGCGTGGGCATGGCGGAAATCACGTGTGTGGTCTCTCGATCGCCGCGCAGCCACCGAAGCGGGCGGTGCGGCAAGGTTAATCTGGGACAGCGGGCGGTTGGCGGCTCAGGCGATGCATCTGAGCGTGATATCGGCGCGGATGGCGCGCGCTGAATCCCGCTGAGGCATGCGCGTTCGCGCTAGCGGTCCGCGGGCGCGCATCCGGCGGCGGGCGCACTGCCGCTGCCGGATGCGGCGTCGATGCTCGTGAATTCGTCGAACGGACGGCCCGTGAGCGCCGCGACGATCCGCGCCGACGCATGGCCATCACCGTATGGATTGAGGCGGCGCGCAAACGCGCGGCGCGCGTCGACATCGTCGAGCAAGGCCGACACGGCCTGCACGATCGCCTCGCGCTGCGTGCCCACGAGCCGCACCGTCCCGGCCGCGACGGCTTCCGGCCGCTCGGTCACGTCGCGCATCACGAGCACGGGCTTGCCGAGCGCGGGCGCTTCCTCCTGCACCCCGCCCGAGTCGGTCAGGATGATCGACGCGCGCTGCATCAGGCGCACGAAGCCGAGATAGTCGAGCGGCTCGATCAGGTGGACGTTGCGCGCACCGCTCAATGACGCCTGCACCGGCCCGCGCACGTTCGGATTCAGGTGAACGGGATAGACGATCTGCACGGCGCCCGTGGCGGCCAGATCGCCGAGCGCCGCGCAGATGTTCGCGAAGCCGTCGCCGAAGCTTTCCCGGCGATGACCGGTCACGAGCAGCACAGGCAGCGCGTCGTCGAGCAGCGGCAGGCGGGCGTCGAGCCGGGCACGCAGCGCGGCGTCGCTGTCGATGCGCGCCGTGGTCAGGTTCAGCGCGTCGATCACGGTGTTGCCCGTCACGATGACGCGGCCATGCAGCGACTCTCGCGCGAGATTCGCCTTCGAGCTCGCCGTGGGCGCGAACATCAGATCGCTCATCACATCGACGACGCGGCGGTTCATCTCTTCCGGCCACGGCTGCAGCAGATCGCCCGTGCGCAGGCCCGCTTCGACATGCCCGACGGGAATACGCCGATGGAACGCGGCCAGCGCCGACGCCGAGGCCGTCGTCGTGTCGCCGTGGACCAGCACGCGGTCGGGCCGAACGGCGGCCAGCACGTCGTCGAGGGCCGCGATGATGCGCGCGGCTAGTTCGTTGAGCGTCTGGTTGCCCGTCATCAGCGCGAGATTGTGGTGCGGCTCGATGCCGAACAGGTCGAGCACCTGGTCGAGCATCTGCTGATGCTGCCCCGTCACGCAGACGACTGATTCGATATCGGCATCGCGTTCCAGCTGTTTGACGAGCGGCGCCATTTTGATGGCTTCCGGCCGCGTGCCGAAAATCGACAAAATCCTGATTGGCATATTCTGGTCTTCTTCTTTTTAAATACTGACGCCGCGGGCGACGCCGGGCGGATTAATCATCCGCACCCCGTGCTTTGCATCCCTATTCGCCGCCCAGTATTTCACAACCCCGTATTTCACAATCCGATTGGTAGGACAAAATCAAACAAAGCCACTGCGTCGAACGCGCCGAAAGCGCGATGAAAAGGGCCGGCTTTCGACAACAGTCGGCGGCCCGATAGATGCAGACCGAACTCACCTTTACCGCCCACATCGTCGGAAAACGACGCGCATTTTAGCGCGCGTTTGACGAAATTTTGCGGATGAATTCGGTTCCAAGTTTGCGTTGGATGGCATCTGCGCAGCGGCGGAACCCGCCGTCCGGATGCGCGCCTATCCGCTCGCGCCCGCGCAAACGTTTCCAACTACATACGCGAATGAAAAACCAAACCGTAAAATCCGTTCGAATGAAACAGGATATGCGCGGGGATATGATTGGTGCGTCGAAGAAAATATCGGCGGCAAACGTTTTCGATGATTTTCTTTCGATTGAAGCATTACCATTGAATTAGTTGCGGCTTGACGCGCCAGGTCGATTTTGGTGATACGGCACGTTTTAGCCCGCGATAACCGCCGGGGCGTAATCCCTTCATTTGGGATTAACGAACTGTTGCCTGAAGACAACAGGCGATGTAAGAAGCGGGCACGCGCGATGCTCTGCCCTGACGGCGGAGAAACGCCGCACCGACGCGCCGCACCGCCGCGCACTACCGTCCGGCACCGACCGGCTACCGCCCCGATCTGTCCAGCAATCCAGCCTTGGAGGGTTCTATGCTTCGCTACGCTGCCATCTTTTTCGTCATCGCGATCATCGCCGCCGTGTTCGGCTTTGGAGGGGTCGCCGCCGGCGCGGCCGAAATCGCCAAAGTGCTCTTCTTCATCTTCATCGTGATCTTCCTGGTCACGCTGCTGATGGGCGTCATCCGACGGTAACGCGCCCTTTACCGCGCCCGCACTCCGGATGAGGATGAGGCGCATGACCGGCTGCGTCATGCGCCCGTTCGCACCGTGGAAAGATCAGTCCGACGCGCGGGACTCCAGCGCGCTCAGCGCTTCGTTCAGCCGCAATGCGCGGTTTTTTTGCGCCGGAATGCTCACGGCGGCAGTGACATCGTCGACCCGCTTGCGCCAGTACGACAGCGGAATGTGATCCGTGCCGGAAATACGCGCCAGCACATGCTCGAGATGGTCGAGATCCAGCTCAATCTGATGATGGTTCATGCCTTTCCCCGATCGCACCGTCCGCGCGGCTCGACTACGGGGTCGTCGCGGCGGCATCGAATTGATATGTGGTGAAAGAGGCCGTCGCCGCCTGCGTCAATCGATCCTGCTCGCCGGAATTGCATGGCAAGCAAGTTTGGCAGGCGATCGCAGCCCTCGGACGCACAATATGACATCCTGGGAAAAGCTCTCGCAAGCTCACTGTTGCTTATGCGAGGAATCCTCACAACTTTCATGCGCTTGTAAAACTGTCATCCTGCGCGGCAGGCGCGGCGTGTCGGGGCCAAGCTCGTAGTTCAAAAAGCCGAGTATCAGGCGCACCATTTCATCTTCGAACGCGTCAGTGCCGAGATATTGCGGCCGCTCCATCGCGGTGGCCAGCACGACGCCGGAGATCGCCCGAAACAGTACGAAGCGTGCTTCGTCGCAGGCGATGCGCTTGCCGAGTTCGGGATTCTCGCGATTGAGCGCCGACGAAATCATCTCGAAGTAGCGCAGCATGCCGATTCCGATCGGCGTGTCGGGCGGGGCGTCGGCCCACTCCGCCCGCAAGATGCCATACAGCCGCGGGCGGTCGCCGATGAACGCCGCGACCGCGCGAATCATGCGGCGCGCGTTGAGCCCCGTGCCGAACGGCGCCGGCTGCGCGAGCGCTTCCTTCATCATCGCCGTCAGGCGCTCCAGCTCGCGCCGCGCGAGCGCTTCGACCAGCCCGTCCTTGTTCGGAAAATACTGATAGATCGCACCGATGCTGAAGCCCGCCGTATCGGCGACGCGCTGTGTCGTCAGCCCCGCCTTGCCATGCGCTTCGAGCGTGCGGGCGGCGGCTTCAAGAATGCTGTCGAGCGCGAATTCGGCGCGCGCCTGCTTGGGCCGCCGACGCGACGTAGGAGTCGTGGGCAAAGATTCTCCGTAGCGTTTTAGGTTGTTGGTGGTTGCGCTTGCAACGTCTCGCCGAATCGAACGTCGACTCATGCATGACGCATGAATCTTGCCGGCCGACATGCGATCGACGATCGATTGCACGACGTCCAGTTCAAGCGAGGTTATCACGCGCATTCGCCAAACGGCACGCCTGGCGCGCGTCAGCGGCGCAGCGCGCGCGACGGCCGTTCGGCCAGGCCCAGATCGAGCGCTTCGCACAGGAAGGTTTGCAGCGCGTCGACAGCCGCCCCCTGTGCGAGCGCCGCCCGACGCACGAACAGGCCGAGGTCGGCGGCGGGCGGCTCGGGCAGGCCGTCGGCGGCGCCGAGCACGCGCATCGTGTCGTAACGGATATTGCCATCGAGCAGCACCGATACGCCCAGCCCCGCTTCCACCGCCGACTGCACGGCGGGCAGGCTGGTGCTCGTGCAGACCACGCGCCAGGCGATGCCCGCGCGCCGCAGGATCGTCATCACCTGCTGCTGCCACAGACAAGCGCCGCCGAACGCGACGAGCGGCAGCGGCGCGGCGGCATCGGCCAGATAGCCGCGCGCGCCGACCCAGAACAGCGGCTGCGTCCACGTAACGAGCGGCGTCGCGTCGACCATCGCCGGATCACCGACGAGCACATCGAGCGCGCCGTCGGCGAGGCGCTGCGACAGCGCGGCGCTCGCATCGACGACGATCTCCAGCGCGACTTGCGGATGCGCGGCCGAAAAGCGCCGCAGCGCGCGTGGCAGGCGGCCGACGGCCACGTCCTCGAGCATTCCGAGGCGCACGGTGCCTGCGACGGCGCCGACTTCGAGCGCGCGGCGCGCGTCCTCGCCCGCGCCGAGAATCGCGTGGGCATAAGGCAGCAGCCGATGCCCGGCTTCCGTCAGACGCACGCCGCGCGGCGAACGGTCCAGCAGGCGCTGGCCGATGTCGTCTTCGAGACGGCGCAGCTGCATGCTGACGGCCGCCTGCGTGCGCGCAAGCCGCACCGCAGCCGCGCTGACGGCGCCCGTTTCGGCGACCGTCACGAAGGTTCGTAGAAGACTGCTGTCGAAGTCGCGCATTATCAACGTCCGTGATATCGGCATAAGAATTATCAGCATATCTTAACGCCGGATTCGCCGATATGATGAACGCTCTCCTTCCGGTTCAGGCGATTCGCCCACGCTGCCGCGCTTCCGACATGAAAGATTCCTCGCTCGCCCATCCCGCCGACTTCGTCGCCAAGCCCCCGCCCGATCAGAACGCGACGACGACGCGGCACGTCGGTCTTGCCGCGCTGCTGGGTCTCGCGTCGATGTCATCCGTGCAGTTCGGCGCCGCCTTGTCCGCGCCGACAATGGACGCTTTCGGCGCGTTCAGCACGACATGGCTCCGGCTGGCATGGGCCGCGGCGATTCTGGCGCTCGTCGTGCGTCCGAAGCTGCGCAGCTACTCGCGCGCGCACTGGGTCGCGGCGGGCGTGCTCGGCATCGCGATGGCGGGCATGACGCTGTGCTTCTTCTCGGCTATCGAGCGCATTCCGCTCGGCCTTGCCGTCGCGATCGATTTTCTCGGTCCGCTCACCGTCGCGACGCTCGGCGTGCGGCGTGCGCGTGCGCTGCTGTGGCCGCTGCTCGCGGTGGCGGGCGTGCTGCTGCTCGCGCACGATCGCGCGGGCTGGATCGGCGAGCCCGTCGGCATGCTGCTCGCGGCGGGCGCGGCGTGCGGCTGGGGCAGCTATATCGTGCTGATGAAGAAGACGGGCGCTCTGTTCAAAGGGCTCGAAGGGCTGTCGGTGTCGCTGATCGCGGCGGCGCTGGCCGCGACGCCCTTCGGACTCCTCGACCACGGCTTGCATATCGCGCCTCTGCAGCTTGCCGCGACCGCGGGGCTCGCGCTGCTGGTGCCGCTCCTGCCCTACGCGCTGGAGATGATCGCGCTGCGTCACATGCCCGCTTCGTCGTTCGGCATCCTGATGAGCCTCGAGCCCGCCATCGGCGCGCTCGCGGGCTTTGTCGTGCTGCATCAGCCGATGACGGCGCTGCAGCTGGCGGGCACGCTGTTCGTCGTGAGCGCGAGCGTCGGCGTGATCGTCACGGCCAGGTGACGCCAAGGAAACGACGACGGAAACAAAGAAGCGGCGTCTACAATCGGTGGTTCCAGTTTCGATTAACGAGGAACCTCAACATGACCGACGACGAACGCGCGATTCGCCAACTGATCGACACGTGGCTCGCGGCGAGCAAGGCCGGCGACACCGCGACCGTGCTGAGCCTGATGACCGACGACGCGGTCTTCATGGTGCCGGGCCAGAAACCGTTCGGCAAAGCCGCGTTCATGGCGGCTTCCGAGGCGCAGAAGAACGTGGACATCGACGGCAAGAGCGACATTCTCGAACTTCAGGTGCTGGGCGACTGGGCGTTCCTGCGCTCGCAGCTCGTCGTCACGATCACGCCCAAAGACGGCTCGGCGCCGCCGATGCGCCACGCGGGCAACACGCTCACCATCCTGCGCAAGGAACTCGACGGCCGCTGGCTGCTCGCCCGCGACGCCAACCTGCTCGTCGCGCAGACGTGAGCGGATGCGACACGCCGGGTCAGCGTAAAATCCAGCGCATCACACAGGCAATCATCGCTGCCAAGGCGCGTCGCGCGACGCATCGAGCCTGCCGTAGCGTTCGATCGCTTCCCTGACGACAGCGCGCGCAAGCGCGCCTTCGTCGGCGAGCGCTTTGAGCGCCGCAATCGCAATCGACACCCGATCCACTTCGAAGAACGCCCGCAGCGCGGCGCGCGTGTCGCTGCGCCCGAAGCCGTCGGTGCCGAGCGTCACGTAGCGGCGCGGCACGTACGCACGGATCAGCTCGGGCACGGCGCGCACGTAATCCGTCGCGGCGATCACCGGGCCTTTCGAGCCGGCGAGTGCGGAACTCACGTAAGCTGCGGTGCCCTTATCGTCTTCGAACAGACGCTCTGCACGCTCCGATGCGACGCCGTCGCGATGCAGTTCGGTGAAGCTCGTCACGCTCCACACGGCGGCGTCGATCTGCCAGTCGTCCTTGAGCATGCGCGCCGCCGCCTGCACTTCGCCGAGGATCGCGCCCGAGCCGAGCAACTGGACCTGCGCCGTGTCGAGCGCGGCGGTGTCGAGCGCGTACATGCCCTTGAGCACGCCTTCGCGCACGCGCTCCACTGGCGCGTCGGGCAGTGACGGCTGTGCGTAGTTCTCGTTCGTGACGGTGAGGTAATAGAACACGTCGCGCTGGCGTCCGATCATCTCCTGCATGCCTTCGTCGACGATCATCGCGACTTCGTAAGCGAACGCCGGGTCGTACGCGCGGCAGTTCGGCACCGTCGATGCCGCCAGATGGCTCGTCCCGTCCTGATGCTGCAAACCCTCGCCGCCAAGCGTCGTCTTGCCCGCCGTCGCGCCGATCAGGAAGCCTCGCGCGCGTTGATCGGCGGCGGCCCAGATCAGATCGCCGATGCGCTGGAAGCCGAACATCGAGTAGTAGATGTAGAACGGCAGCATGGGCAGATCGTGCACGCTGTACGACGTGGCCGCCGCAATCCACGACGACACCGCGCCCGCCTCCGAAATGCCCTCCTCGAGAATCTGCCCTTTGGTGTCCTCGCGGTAGTAGAGCATCGAGCCCATGTCTTCGGGCTCGTACAGCTGGCCGAGCGGCGAATAGATGCCGACCTGGCGGAACAGGTTCGCCATGCCGAACGTGCGCGCTTCGTCCGCGACGACGGGCACGACGCGCGGACCGAGCGACGCGTCCTTCAGCAGGTTGCCGAGCATGCGCACGACGGCCATCGTCGTCGACATTTCCTTGCCGTTCGACTCCAGCGCGAATTGCCCCCAGGAAGGCAACGCGGGCACGGTCGGTGCCTGCGATGCCGCTTTCCGCCTTCTGGGCAGATAGCCTCCGAGTGCTGCCCGGCGCGCATGCAGGTACTGCATTTCCGGGCTGTTTGCCGCTGGCTTGTAGAACTTCAACTGCTCGACATCGTCATCCGACAACGGCAAACGGAAGCGGTCGCGAAACGCCTTCAGCTGCTCGACGTCGAGCTTCTTCTGCTGATGCGTCGTCATGCGCCCCTGGCCGATCGAACCCATGCCGAAGCCCTTCATCGTCTTCGCCAGGATCACAGTGGGCTGGCCGCTGTGCTTCAATGCGCGGTCATACGCGGCGTGCAGCTTGCGCACGTCGTGGCCGCCGCGCCGCAAGCGGTCGATGTCGTCGTTGCTCAGGTGCGCAGCGAGCGCGGCCAGCTCCGGGTTCTGCCCGAAGAAACGCTCGCGGTTGTAGGCGCCGTCGTTGGCGGAGAAGGTCTGGAACTGGCCGTCGACGGTATGGGCGAACGCCCTCAACAAAGCGCCCGTGCGGTCGCGCGCGAAGAGGGCATCCCAGTCCGAGCCCCACACCACCTTGATCACGTTCCAGCCCGCGCCCGTGAACTGCGCTTCGAGTTCGTCGATGATGCGGCCGTTGCTGCGCACGGGACCGTCCAGCCGCTGCAGGTTGCAGTTGATCACGAACACGAGATTGTCGAGCCCTTCGCGCGCCGCCAGCGACAACGCGCCGATCGATTCGGGCTCGTCCATCTCGCCATCGCCGAAGAAGCCCCACACCTTGCGGCCTTCCGTCTTCAGCAGATGGCGGTTCTGCAGATAGCGCATGAAGCGCGCCTGGTAGATCGCGTTGATAGGCCCGATGCCCATCGAGCCCGTCGGAAACTGCCAGAAATCGGGCATCAGCCACGGATGCGGATACGAGCACAAGCCCGGCCCCGCAATCTCGCGCCGGTAGTGTTCGAGATGCGTTTCGTCGAGAAAGCCTTCGAGAAACGCGCGCGCATACACACCGGGCGACGAATGCGGCTGAAAGTAGACGAGATCGCCGCCGCGCCCTTCGCCGCTTTCGCCAGCCGTGTCGGCGCGGAAAAAATGGTTGAAGCCGACCTCGAACAGATCGGCCGCCGACGCGTAGCTCGCGATATGGCCGCCCAGCTCGCCATAGGCGCGGTTCGCGCGCACGACCATCGCGAGCGCGTTCCAGCGCAGCGCCGCGGCGAGTTTCTCTTCGATGTCGAGGTCGCCGGGATAAGGCGGCTGCTGATCGACGGGAATCGTGTTCGTGTACGGTGTGACGTTGGCCCGCGCCGTCGCGACGCCGTTGCCCAACGCATGCGCCGCCAGCCGGTCGAACAGGTATTGCGCGCGCTCGATGCCGACATGCTGGACGACGCCATCCAGCGCGGCGAGCCATTCGGCCGTCTCCTGCGGATCACTGTCGATGCGGGCCTGCGTGAGGTCGAAAAGGGGTTGAGCACCGCTCGATAAATCCGTCATGGCGCGACTCCGGCTGAAAGGCGTAGGTGAAAACCGACTCGAAAACGTCCAATCAGCTTACCCATGCAACCGCAAAATGTGCGTCTCTTTTGCTTGCCGCGGCGCTGTCGGATAGTGTATTTATTCCAGATACGACGCCTTTCATGGAATGTTTACACTATGACTTCCGATACCCGGGCTGCCTCGCGGCGTCTCGACCGCATCGACATCGCGATTCTTCAGCAGCTCCAGCAGAACGCGCGCATCACCAATGCGGAGCTGGCACGCGCCGTCAATCTGTCGCCGACACCCTGCTTCAACCGCGTGCGCGCGCTGGAAAAGCTCGGGCTGTTCCGTCAGCAGGTCACGCTGCTCGACGCCGAGGCGCTCGGGCTGCGCATCAACGTGTTCATCCAGGTGAGCCTCGAGAAGCAGGTCGAAGACGCGCTGCGCCGTTTCGAGCAGGAGGTCGGCGAACGCCCCGAGGTAATGGAGTGCTATCTGATGACGGGCGACGCCGACTATCTGCTGCGCGTCGTGGTGCCCGACATGCAGGGCCTCGAACGCTTCATCGTGCAATGGCTCACGAAAATTCCCGGCGTGTCGAACATCCGTTCGAGTTTCGCGCTCAAGCAGGTGCGCTACAAGACGGCGTTGCCGCTGCCTGTCGCGGGGCTCACGCTGTCCGCCGACGACGACGCGCCGCGCGAATGGGCGTGAGCCGCGCGCGGCGTCGATCGACCGACGCGCCGATGGACATGCGCGAGCATAAGCGGGCATAAGCGGCTGCGAGCGAACCGCGCCCTCGCCCGCTCAGCCCTGCGGCGAGACGCGTTCGCGCAACTCGCGCCGGATGATCTTGCCCGTCGCCGTCATCGGCAGCGCTTCGACGAAATGGATCGTGCGCGGATACTCATGCGCGGCGAGATGGGTCTTGACGTGCTGCTGCAGCGTTTGCACGAGCGCGTCGTTCGCCGCGTAGCCGGGGTTCAGCACAACGAAGGCCGTGACGATTTCAGTGCGCTGCGCATCGGGTGCGCCGACCACGGCCGCCATGCGCACGGCGGGATGCCGCAGCAAACAATCTTCGATCGGCGCGGGGCCGATCCGGTAGCCCGCGCTCGTGATCACGTCGTCGTCGCGGCCGACGAAGCGGATGTAGCCTTCGGCGTCCATCACGCCCATGTCGCCCGTCAGCAGCCAGTCGCCGCGAAACTTGTCGCGCGTCGCGGCTTCGTTGCGCCAGTAGCCGAGGAACATCACCGGATCGGGCGCCTGAATCGCGATGTTGCCGGGTTCGCCGCGCGGCACGGCCTGTCCGGCGGCATCGACGATCGCCACGCGATGACCAGGCACGGCTTTGCCCATCGAACCGGGACGCGGCTCGAACAGCGTCGCGCACGACCCGACCACCACGTTGCATTCCGTCTGTCCGTAGAACTCGTTGATCGTCACGCCCAGCGCGCGCTGCCCCCACGCGATCAGCTCCGCGCCGAGCGACTCGCCGCCGCTCGCGACGGCGCGCAGCGAGAGCTGCCAGCGCTCGGGGCGGTCGACGGCGCGCATCATCTTCAGCGCGGTCGGCGGCAAGAACGCGTGTGTGACGCCGTGACGCTGCATCAGGTCGAATGCGGCGACGCCGTCGAACTTCTCGAAGCGCCGCGCCAGCACCGTCACGCCGTGATGCCATGCGGGCAGCAGCACGTCGAACAGACCGCCGATCCATGCCCAGTCGGCGGGAGTCCACATCAGCGTTGCGTTCGTCGGGAAGAACGCCTGCGGCATCTCCACGCCCGGCAGATGACCCAGCAGCACGCGATGCGCGAGCAGCGCGCCCTTCGGCTTGCCCGTCGTGCCGGACGTGTAAATGATGACGGCGGGATCATCGGCGGACGTCGCTTCGGATTCGAACACCGCGGCGCTGCCGTTGAGCGCCCGCCAGAACGATTGCACCTGCAGCGCGGGATCGGCGTCGTCCACATCGACGCAGAAGATCGTGTGCAAACCGGTGAGGCTCGCGCGCACGGAAGCGATCTTCTGCGCGCCGCCCAGGTCCGTGATGAGCGCGACGGCTCCGCTGTCGGACAGGCGATATTGCAGCGCATCCGGACCGAACAGCGCGAAGAGCGGCACCGCGATGGCGCCGCACTTGTAGACGGCGACATGCGCGAGCGCCGTTTCCACCGATTGCGCGAGGAAGATGCCGACGCGGTCGCCCTTCTTCACGCCGCTGTCGCGCAGCGCATTCGCAAAACGGTCCGACAACGACTTCAGTTCGTCGAAGGTATAGCGCGTTGCGTGCCCTTCGCGCGTCTCGCAGATCAACGCGAGGCGCCCGCTGCCATCCGCCCACTTGTCGCAGACGTCGACACCGATGTTGTATTGCGGCGGGATGCGCCATTCGAACGCGGCGGCGACGTCGTCATAGCTAGCGGCGGCGGGAAGCATCGTTGTCTCCTGAGGCTTGATCATGGGCGGGCGAGCATCGGCCGGGTCGGCCCGCGTGGACATCGCGTGGACATCATAAGCAGGCTGATGGCACGCTCGCGCTGGCTACGCTGACAATTGCGAAAGGGCAATGTAATGTCGCGGTTTGTCATCGAGTATCGTCGATGACAGCGTGATTACCGCTAGAGTTTTTTTCCGATTGCCTGACCCGGGCCTCGCCCGCGACAATGCGCCAACCGAGGGAGGACTATGAAGAAGTGCATTCTGCTTGCCGGCATCGGCGTGCTTGCCGCGTGCACCGCGGTATCCGGCGTGGACAGGAAGCAGAACGGCTACCTCTCGGTCACGAGTCACGCGCGCTGGAACCTGGCATCGTGGAATAGCGTGCGCAATGCCGGGGTCAAGCATGCGAGGGCCTATTGCCGCGACCAGGACAAGCAGATGCACACCGTCGAGATTCACACGAACGGTGTGCGCAGTGCAGGCAATCAGACGGTCGAAGTCGTGTTCGAGTGTTTTTGACGCGGCAGTGAATCGCGGCGCGGCGTCGCGGCGCTCAGTGCGTGTTCGCGTGCTCCGCGACGGTGTCGCCGAAATGGCTGGCGACGAAGGCGCGCATCGCGGCAATCAGCGGCGTGGCGCCCGCCTGTTCGATGGTGCTCGCGCCGGCGGGAACGGATCCCGTCCATGCAGCATGCTCGCCGACTGCGGC
>BBSL01000526.1 GCA_001319865.1 Burkholderia sp. E7m39 | reverse complement strand
ACGAGATGGATTCGCGCGCGTTCGATGATCGGGCCGCACTGGGCCCAGTCCGTCGATGGCGCGAAGGCGGCTTCGAGCGCGCCTGCGGGATCACCGTCGCAGGCGGGCTCTTCGATCCAGCAAAAGCCGTCGTCGACGCGCGGCTTCGGCAGATTGTCTGCCCGTGCAACCCAGTAATCGAGTAACGCGCCTTCCAGATCTGAAACTCTCATCTCTGCTCCTCGTGGAGATCGTGTGTGGCGAACCCAGCTTCGATTGTGCATCAAGTTCGTGTTGTGCTTTGTGACGCTGCAAGATTCGCTCGCGGCGTCTAACGTCAACTGATTCGCGCGAGGCACCATGACCCTCGACAACCGACACGCCATCCCGCATGCAATCCGACAGCCAATCCGGCGCGCGGCATGGTCGCGCGTGCTGGGCGCGACGTGGCTCGGCATCGCCGCGATGTCCGCCGATGCCGCCAGCGCGTCCGCCCATGCGTCGGCGTCGGCGTCGGCGTCGAACAGAACAATCATCATCGACGCGCAAGGCGACTCGACGATGTGGGGCTACCAGACCTCCGACGATTTCAGGAAGTCGTGGCAGACGCTCAACAACCCGCCTGCGCTCCTGCAAGCCGCGTTGCGCGCCCGTTTCGGACCGCACGTGATCGTGCAGAACAACGGCGTGCCCGGCGCGACGCTCGTCGATCGCGAGAAAGGCGTCAACGGATACGGCCAGCCCTACGCGCAGTTCGTGGCGACGTCGCCGGCCCATATCGTGATCGTGAACTTCGCGCTCAACGACGCCGACAATCACGTCAAGGAGCCGCCCGCCGCGTTTCGCGCGCACCTGATGCGCTTCATCGAGCAATCGCAGGGCGCCGGCCGCATCGTCGTGCTCGAGGAACCGAACCCCGTCGATTACGCCGTGAACAGGACGATCGTGCCGCGCTATGTCGCCGTCGTCGACGAGATGGCGAAGCACTACCGGCTCGCGCTGATCCGGCAGTACGGCTACATCGGCGCGATGCACGACTGGCGTTCGCTGTTGATCGACGGCGTGCATCCGACGGATGCCCTCTATCGCCTCAAGGCCGAGCGGCAGCGCGAAGTGGTCGAGCCGATCGTGGCGAAACTGGTCGAGTGATTGTGGCGGCGCGATTGAAGGACCATGACTCTTCGCCGCTGTGCAGCGAATAGACGATCGCCTGCAGAACATCGTCGACGGCCATGCTGACTCGTCACCTCGTCACGTTCGGGCGCATGTTCGTTTCGAACGCCGCCCTGTTCGAACGGCTGCGCACGCACTACGGCCGCGCGACGTACGGTCGGCACTACACGCGGCTACACGATGCCGACGCGCCGCATGCCTGGCGAAGCTTCGTGACGCGAAATTGTTGCATCCGCGCGCCCCTCATCCGCGTATACAAAGTCAGGCACGCCGTTTTTTCGTGCCGCGATCAGGAGATATGGGATGAGCAATGCAATGCATGCACTTCGCGTTTCGCGAATGACGATCGGCGCTATCGTCTTGCTGTCTGCAACAGCGGCGCTGGCGGGCGGCAACGGTAACGGCGGGACTGGCAGCGGAGGCGCTCACGGCGCCGCGACGTCGGGAATGACCTATCACAGCGAACCGGTTTCCAGCCCCTGGGGACGAGCGCCCGGACAAGTGACGAAAAACACTGTGCCGGCCGACGACACGGCATCTGCGCTTGCGCCTCGCGGCGAGGACGAGCAGCGAAAAGTTCTGCAATGACGCTGTGGCAGAAGCGCTTCAGAGAGCCGGGTAACACAGCCTGAAGCCGGAAATCGCGGGCGCTGGGTGGCGCTCTGGCGGCGCCCGCGTCATACCGATGACGCGTGGCGCAAATGCGATGCGCCGACGTTGCGCTTCCGTTGCACGGTTGGTTCGTCACGTCCCGCTAAAGTGGCCGGCACAGCCGAGCAGACGATACGGATGCCGCATCCGCGCGGTTCTCCGCGACGTCACTCAAGCGATGCTTCAGAGATCCGCCAGCAATCGGAGAGAGCCTGATGCCGCCCCATCCGCGGCGCGGCAGCACGCTCGCGCTCGCCCGTCGCGCTGATACACTACCCCGCACGAAGGCGTACCTCAATCAGCCAGCCAGCCAGAGCGGAACATGTCCTCAAGGCACACAGGCGGGAGACGCGGCACACCGGTCACACCAGGCTCTTCGGGCACGGCCGGGCGGAGCGATCTGGACGACATGCTGTTGGGCGCCGCCATGCGCGACAGGGCCGCCTTCGAGGCGCTCTATCGACGCACGTCGCCCACCCTCTTCGCTATCTGCATCAAGATGCTGCGCGACCGTTCCGAAGCCGAGGATCTGCTTCAGGACGTCTACGTCACCGCGTGGAACCAGGCGGCCACCTTCAATCCCGAACTGGCCAGTGCCATGACATGGCTCGGCACGATCGCGCGCAACCGTGCCATCGACCGGCTCAGGCGCCGCCGCACCCAACCGCTCGATGAAACGTCCGTCGAAGAGATCGTCGACGAATCGCCGACACCTGCCGCGCTGGCACAACTCAGTCAGGAACGGCAGCGTCTGGAACGGTGTCTGCAGACGTTGCCGGACACGCAAAGAAAAGCTGTCCGGGAGGCCTTTTTCACGGGTTTGTCGTACCCGGAGCTGGCCGCGCGAATGAGCGTTCCGCTGGGCACGTTGAAAAGCTGGATACGGCGCAGCCTGATGCAATTGAAGATCTGCCTCGAAAAATGAACACGCCCGCCTTCTCCGACGAAAACGACCTTCGCTGCGCGGAGTATGTGCTCGGCGTGCTCGGAGCCGACGAGCGCCGTGAAATCGAACTCGCCTCCCAGCAGGAGCCGGGCATGGCCGAATCGATTGCGCGCTGGCAGACACGCCTGATGCCGCTCGGCGAAGACATCGGCGCAGAGGCGCCGCCGTCATGGGTCTGGGATCGCGTGCAATCACGGTTGGGTTGGACACAGACCGGCCGACAGGTGGGTCTATGGAACAGTCTGCCGTTCTGGCGTCTGACGGGACTGGTGTCGGCCGCCGCTGCTTGCGTGCTCGTCGTTGTCCTCGTCAGAACCGCGCTGCTGCACAACGCGCAGGCGCCGTCTGCGGGTGCGCAGTATCTGGTTGCGACGCTCGGGCGACAGGGCGCGGGGCAAGGCTGGACCGCAACCGTAGATGCGCGACATGCGCAGATCGTGGTCGTGCCGCCTCGCGACTTCGCCATTGCCGCAGACCGGTCGACCCAGATGTGGATGATTCCCGAGGGATCGAAACCGGTGTCGCTCGGCGTCATTGATCCGCAACGTCCGACCGTCTTGCCTGTGAGTCGCGAGCAGATCGAGAGTCTTGGGCCGCAGACGGTGTTCGCGGTATCGCTGGAACCGCATGGCGGCTCGCCAAGCGGTCAACCTACGGGCCCGGTGCTGGCATCGGGACGCGTTCAGGGGATCTGAGGTCGTGGTTGGGAATGCGGTTTGTTCAAATGCGGATCGCGACGTTCGCTGATGCTGCGGTTGCTATGACGCGGGCTGGGACGACGGAAGGCACGGATCGGAGTGCTGACTTGCCGGTTGGCGTGGTGGAGCGATGGGCCCGCGCGGACATCGGTTGATACTCCTTTGTAATTCGCGCATCGGTAGCGTTATGTGCCTTGTGGGTTGCGACATAAGATACACTGCCCGCCGCCGCATTGACGTCTGTTCTCCCTGCACGGCAAGACAGATTCGCCGCGCGGGTATTTGTGGGCCGAAATAAAACGAAAGCCCCGCAAGTCATCGACCATACGGGGCTTTTTATTTATTTCTGGCGGAGAGAGGGGGATTCGAACCCCCGATAGGCTATTAACCTATACACGCTTTCCAGGCGTGCGACTTAAACCGCTCATCCATCTCTCCGGCGGGACGCGCATTATAGCAGGACTCTTGCACCGCCGCCACCTGCCCTAACGGCGAGACGGTTCGCGCGCGCCAAAACGCATCACGGATGCCGGATGTAATCGACCAGCGCCGTCGTATACGCGTCGGGTTTGCGGTCGACGAGACTCACGATCACCGTCACCAGAAACCCCGCCGGCACGCCGAACACGCCCGAGCTGATTGGCTCGATGCCAAACCAGCGCGGCCCGACAAAGCCCGTCAGCTGTGTGACGAACGGATACGTCGAAACGATGTACCAGATGCACACGGCCAGCCCCGCGAGCATGCCCGCCACGGCGCCAAGCCGCGTCGTGCGCTTCCAGAACACGCCGAGCACGAGCACGGGAAACAGGCTCGAGGCCGCCAGCGAAAACGCCGCGCCCACCAGAAACAGAATGTTTCCCGTATTCAGCGACGCGACGTATGAAGCGAACAGCGCCACCCCGAGCAGCAGAATCTTCGAGATCGTCACGCGCTTCTGGCTCGACGCATCGGGGTCGACCATGTGGTAGTACACGTCGTGCGACAGCGCATTGGCGATCGTCAGCAGCAGGCCATCGGCCGTCGACAGCGCCGCTGCAAGCGCGCCCGCCGCGATCAACCCCGACATCACATACGGCAGCCCCGCAATCTCGGGTGCCGCCAGCACGACCATGTCCGGCTGCATCTGGATTTCGCTCCAGCGCACGATACCGTCGCCGTTCACGTCGGCGATACTGATCAGATAAGGCTCGACGCGCCGCCACTGCATCACCCACTGCGGCAGTTCCGAAAAGCGATGCCCCGCGAGGTTCGACAGAATCTCGTACTTGATCAGCACGGCGAGCACGGGCACGGTCAGATAGAACAGCGCGACGAAAAACAGCGTCCAGCCCACCGAGCGCCGCGCGGAAGCCACCGACGTCGTCGTGTTGTAGCGCGTGAGAATATGCGGCAGGCTCGCCGTCCCGAGCGACAGACACAGCAGCAGCGACAGAAAATTGCGCTGGTGAAGGCGCCGCTCCTCGTCGCTGCCGGCAGGAAACGGTTCGTGCATCGGCACGGGCGGCGCCGCGCGCTGCATCATCTCGTCGCGCTGTTGCGCCCACACGATCTGCGCCGTCGCCGCATCGCGCGGAAAGCGCGCAATGCGACGTTCGAGATCGGCAATTTCGCGCAGCGGTCCATTGTGCCGCCGCAGATCGTCGAGCTGGTCGGTGAGACGGCCCTTCTCGTCAATGTACGACTGCGGCAGCCGGTCGATCTGCGTCTGGATCAGCGCGGCGCGCATCTGGTAATCGTCGCGCACCGCCTGCTCCGACGGCGCATCGCGCACGCCGCGCTCGAGCGACTCGACGCGCTCCATCAGCCGCCCGTAGTCGAACTGCGGCACCCAGCCGAGGCCGTCCTTGTGCGCGATCATCGACACGGGAATCAGAAACGCCGCGATCAGGATGATGTACTGCGCGACCTGCGTCCACGTCACCGCGCGCATGCCGCCAAGAAAAGAGCACACCAGAATGCCCGCCAGCCCGCAGAAAATGCCGATCGCGAAATCGACGCCGATAAAGCGCGTCGCGATCAACCCGACGCCCTGAATCTGCGCGACGAGATAGACGAACGAACACAGAATCGCCGACAGCGCCGCGAGCCCGCGCACTGCATTGCTCGAAAAGCGCGTGCCGAGAAAGTCGGGAATCGTATAGCGCGCGAGCTTGCGCACGTACGGTGCGAGCAAGAACGCGACGAGACAGTAGCCGCCCGTCCAGCCCATCGTGTACGCGAGGCCGTCGTAGCCCGTCGCGTAGATCGAGCCCGCGAGACCGATGAACGACGCCGCCGACAGCCAGTCCGCCGCCGTCGCCATGCCGTTGAACACGGACGGCACACGCCGCCCCGCCACGTAGTACTCGACGAGATCCGATGTGCGCGACAACAGCCCGATCACCGCATACACGGCAATCGGCACGAACAGGAACACATAGCCGATCCACATGCCCGGCCCGTTCGCGGCCTCGATGCGCCATAGCAGATAGATGAACGCGAGAAAGCCGAGCGTGTAGAGCGAGTATGAACGGATCAGCCGATGGGCGAGCTTCATCGGTCGGCGGCGCGCTCGGCGAGGTCGTCTTGCGCGCCGGCTTCGAGCGCGCGTTGCAAGGCCGCGTCGGCGCGCTGCATCAGCACGATATAAACGACGATCAGCAGCAGGTACGAGAGAATCGCGCCCTGCGCGCCCATGTAGAACGGCAGGCTGAAGCCCGCAAAGCGCACGGCGCCCAGGGTCCGCGCACTGAGCGGCACGACGAACGACACGACGGAGCCAATCAGCATCAGCACGACGATCAACATGAGGTTGAAGCGCCAGTAACGCGCGTGCGCGCGCGCCATCGCCTCCGTGACGGGCGGCGGATCGGGCAACGGATTGATGGTGTGTCGATGAGTGCGGTGTGGCGCGGCCATGCGCCTATGTATCAAAAACATATTGCATCGGCAATCGGGGTTGTCCGCGCAACCGTTTTCATGACGCTTTTCGCGGGCCGCCGCGCCGTGCAAATGAAAACGGCGCATCCGCATTGGATGCGCCGTCCGCGCCCTGGAGTGTCAAGGCTTCAAGGTTTCATGCGATCGCGCCATGCTCAGCGCGACTCGCCCAGCTGGTCGAGGATCGCCGGGTTTTCCAGCGTCGACACGTCCTGCGTGATCTCCTCGCCCTTCGCGAGCGAACGCAACAGGCGGCGCATGATCTTGCCCGAACGCGTCTTCGGCAGGTTGTCGCCGAAGCGGATGTCCTTCGGCTTCGCGATCGGGCCGATTTCCTTGCCGACCCAGTTGCGCAGTTCCGCCGCGATCTTCGCGGCTTCATCGCCCTCGGGACGCGCGCGCTTGAGCACGACGAACGCGCACACGGCTTCGCCCGTGGTCTCGTCGGGACGGCCGACCACGGCCGCTTCCGCGACGAGCGGATTGGCCACCAGCGCCGACTCGATTTCCATCGTGCCCAGGCGGTGCCCCGACACGTTCAGCACGTCGTCGATGCGGCCCATGATCGTGAAGTAGCCGGTTTCCTTGTCGCGCACCGAGCCGTCGCCGGCAAGGTAGAGCTTGCCGCCAAGTTCTTCGGGGAAGTAGCTCTTCTTGAAGCGCTCCGGGTCGCCCCAGATCGTGCGGATCATCGCCGGCCACGGACGCTTCACGACGAGAATGCCGCCCTGCCCGTTCGGCACGTCCTGGCCGGTTTCATCGACGATCGCGGCCATGATGCCCGGCAGCGGCAGCGTGCACGATCCCGGCACGAGCGGCGTGGCGCCCGGCAGCGGCGTGATCATGTGGCCGCCCGTTTCCGTCTGCCACCACGTATCGACGATCGGGCAGCGCGAGCCGCCCACGTTCTCGTAGTACCACACCCACGCTTCGGGATTGATCGGCTCGCCGACCGTGCCGATGATGCGCAGCGACGACAGGTCGTAGCTCTTCGGATGCACCTTCGCGTCGGCTTCCGCGGCCTTGATCAGCGAGCGGATGGCCGTCGGCGCGGTGTAGAACACGCTGACCTTGTGCTTCTGGATCATGTCCCAGAAACGGCCCGCGTTCGGATAGGTGGGCACGCCTTCGAACACGACCTGCGTGCCGCCCAGCGCGAGCGGGCCATACGTGATGTAACTATGGCCCGTCACCCAGCCGATATCGGCCGTGCACCAGAACACATCCGTGGGCTTCCAGTCGAAGGTCCACTTCATGGTTTGCGCGGCCCACAGCAAATAGCCGCCCGTGCTGTGCTGCACGCCCTTCGGCTTGCCCGTCGAGCCGGACGTGTAGAGGATGAAAAGCGGATGCTCGGCGCCGACCCATTCGGGCGCGCATTGGTCCGATTCGCTCGCGGTGATCTCGTGCATCCACAGGTCGCGCTTGTCGTCCCACCCGATCTTGCCGCCCGTGCGCTTGTAGACGATCACGCTTTTCACGGCATCGCAGCCGCCCATCGCGAGCGCTTCGTCGGCGATGTTCTTCAGCGGCAATGCCTTGCCGCCGCGCATCTGTTCGTCCGACGTAATCAGCGCGACTGCACCGACGTCGACCAGACGCTCGTTCAGCGACTTCGACGAGAAGCCGCCGAACACGACGGAATGCGTCGCGCCGACGCGCGCGCACGCCTGCATCGCGACGATGCCTTCCACCGACATCGGCATGTAGATGACGACGCGATCGCCCTTCTTGATGCCGCGTTTCTTCAGCGCATTCGCGAAGCGCGACACGCGTTGCAGCATGTCGTTGTACGTGACGTTGGTGACGGTGCCATCATCGGCTTCGAAGATGATCGCGACGCGCTCGCCGTTGCCCGCTTCGACATGCCGGTCGATGCTGTTGTACGACGCGTTCAGTTCGCCGTCGTCGAACCATTTGTAGAAAGGCGCGTTCGACTCGTCGAGCACCTTCGTGAAGGGCTTATTCCAGCTGAGCGTTTCGCGCGCGAGCTTCGCCCAGAAGCCTTCGTAATCGCGCTCGGCCTCGGCGACGAGCGCTTTGTACGCGTCCATGCCGGACACTGATGCCTGCGCCGTCATCTCGGCGGAAGGCGGAAACACGCGGCGTTCTTGAAGAACCGATTCAATCGCAGACATCGACTACCCCTTGGTGAAGATGAAACGTCAATTCATGCCAGCACGCTCGCGATGCTCGCCGCCCTCGGGCGGCTGCGCAACGCGTCGCGCCGTGTCGTGTAGTGGCACCGCAGAATGATGGCTCGCGGCGTGTCTCCCACCCTCGCGCGCCGCTTCGAGCGTGCACGCATAGCGATTCGTGCAATGGCAGGCGCCGCGCCGCAGCAGCGGGAACGCCGCATGCCTTCCATTGGCTTCGATCAGTTCCCACGATAAGCGTTGCAACTTACCGCGTACTTACGTGACAGACGCGCTGCCGCCCAGGCAAAACACCAGGTGCTGCAGTGCACGATGCAAGCAGACCGCAAGATTTGCATCCATTCACCGCGCACGCCGCGCGCCCGGCCGTTCGTTTTTGCGCCACCGTTAGCGCCCTTTTACAATGCTAACTGAACTAGCCGTCCGGATTCCAGTTTGAACCGCTACTCCCTGCTCCTCATCGCCGCGATGCTGCTCGTCGGCAGCAACGTCGGCATCGGCAAGTCGATTGTCGCGTTCGTTCCCGTTCCTCTCTTCGCGCTGCTGCGTTTCGTGATCGCGATGGCCGTGCTGTGGCCGCTCTTGCGCGCGAGCAAGCTGCGCCGCGTGAAAGCGGGCGAATGGCTCAATCTCTTTCTGCAGGCGCTATTCGGCACATTCGGGTTTACGCTGCTGATGCTCAACGGCGTGCACCGGACCAGCGCCGTCGCGGCGGGGGTCATCACGAGCACGATTCCCGCCGTCGTCGCGCTGTTTTCGTGGCTGTTCCTGAAAGAGAAACCGGATGCCCGCGCGCTCGCCTCGATCGCGCTCGCCATCGTCGGCGTGGTCGTCATCAATCTCGCCCATGCCGGTCAGGCGGCGGGCGCCGCAAGCGAAAGCTCGTTCGCGGGCAACCTCGCGGGCAACCTGATGGTGCTGGGCGCCGTGTGCTGCGAATCGCTGTATGTGATCCTGTCGCGGCGCCTGACGCAAACGCTCGCCCCCATCGATATCTGCGCCTACACGCATCTGTTCGGCCTTTTACTGATGCTGCCGCTCGGCGTGTCGTCGCTGATCACGTTCGATTACGCGAGCGTGCCCGTCAGCATCTGGTCGCTGGTGCTGTGGTACGGGCTGTCGGCCAGCATCTTCTCGTTCTGGCTGTGGATGAAGGGCATCCGCCACGTGCCGGGCAGCCTTGCGGGCGTGTTCAGCGCGGTGCTGCCCGTCGCGGCCGCCGTCTACGGCATCGTTTT
>BBSL01000525.1 GCA_001319865.1 Burkholderia sp. E7m39 | reverse complement strand
CGCACCGTCGCCGCGCGGCGACGCGCGCAGTTGCGTGCACGACATTGACGGCGGCCTGCGCTTCCGACAGCATCGCCTGACAGTGCTGGTAGAACAGCTGCCCCGCTTCCGTCAGCGCGAGCTTGCGCGTCGAGCGCTGCAACAGGCGCACGCCCAGCGACGCCTCCAGCTCCGTCAGACGGCGCGACAGGCGCGACTTCGAAATGCCGAGCACGCGCTCGGCGGCGGAAAACCCGCCATGTTCGACGACCTGGGAGAAATACATCAGGTCGTTCAGGTTATGCGAATCGATCTTCATGTCATCGTTTCACTGGTAGAACAATCCATTGCGACAGCTCGCCTGTTACGGCTAAAAACGGTCCATATAATAGCCTCATGTTTCAAAAATAATGCTATTCCCCATTTTTTGAGGTGATTTTGATGAGCGCGACCCGCACGATCGAACGCACGTATCCTTCCGTACGCACGGTTGAAGGCGGCGGCTTCGTCGTCCACCGGCCGTTTCCGACCCGCATGCTGATGGACTTCGACCCGTTTCTGCTACTCGACGAAATGGGTCCCGTCGACTACGCGCCGGGCGAGGCGAAAGGCGCGCCCGATCATCCGCATCGCGGTTTCGAGACGGTCACATACGTACTCGAGGGCCAGTTCGGGCACAAGGATTCGGCGGGGCATTCGGGCACGCTACACGCAGGCGACGTGCAATGGATGACGGCGGGTTCCGGCGTCGTTCACAGCGAGATGCCCGATCCGTCGTTCGTCGCGACGGGCGGCCGCGTGCACGGCCTGCAACTGTGGGTGAACCTGCCGAAGCGCGACAAGATGATCGCGCCGCGCTATCAGGAGATGCCGTCGGCGGGCATTCCCGTCGCGACGTCCGGCGACGGCAAGGTGCGCGTCAAGGTGATCGCGGGCGAAGCGCTCGGCGTCAAAGCCCCGATCGAAACGCGCACGCCCATCCTCTATCAGCATTTCACGCTGCAGCCGGGCGCGCGGATCGTGCACGCCGTGCCGCGCGATTTTCGCGTGTTCGCGTATGGGCTGTCCGGAAAGGGTTTGTATAGCGACGAGCAGCTCGAAATCGGTCCGCAGCAGATGATCGTGTTCGGCAACGACGGCGACGCGGTGACGATCGCCGCCCGCGACGAGCCGCTCGACGTGCTGCTGTTCGGCGGCGTGCCGCTGAACGAGCCCGTCGTGCGCTACGGGCCGTTCGTAATGAACACGGAAGACGAAATCCGGCAGGCCGTCATCGATTACCAGGCGGGCCGCATGGGACAGATCGCGCACTGAAGCCTCGCGCGGCGTCGCACGAGGGTTACGCGAGGCGCGCCTCAACCGCGAAACGCGTCAAATTCGTTCACAATAGCAACTCGCGCCGCGCACCGCGTCATGCGCCGCGCGGCATGCTTCGTCCCGATTCAACGTCACAACTTATCGTCCCGCACAGGAGCACGCATGGCAGACACGAAGGTCACCGCACATATCGGTTCGACGAACTTTCAGGTGTTGTTCGACGACGGCGCCCACACATGGCTCGCCGACGAACCCGAATCGCTCGGCGGCGGCGACCGTGGTCCGACGCCAAATTCGCTGCTGCTGTCGAGCCTCGGTGCGTGCACGTCGATTACGCTGAAGATGTACGCGCAGCGCAAAGGCTGGTCGCTCGACGAAGTGCGCGTGACGCTGTCGATGCAGAAAGATGGCGACGGCACGGCCATCGATCGCCAGATCGTGCTGACGGGCGATCTGTCTGACGAGCAGCAGGAACGACTTCTGCAAATCGCCAATGCATGCCCCGTGCACAAGATCCTGACTAATCCGATCTCGATCCGTACGGGCTTGGCCGTTGCCTGAAATGGGCTTGAAATTCGGCTTGAAATCGCTTGATATCGGCTAGATAGCGGTTTGAACTGCGCGGACACTGCGCGAACCCTGAAGTTTGAAAAGGAATCTGTCGTCTTGAACTTCGAACATCTGATCCAGATCAATGATCCGCTGAACCCGCTCGTCGAAACGCTGACGCGCGAGCAGCTGTGGGAGGGTCTCGTGCTACGCGCCGAGCAGCCGCAGCTGTTCGTGATTGGCCTCGACAGCTGCTCGATCCTGTCGCGCACCGAAAGCACACTGGAACGCGAGCTTCACTACGGCCAGGCGACCGTGCGCGATCGCGTCACGCTGACGCCGCAACAGAGCGTGCGCTACGACATTCTCGCGACGGCCGAGTACGTCGGCGGCTCGCTGACGATGACCATCGAGCAGCCCGACGAACTGCAGCTCTTCCTGCGCTTCGAGTACAAAACGAGCCTGCCGTCCGCCGACGACAACGGCGACCCCGATGCGCGTCAGACGGAAGAGATCGTGAAGTCGGCTTATCGCGAATCGGACATCGATACGGTTCGCCTGATCCGTCAGTTCGTCGGCGCGGGCAACGCGCCCGATCAGCTGCACTAACGCCGCTGCGCGCCGCCCCGGTTCTCTGGCGGCGCACATTCCCCCGCCTATCGAAGCACCAGACCGATTGATTTCTCGACCTTGTAAATGGGAATAGTTATCATTTAGAATGATCCCAACAAATCGACGAACATCAACGGCAAGCATGACCAACAACATGACGCGCTCTTCCACGCTCAGCCTGCGCCGCCCTGCGGCAGCTGCATTGACGACCAGCCGTCTGGCCAGGTCCGAGACGACCGCACCCGCGCAACGCCATGCAGCTAGCAGCGACGCCGATGCGCAAGCCGCTGAACCGTCCGAGCGCGTGCTGCGCAGCGATGTGCTGCTGCAAGGCCGCAGCCACGTGAGCATCGTGCATAACGGCGAGACGTATCAGTTGCGCGCGACCCGTTTGGGCAAGCTGATCCTGACGAAGTAACGACTGACGCTGTAAAGATTGCAGCAGTACCGGGTATTGTGGGGACCACCTCTTCGAGAGGTGTTGGGCACTAGCCAGCCACGACGGCTTGCACGCGAGATCTAGACCCCTTCGTGCAGACACCAAGCCAGCCGTCGAAGCCAGCCAGGCCGTTTTTTTGGTTCTCACCGCAACGTGCGCGCACCGAGTGCAAGAGGTGCAAAGGTGCAAGAGGCACGACAGGCAAACGATCCGACAAAGCCGGGTGGACGAATCCGTCCGCGCGGCTTTTTGTCGTTTGGGCCTCGCCGATGGATCGGGAGGCTGCGCTAGCGCAGTTCGAGCGCCGCGATGCCCGCACGCGCAATCGCCGTATCGTGCTCCGACTTCGCGCCCGCCACGCCGATCGAGCCCACCGTCGCGCTCTCCACGACAATGGGCACGCCGCCCTCGATCATCGCGCCGAGCGGCGCGCTCAGAAATGCGGTGCACCCCTGCTTGACGATGTCTTCGTAGATCCGGGTTTCGCGGCGGCCGAGAGCCGCCGTGCGCCCTTTCGCGATCGCCATGTCGACGGTACTGGGCGCGGCGCCGTCCATTCGATGCAGATGGAGGAGATGACCGCCATCGTCGAGGATGGCGAAGGTGACGGCCCAGTGATTGGCCGCCGCGTGCGCCCGCGCCGCGGCGGCAATCTTGATGACGTCTTCGTCGGTCAGTACGGGTTTGGTTCTCACGGGCGCCTCGCTGCGACAGATCCATACGCGGCGCGCCGCCGATCAGTGTGCCGGCCAGTACCAGAACATCAGCCACCACGCGCTATCGACGACGGCCAATGCCGCCATGAACCATACCATCGACAGCGCGCGCTGGAAAACCTGCGCCGTGTAGCGGCGCGTCACGAGCCACGCGAGCCAGGCGCTCCACGCGTTCGCGATCACGAGAATCGCGATGCGCACGTCCGACGCCCAGTCGAGCGGCACATGCTCGGCCTTCAGCAGCGACAGCGTCGTCGCCGACAGGCCGAGGAACACGCCCGTGCCCGCGATCGGAATCAGCGCCTGCGCGAGGTGATGCAGGCGCTTCATGTCGAAGCGGCCCAACGTGCGCGTCGCACCGGCCAGCAGCGTGAACAGCGCCGTGCCGTAGACTGCGCCCGTCGCGAGGATGTAGCCGATGACCATCGTGCCGTCGAGCCACGAGAACACGTCGTTCTGTTCCGGGTAATGCGTGAACAGGAACCACGGCGCGTTGGTGTCGAGCGGCCACAGAATGTTCTGATCGACGAGCCACGTCGCGAGCGACTGCTTGATATCGATGAACCACGGCGAACCCGTCCAGTGAAACGCCCCGATCGCGATGCCGAGCAGGCCATACAGAATCAGCGCCGTGTCCCACGCGTTCGCCTGCTTGTCGCCGAGATCGACCACTTCCGACGACGGCTTGCGCCACGTCAGCGCAATCGCGTCGCGATGACCGCTGCAGCGGCCGCACATGTGGCAGGCGGCGGCGCCCTTCATGTTGCGCAACGGTACGAGCGGCGCGCAGTTGATCGGGATCACGCGATGACCGTGCTCCCCTTCCTTATACGACCGGCGCCACGCGTCTTCGTCCACTTTGTAGTGAAACGGCGCGAGGCGCGCCAAAAGCGAAAAAACCCCATTGACGGGGCACAGGTATTTACACCAGACGCGCTTCTCGCGACCGTAGAGCAATCCGATGATCATCGCGGCAAATGTGGAACCGCCTAAGACCAGCAAGACTGCTTTCGGATATTGATAGACGCTGACCATCTGGCCATAGATCGTCGTCAGACCGAAGGCGACAAAGGGCCAGCCGCCCCAGCGCATCCAGCGTGGGATCGCCCAGCCTCGTCCGTATTTGCTCGCGAATTCGGCGAGCGCGCCTTCGGGACACAGCACGCCGCACCACACGCGCCCGAGCATCACCATCGACAACAGCACGAATGGCCACCAGATGCCCCAGAACACGAACTGCGCGGCCAGCGTCAGGTTGTTCCACAGATGCGCGGTGTCGCCCGGCAGTTCGGTGAACGCGGGCACGAGAATCAGAAAGGCGTAGACAGCGACGACCACCCACTGGATGCCGCGGATAACAGCGGCGTGGCGCTGCATCCAGTGGCCCACTTCCGCGAGCCGGCTGCCGCGGGATACGACTGCATCGCTCATGCCGCGCGTCCTGCCGCCTGTTGCGCCGGCGCACGGTTCGAACGGCGGATCAGATACCACACGACGCCCCAGTACAGCCCATAGGCGATCAGGTTCATCAGCGCGGGATGCGCGCGATAGCCCGTGAGCGTCGAGACGAGCGAGCCGAACGTGCTGGAGTCGTCGAGAATCATCGACGTGTTCCACACGCGGTCGACGATGGTCGGCAGGATTTCCTTGTCGATCAGTTTGTCGATGCCCGTCTGGAACAGGCCCGCGCCGAGGAACAGCAGCATGATTTCGGTGATGCGGAAAAACAGGCGCCACGAGAAGATCTTGCCGCCCAGTTGCAGCACGTAGAACGTGACGAACGCAAGGCCGAGACCGACCAGCACGGCGACGATCTGAGTCAGGCCCACGTGACCCGACTGGCCAAAGCCGAGGCCGTACAGGAAGATCACCGTTTCGCTGCCCTCACGCGCGATGGCCAGCGCCACCAGCACCGCGACGCCCCACCAGTTCGCGGTCTGCGTACTCTTTTGCAGCGACCTTTCCATGTCGCGCTTGAGCGTGCGCCCATGCGACTTCATCCAGATCACCATCTGCACGATCAGTACGCACGCGATCAGCACCATGGCCGTCTGGAAATAGTCCTGCGCATCGCCCGACAGCACTTCGGTGAAACCGACGAGCGCCGCGCCCAGCCCGATCGCGGCCAGAATGCCCGCCGCCACGCCCGCCCACAGATACGGCAGTCCGTGGCGCGCCTGTTCGTCGCCGTTCTTCAGCCACGCGTACAGAATCCCCACGACGAGCAGCGCCTCGACGCTTTCCCGCCAAACGATGAACACTACCTGACCCATCGAAACCTCCAACTGCTTCACTGGACGTCGCGCGCCCGCGCGTGTCCGTCGTATTACGGCCCTTGCTTACGGTCCCTGCCGCGACGCGCCCACGAGCGAGATCACTTGGCGACGATCACGCCTTGCGCCTGCTGATGGAAATCGTCGAAAAACTTGTAGGTGCCCGGATCGAGCGGCGCGATCACGACGACCGATTCGGCGCCCGGCGCCAGCACCTTCTCCTTGCGCAACTCGACGCTCTCGAATTCCGCCGCGCCCTTGCCCGTGTTCTTCACTTCGATCCGGATGCGCTTGCCCGCAGGCACTTCGATACGCGCCGGATTCAGCTTGCCGTCCGTCATTTCCAGCTTGAACGTGACCGCTTCGTCGGCGGCGTGCGCCAGTCCGACACATGACACCGCCATCGCGAAAGCGGCAATTTTCTTGTTGAGTCCCATGCACCCTTCCTGGAAATGCGGCGCGCTCTCACGCGCCGCTTACGTCATGACATAAGGGATCGCGATGCGATCGACGACGCTCAGTAACCGCCCTTCTTGCCGATGCCGGCGAACGTGAAGTCGTATTCGAGCGTGAACGGCTTGAACCACGGGCCGACGCCCGTTTCCTTGTCGACGTGACGGCCGAACGCCATGTGGCCGGATTGCACCGGCGGTTCGACGATCAGCTTCAGGTGATACTTGCCGGGGCCCGCGAGCCTGACGTTGTCGCCATAGTGCGGACCGTCGTCGGCGACCATCGGCATCAGATCGCCCTTCTGGTCATAGGCCGAACCCGGCTTCGTCAGTTCGTAGCGCACCTGCAGATAAGGCATCCAGTCGCCTTCTGCGAAACCCGTCGGATTCTTCTTGACTGCGTGAATGTCGGCCTCGAGGTGGACATCGGAATCCGACGCCTTGCGCATCATGCCTTCCGGGTCCATCGTGATCGGCTGCAGATACACGGCGCCGATTTCCATTCCGCCCTGGATCTGCTGCTTGCCGATGGGATATTCGGCAGCCGAAGCCGACATGGCAGCAACGGCAGCGAGCACGGCAACGCCGCCGCTCAGAAATGACGAAACGCGCATTGAAACTCCTTTGATTTTTTTAGACTGAAGCAACGAAAAGCAGACATCGAAAGGCGCGCTGAAGATGGCTCGCATGCGTGTGGTCTTTACGTCCTTCGCGAATCGTCCGGCGCCGTTGGCGGGAACACCGACGAGCGCACAAGGAACGGTAATGCGAACCATTCTCAATACTTGAGCAAGTTTATCACTGTTCAAGGGGAAGGACAAATGAGAATGCGTCGAAAGCCTTGCTGCAACAGGGTCTTACGGGGAGCTTGTGCGCAGATTTCAGATGGGTTCGCGGGCTCGCGAGTCCGTGCGCTGTGCACGGCGCGGTGCACGGGCTTCGCTCGCAGTCGCGGACGCGGGCGCCGGCAAGACGCCGCGCGCCGCGTTGCACGGCTGCGCCGGATACGCAGCAGGAAATGTCTAGTCCGTGGTCTAGTCCGTGCCCGTCAGATGATCGCCGACGTTCGCGCCGAACACACGCTGCCGCAGCAACGCAAGCTGATCGCGCACCTGAGCCGCTTTTTCGAATTCGAGATTTTTCGCGTGCTCCATCATCTGCTTCTCAAGGCGCTTCAGTTCCTTGGCGAGCTGCTTTTCGGACATGTCTTCGAACTTCGCACGAACTTGCTGCTCCTTCAACTCGGCGCGCGCTTCGTCGACGTTGTAGACGCCGTCGATGATGTCCTTGATCCGCTTCACCACGCCGCGCGGCACGATGCCCATCTTTTCGTTGAACGCCATCTGCTTGGCGCGCCGCCGCTCGGTTTCGTCGATGGCGCGCTTCATCGAGTCGGTGATCTTGTCGGCGTACAGAATCGCCTTGCCGTTCACGTTACGCGCGGCCCGGCCGATCGTCTGGATCAGCGAGCGCTCGGCGCGCAGAAAGCCTTCCTTGTCGGCGTCGAGAATCGCGACCAGCGAGACTTCAGGAATATCAAGGCCCTCGCGCAGCAGGTTGATCCCGACCAGCACGTCGAACGTGCCGAGACGCAGGTCGCGAAT
>BBSL01000524.1 GCA_001319865.1 Burkholderia sp. E7m39 | reverse complement strand
ACGCGCTCGACGGTATCGATGTCGCTGTGCAGATAGCGCACCTTCACGCCGTGGTCGGCCNGAAACTCGGTCAGTTGCTCGGCCATGCGCTTGGTCAGCACGGTGACGAGCACGCGGTCGCCCGCGGCCACGCGCTCGTTGATCTCGGCGAGCACGTCGTCGACCTGTGTGCGCGCCGGCCGCACCTCGATTTCAGGATCGACCAGACCCGTGGGCCGCACGACCTGCTCGGCCACCTGCCCCGACGTCTTCTGCTCATAGTCGGCGGGCGTCGCCGACACGAACACCACCTGGCGCATCTTGCGCTCGAACTCGTTGAACTTGAGCGGACGGTTGTCGAGCGCGGACGGCAGCCGGAAACCGTAGTCGACGAGATTCTCCTTGCGCGCGCGGTCGCCGTTGTACATGCCGTTCAACTGGCCGATCAGCACGTGCGATTCGTCGAGGAACATCATGGCGTCCGTCGGCAGATAGTCGACGAGGGTCGGCGGCGGCTCGCCGGGCGCCGCACCCGAGAAGTGCCGCGAGTAGTTCTCGATGCCCTTGCAGAAGCCCAGTTCCTGCAGCATTTCCAGATCGAAGCGCGTGCGCTGCTCGAGCCGCTGCGCTTCGACGAGCTTCCCATCGCTGTAGAAAAATTCCAGGCGGTCGCGCAGTTCGGACTTGATCGTCTCAACGGCGCGCATCACAGTCTCACGCGGCGTCACATAGTGCGACGACGGATAGACGGTGAAACGCGGAATTTTCTGACGCACGCGGCCCGTGAGCGGATCGAACAGTTGAAGCGTGTCGATCTCGTCGTCGAACAGCTCGACGCGCACCGCCATTTCGGCGTGTTCGGCCGGAAAGATATCGATCGTGTCGCCGCGCACTCTAAACGACCCGCGTTGAAAGTCAGCTTCGTTGCGGTTGTACTGCATCGCGATCAGACGCGCGATGATGTCGCGCTGCCCGATCTGATCGCCCGTACGCAGCGTCAGAATCATCTGGTGATATTCCGACGGATTGCCGATACCGTAGATCGCCGACACTGTCGCGACGATCACCACGTCGCGCCGCTCCATCAGGCTTTTGGTCGCCGACAGCCGCATCTGCTCAATATGCTCGTTGATCGACGAGTCCTTTTCGATGAACAGGTCGCGCTGCGGCACGTACGCTTCCGGCTGGTAATAGTCGTAGTACGAGACGAAATACTCGACGGCATTGCGCGGGAAGAACTCGCGAAACTCCGCGTACAACTGCGCGGCGAGCGTCTTGTTCGGCGCAAACACGATGGCCGGCCGGCCCAGCCGCGCGATAGTATTGGCCATCGTGTACGTCTTGCCGGAGCCCGTCACGCCGAGCAGGGTCTGAAACGACAAGCCATCTTCGACACCTTCGACGAGCGTCTCGATCGCCGTCGGCTGGTCGCCGGCGGGCGGGTACGGCTGATAGAGCCGAAACGGTGAGCCCTCGAACGTCACGAATTTGGACTCGTCGAGAGCGTCCTGGACTTCACTCAGATGATGTTCGGACATGGAAGCGGCACCTCGGCCGGGAGCAAACGACTATTCTAGCGTTTTGCGAACAGCAGGGTTCGAGGCCCGTCCGGCGGCGGGAGTCGGCTGTCTGCGCACATCCGCTACCGCGTCCGAAGCGGCGCAAACGCACTGGAAAACATCGCCAGATCGCTGTTTTCATTGCAAATTAATCTGTCCGCTCGCCGTGCCAATGCCAAAAACCCCGGCAAGATTCGCTACAATGGCACGTTGCGCGCCAGCGCGGCCGTTACGGCGACAGACCGTGGTATTCCCACCGCATGTTCTGAACCCGGCCGCCGGAGGTGCATGCGGTTCCTGGCTGCATCCGAAGTCGTCCCTCTTTTCACTACTGCCGAATCATCATGTCTCTGTTCTCCGCCGTCGAACTTGCTCCCCGCGACCCGATTCTGGGCCTGAACGAAGCCTTCAACGCCGACACGCGCGCTACCAAGGTCAATCTTGGCGTTGGCGTGTACACCAACGAAGAAGGCAAGATTCCTCTGCTGCGCGCCGTCCGCGAAGCAGAAAAGGCACGCATCGAAGCGGCGCTGCCGCGTGGCTATCTGCCGATCGAAGGCATCGCCGTCTATGACGCAGCCGTGCAAAAGCTGCTGCTCGGCAACGACTCGCCGCTGATCGCCGCTGGCCGCGTCGTGACGGCGCAGGCGCTGGGCGGCACGGGCGCGCTCAAGATCGGCGCGGATTTCCTGAAGCGCGTGAATCCGGCATCGAAAGTCGCGATCAGCGATCCGAGCTGGGAAAACCACCGTGCGCTGTTCGAAGGCGCGGGATTCGAGGTGGTCTCGTACCCGTACTACGACGCAGCGACGCATGGCGTGAACTTCGAAGCCATGCTGTCGGCGCTCAACAGCTACGCGCCGGGCACGATCGTCGTGTTGCACGCGTGCTGCCACAACCCGACGGGCGTCGATCTGACGGTCGATCAATGGAAGCAGGTCGTCGAAGTCGTCAAGGCGCGCCAACTGGTGCCGTTCCTCGACATCGCCTATCAGGGTTTCGGCGACGGCATCGATGCCGACGCAGCCGCCGTACGCCTCTTCGCGCAATCGGAACTGAACGTGTTCGTGTCATCGTCTTTCTCGAAGTCGTTCTCGCTGTATGGCGAGCGCGTCGGCGCCCTGTCGATCATCACGGGCAGCAAGGAAGAAGCAGCGCGCGTGCTGTCGCAACTCAAGCGCGTGATCCGCACGAACTACTCGAACCCGCCGACGCACGGCGGCGCGGTCGTCGCAGCCGTGCTTGCATCGCCGGAACTGCGCGCGACGTGGGAAGCGGAACTGGGCGAAATGCGCGAGCGAATTCGCGCGATGCGCAACGGTCTTGTCGAGCGTCTGGCAGCGGCGGGCGTCGACCGCGACTTCAGCTTCGTCAACGCGCAACGCGGCATGTTCTCGTACTCGGGTCTGACGGCACCGCAAGTGGACCGTCTTCGCGAAGAGTTCGGCATCTACGCCGTCAGCACGGGCCGTATCTGCGTGGCCGCGCTGAACACGCGCAACCTGGACGCAGTGGCCAACGCGGTCGCAGCTGTCTTGAAGTAAGCAAGAAGAGCGAGACGGCGCCAGGCGTCGTCTCAACCGCGATTAAAAAAAGGCGCTCCCCGTGAGCGCCTTTTTATTTGCATCTGTTGAAGTCGCAACGTCAACGTAAATCACGATGGATGTCGTGGGTGACGAAACCTGAGTCGTTGTCGGGCATCTCTAGCCACCCCGGTTGCGCAAGCGAATTGCGGATGTCTTCCAGACCGCTTTCCCAATGCTGCAGCATCGTCGACAAGCCGAACTGGTAGTCCTTGTAGTGCCCTTCGTATTCCTTGTTGCGGTAGATCAGGTGAATGACGTTGTAGCGCTTCGAGCACGACAGCTCTTGGGCGAGCTTGCACCACGGGTCGTCGTGATGTTCGGGCGGAACACGTTCGAGCACTTCGCGCAGCACGTGCCGAAAACGCTGCGTACGCTGCATCATGTCCGTGACGAGCCGTGTGCGGCTCGAGTACTGGATGTCCTTCATCCGCCCCTGCACGTCGGTGATGTTGTCCGGCACCGGACCCAATGCGCTCCACAAATCGACCTGAAACGCGAGCGTATCGCGACGCGGACTGATCTGCGCCACCTCGTTGAGCGGCGTGTTCGACATCAGGCCGCCGTCCCAGTAATACTCGCCGTCGATTTCCACTGCCCCGAAGCCCGGCGGCAATGCACCCGACGCCATGAAATGCTCGGGCTTCAGAGTCTTATGCGTATTGTCGAAGTAGGCAAAGTTGCCAGTGTGTACGTTCACTGCTCCGACCGAAACGCGTACTTCCTTCGAGTTGATTCTGTCGAAGTCGCAGAGCCGCTCGAGGGTCGCCTTGAGCGGCGTGGTGTCGTAATAGCTTGCGTTTTGCGGCGGCACTGAAACAGCGGGCAGCGGCGGCGGAAAACGCGGCGTGAAAAAGCCCTTCTGCCCGTCGACGAGCGCGCCAACCGCCTGCATCGCGGTGAACGCCTTGCGCACCGTGTCGTTCGAGTTGAAGAGTGCCTGCTCGATGGCGGCCGGCACGGGCGGACCATAGGCTGGCTGGCAAATGGTCTCCCAGAACTCGCGCAATTTCTCGACGCGACGTTCGGGTGCATTGCCTGCAATGATCGCCGTGTTCAGTGCACCGATCGAAATGCCCGCGAGCCAGTTGGGCAGAATGCCCGCTTCGTCCAGCCCTTGATAGACGCCTGCCTGATACGCGCCGAGCGCGCCGCCGCCCTGCAACATCAGCGCGACCGTCTCGTACTGGGGCAGCGCGGCAAGATGACTGGCGCGAACGCCGGACGCCGCGCCCGCCTGATCGCTTTCCGGCGCGCCGGTCTCGCCGACGCGCGCCCGCTTCACATGCTGTGAATTGCGTTGCGCCATCATCGCCTCCTCGCTTTTTGCGTCGCTTTTTGCGTCGCTTTTTGCCTCGTTTATTGCATGTACCAGCCGTGACTCACGATGAACGATTGGCCCGTGAGCGCCGCTGTCGGGAACGCCGACAGGAACAGCACCGTTTGCGCGACATCTTCGACCGTCGTGAAGATGCCATCCACCGTGCCGCCGAGCATCACGCGTTTGACCACTTCTTCCTCGCTGATGTTCAGCTCTTTGGCTTGCTCGGGAATCTGCTTGTCGACGAGCGGCGTGCGCACGAAACCCGGACAAACGACATGTGAACGCACATTATGTTTCGCGCCCTCCTTCGCGAGCACGCGCGAAAGCCCAAGCAGCGCATGCTTGGCCGTCACGTACGCCGATTTGAGCGGCGACGCCTCGTGCGAATGCACGGAACCCATGTAGATCACGATACCGCCGCGATCGTCCTTGTACATGTGCTTGAGGGCAGCCTTCGTGGTGAGGAAAGCGCCGTCCACGTGAATGGCCTGCATCTTCTTCCAGTCCGAGAACGAGTAGTTCTCGATCGGATTAACGATCTGGATGCCGGCATTTGAAATCAGGATATCCACCGAGCCGAATTCGGCTGCCACCTTGTCGATGCCCTGATTAACGGCGTCTTCGTTCGTTACATCCATCGCAACGCCGAGCGCCTTGCCGCCTGCCTTTTTGATCTCCTCCGCGACCGCGTTCGCGCCGTCCTGGTTCAGGTCGGCGATCGCGACTGCCGCGCCTGCCGCCGACAGCGTCAACGCGATCTGCTTGCCGATGCCGCTAGCCGCGCCCGTGACGACGGCAACCTTGCCTTTCAGACTCTCATTCGATGACGACATCCAGAACCTCCATGCAGTTGATTGAGCAATGACAACATGGCGCGCGGGCAGCGAAAAGCTGGCTGAACGGCATATGCCGTTCGGTCGATTGCTGCGCTGCGGCCGGTTCCGCTATTGTGCATGAAGCGACGCGAACTACACACGTAAAGGCACGCATTGCCGAATCGGATTAATGTGTGGGGTTCGGGCTACGACACTTACAAAGGAGATCTGGATGAATTATCGACGTCTCGGCCGCTCCGGCCTGCAGGTCAGCGAACTGTCCATCGGCTCATGGGTGACTTACGGCAATCAGGTGGACAGGCGCGCCGCGCGGGAATCGCTGGCGGCTGCACGCGACGCCGGCGTGAATTTCTTCGACAACGCCGAGGTTTACGCCGGCGGCAAGTCGGAGCAGATCATGGGCGAAGCGTTGAAGGAACTGAACTGGCCGCGCGTAAGCTACATCGTCTCGACCAAGTTCTTCTGGGGGCTCAACGAAGCGCCCAATCAGTACCACACGCTCAATCGCAAGTATCTGCTCAACGCAATCGATCACTCGCTCAAGCGTCTGCAACTCGATTATGTCGATCTCGTGTTCTGTCATCGTCCTGACCCGAACACGCCGATCGAGGAAACCGTGTGGGCGATGAGCGACATGATCACGCGCGGCAAGGCGCTGTACTGGGGCACGTCCGAATGGAGCGCCGATGAAATTCGCGCGGCATACGAAATCGCCGAGCGCCATCATCTGCACAAGCCTGTGATGGAGCAGCCGCAATACAACCTGTTCCATCGCAGGCGCGTCGAACAGGAATATCGCCGGCTGTATGAAGACATCGGTCTCGGTCTGACGACATGGAGCCCGCTCGCCTCCGGACTGCTGACGGGCAAGTATCGCAATGGCGTGCCCGCCGGCAGCCGTGCGGAACTGCAAGGTTACGACTGGCTGCGCAAGGAACTGACCGACGCCGACAAGAATGATGTGGTCGGCAAGCTCGGCGAACTGGCGGACGAACTCGGCTGCACGATCGGGCAACTGGCGCTCGCGTGGATTCTGACCAATTCGAACGTCAGCACGATCATCACGGGCGCGTCGCGCGTCGAACAGATCGCGGAAAACATGAAGGCAAAGGACGTCGCCGAGCAGATTACGCCAGAGATCAAGGAACAGATCGAAGCGATCGTCGGGGACGCGTATCAATAAGCAGTCGACGTGCGGCGAGGCCGGGCGCTGCATGTCCGGCATCGGCGCCCAACGCGAACGGGTGGCCGCGGACATCGTCCGCAGCCCGCCTAGCGGCTCGCCTAACCGCGCGCCACGGGTCGCGTAGTCGGCATGCCAAACGGGCGCGAGTAACCGGGGCAGGCAACCGTCGCGTAAAATACCCAGCCCTATCGCTCGGCTTCGCTTTTTTAGCGCTTTCATCGTCATGCTCAGTTACCGTCACGCTTTCCACGCAGGCAATCACGCCGACGTCCTGAAACACGCAGTCGTCGTGCAGTTGCTTCGCTATCTCGCGCAAAAGGACAAGCCGTATTGGTACATCGACACGCACGCGGGCGCGGGCGTGTATTCGCTGAAGGAAGGCTACGCGACCAAAACGGCGGAATTCGAAACCGGTATCGCGAAACTGTGGGATCGAAAGGACTTGCCGCCTGTGCTCGAAGAGTATGTCGACGAAGTGTCCGCGCTAAATCCCGATGGCGCGTTGCGCTACTACCCCGGCTCTCCGTACCTTGCGTGGCGGCTCATGCGCGAGCAGGACCGTATGCGTCTGTTCGAATTGCACAGCACCGAGATCGACGTGCTGCGCCATAACTTTCGCGACGCAGGCCGCCGCGCAATGTTGTTTGCAGGAGACGGCTTCGACGGTATCAAGGCGCTATTGCCGCCGGCGCCGCGTCGCGCGCTCGTGCTCGTCGATCCTTCCTACGAAGACAAGCGCGATTACGCGCGCACGCTGACTTGCGTCGAAGAATGTCTGAAGCGATTTGCGACGGGAACGTACGCAGTCTGGTATCCGCAAGTCACGCGGCCAGAGTCGCAGCGTTTTCCTGAGCAGTTGAAGCGCTTGCAGGACAAGAACTGGCTGCATGTATCGCTGACCGTCAGCAATCCGCCTAGCGACGGGTTTGGGCTCTTCGGCAGCGGCATGTTCATTTTGAATCCGCCCTACACGCTGCCGAAGGTCATGAAGGAAACGCTGCCCTGGCTCGTCGATGCGCTCGGCCAGGACAGGAACGCGCAGTTCAAGATCGAACATCGCGGCGACTGAGCGGCGAATGAGCGGCGAATGAGCGGCCACAACTGAACCGCGACCAGGCAGCGATCAGGCCGCGGCGCCCTACTTCATCTGCTCGGCCGCCTTGCGCACGAAGTCGTTCGTGTAGGTCGATTTCAGATCGATTTTGGATGGGTCGAGCCGCGTATCGAACGAAGCAAGGGCGCGCAGGGCCGTCGGCGGGCCGTCGGCAGGCATCACGCCATCCGGCGAGTAAGCCTCGCGGACGTTGTGAAATGCATCGATGTACAACGCCTTGTCGTTCAACAGATACGCTGCGGGCACCATCTTCACGATATCGGCATCGCTTGCAGTCTGAAGCCAGCGGTCCGCACGTACGATTGCATTCGCCAGCGCCTGGACTGTCTTCGGATTTTTCTGGATGAAGCTATCCGACGCGTAGAGCGTTGCAGCGGGCATCGTCCCGCCGAATACTTCCTGCGTGCCCTTTACCGTACGCGTGTCGACCAGCACCTTGATGTCGCCCGCACGCTGCAGCTTGGTCATCATCGGGTCGACGTTCGATAGCGCATCGACCTGGCCGTTGCTCACCGCTGAAATGACGGTCGCGCCGCTGCCTACGCCGATCACGGAGACATCGCTGCGCTGCACGCCGGCTTTGCGCAGCGCGACGGTCAGCACCAGATCCGTCGACGATCCGGGCGCGCTCACGCCCACCTTCGCGCCTTTGAAATCGGCCAGTGTCTTCAGCGAGTCGGCTTTGCCTTTCGTCACGGCAACGGCAATCTGCGGTGCGCGGCCCATCAGCGCGAACGCGCGATAGTGCTGCCCTTTGGCCTGCATGAAGATGGTGTGTTCGTACGCACCTGCGCCGACATCCGCGCTGCCGCCGACCACCGCCTCCAGAGCCTTCGATCCGCCCGCGAAATCCTCGAGCGTCACGTCGAGGCCTTCGTCCTTGAAAAAGCCGAGTTGAGACGCCGTCAGCACGGGAAGATAGTAAAGGCCGGGCAAGCCGCCGACGGCCATCGTGAGCGCCGGCTTCTCAGGCGTTTCCTTCGCGATAGCGGGATGGGCCGCAAGGGCCAGCAGCGCCACGCACGCGCTTGCCGCGCGCCGGAACCAGAGGTCAGGCATGTGTCGTCTCCTTGTGTTGGAATTGTTCGTCTCGCGACGCGAGCGCGCCGAATGCGTGCCTGCGAGCGATGATCGCGCAGCGATTGTCGGCCGACGAAGCGGCGCGCGCCATGCGCCGAAACCCGAATGCCGGGATGCGTGCGCTCGCCTACTGCGAGTGCGGCAAGGGAATCGGGCGCGGACGCGGCTGAGGCATCGGTGGATAGGGCGCGGCCGAGCCGCCCGGCACCTGGATATACGGCGCGACGATATAGGGCGGCGAGCCGTTGGGCGCGAGTTGCTCGGGCGCGCCAATCGGCTGCGCCTCGACGATACGGCTTTGCGATAACGGCGCCGTTTGCAGCACGATGCCGCCTTGGCCGTCACTGATACCGCCTTGGGTATCGAGAACCAACGGCTGACGGTTCGTGGGCGAAGCGGACCATGCCGCCGATGCCGCCCCCAGCAGCACGACAGCCGCAGCCCATCGAAGCAAATGAATCGAGTGGTCTGGATACATGAGCGCCCCGGATTGATTGTAGGAATGCCGGCTTATCTCGAAAACATCTTACCTTACCGCGACGCGAACGTTCAGGCTAGCCGGTGCCGGGCAGCGTCGCGCAATCCTCAGCCTCCAGATGTGACAAAGCCCCGCATGGCGGGGCCTGGTATCGCGGCGAGGCTCGCGGCGGTCAATTGCCGCGTAAGCCGAGCATGCGGCTTACAGCGAGTAGCCGCTGGTTTCAAGCGCGCGGATACGCTGCTCGAGTTGAACGATATCCGACGACGCTGCGAGATAAGCCTCGCGGCGGGTACGTTCAGCAGTTTCAAACCAGTTGCTCAGCTTTACAATCAAGAACGCAAACATGATGGACTCCAAGGATCAGTAAGAACCCCCGGTGACGTGAACATCAGGGATTTCCCGTAGAAGGGTTAACCCGAATTATAGCGTTCCAGTGCAACCTTGCCAGTGAATTGCACGAATGATGTGCATTCCGATTTGGAATGGTGCATCTCGATTTTTTGATCAAAGCATTGATTTTCGGCGATTTTCTTCGGCCCAAGTCAAAAATCGGAGCTTGCCGAGCCGTTTCCTGCACCATATTCGTGCTTCAGCCGGCTTTACTCACAACGTTGCGTCACTGTTTTTCAAAGACTGAGACAATCTGGCACGGCGCTCAGGCGAATTCGACGATGCGAGGCTTTCGATGATCGGGCAATCCGGCCGGTCGTCGCCGTAGCAATGGTTAGCGAGATGGGCCAAGGTGTCGCGCATCTGCGTCAATTCGGCGATGCGCCGGTCAAGTTCCGTGACATGTTCAAGCGCAATCGACTTAACCTCGGCGCTCGCGCGCGAGCGGTCGTGCCACAGCGCGAGCAGCTTGCGGATATCGTCGACCAGAAACCCAAGGCGCCGCGCCTGCCGGATAAAGCGCAGCGAATGGACCTCCTGCGTGCCGTAAACGCGATAGCCCGCGGACGTCCGCTCTTTCGCCGCGAGCAATCCGACGCTCTCGTAATAGCGGATCATTTTCGCCGTCACGCCCGACGCGCGGGCCGCTTCACCGATATTCATCGTTCGTTCCCCACTCTGCTTCCACCTATGTTGCACGATTCTTGACCTTCCCACCGTGGGAAGGTCAATCATGTAATTGCCGGTCGACAGGCATAATTCAACCCTCGCAGGACTTATCAGTCAGAGGAAAGCATGAGCATCGAATTCAAGGTGGAAGGCATGAGTTGCCAGCATTGCGTCGCGGCCGTCACGCGCGCGATCCAGGAACACGACGCAGGCGCGCAGGTCCAGGTCGACCTGCCCGCGGGCAAAGTCGCCGTCCAGTCGGGCGCATCCGTCGACACGCTGAAGGCCGCCATCGACGAGGCCGGGTATACGGTCGTCGCGGTCGTCGACACCGGCGGAAACTGAGCGAGGCACGCACGCCTATGTACAAGGTTGCCGTGATCGGCGCGTCGGGCTTGCTGGGGCGCGCGATCGCCAGCGAGCTGGCGCAACAGCGGGGCTGGCAGCGCGTGCTGACGACCTTCAGCCGTCCGGACTCGCAAAGCGTCACGCTCGATATTCGTGACGCCGCCGCCGTCACGCGGTTCGTCGATCGCGAGCGTCCGGACGCGATCGTCATTGCGGCGGCCGAGCGGCGCCCGGACGTGTGCGAGCATGATCCGGCGCTCGCGCGCACACTGAATGTCGACGCCGTGCGGGCGATCGCGTCGGCCGCGCGCCGGTACGGTGCGTGGGTGCTGTCCATTTCCACCGATTACGTGTTCGACGGCACGCAGCCGCCATACCGCCATGACGCGGCGCCATCGCCGATCAATGCGTATGGCCGCAGCAAGCTCGAAGGCGAGCGGGCACTCGCCGAATCGACGGATGTGGGCTGCGTGCTGCGCTTGCCGCTGCTGTTCGGGCCGATCGTCGACTGGCGGGAGTCGGCCGTGACGAGTCTCGTGCCCGCCATCGCCGCGTCGGCGCGCACGAAGCCCGAAGCCAGGGCCGCCGTGATGGACGCGTGGGCGATCCGCTATCCGACGTATACGCCCGACGTGGCTGTCGTCGTGCGGCAATTGCTGGAGCGGCACGCGCGCGGCGAAGCCGTGTGCGGCACCGCGCAGTGGTCCGGCGACGAGCCGATGACGAAGTACGTCATCGCCCAACGCCTCTCGAGCGCGCTGCACGTCGACGCACAGTTGACGCCGCAGCACACGCCGACGGACGCGACGCCGCGCCCGCACAACTGTCATCTCGATTCGGCGCGGCTCGAAGCACTCGGCATCGGCCGGCGCACCCCGTTCGATACGGCGATCCGCGAGGTGCTGGCGAAATTTCCCTGGCGCGGAAAATAAGCGCCGAAAGAATCAGTGGAAGTCGCGGCTCGTCGATTGCAGCCCGCCCAGCAGATGCGACATATCGACAAGCCGCTGCGCCACCAGGTGCCGCACTTCGCCTTCGCATTGCCACGTGCCATAGACGGCGAGCAGCGACGCGCCGAGCGCTTCCCGCCTTTGCTTTTCCAGCAGACTCGGCCAGATGATCACGTTGACGTTGCCCGTCTCGTCCTCGATCGTCACGAACAGCACGCCTTTCGCGGTGCCCGGCCGCTGCCGCACCGTGACGATGCCGCAGCCGCGCGCGAGGCGCCCGTTTCGATACTCGCGCAACGTCGATGCCGGCATCAGACGCTGCTCCAGCAACACGGGCCGCAGCAATTCCAATGGATGACGGCCAAGCGTCAACCCGACCGAACGATAATCCGCGACGATATCCTGCGCCTCCGACGGCGCGCCGAGCGCGGGTGTGTCGTCCTCGACGGCCGCCATCGACAGCATGTCCTTGTCGGGCACGGCCGCCACCGCATGCCACAACGCCTCGCGCCGGTTGCCCGCCAGCGACGACAGCGCGTTCGCATCGGCGAGCACATGCAGATCGTGCCGGTTGAGCTGCGCGCGCCGCGCGAGATCGTGCACGCTCCTGAACGGCCGCACCGCGCGCGCGTTTTCGATACGCTCGGCCGCGCCGTCCTTCATGCCGCGCAACAGCGACAGACCGAGACGCACAGCGGGACGCGCGTGGCCTTCCATTTTTTCCAACGACGAATCCCAGCCGCTCACCGTCACATCAGCGGGCAGCACGATCACGCCATGGCGCCGCGCGTCCTGCACGAGTTGCGACGGCGAATAGAAACCCATCGGCTGGCTGTTGAGCATCGCCGTGAGAAACGCCTCGGGCTCGTGACATTTGAGCCAACTGCTCGCGTACACCAGCAGCGCGAAACTCGCCGCGTGGCTCTCCGGAAAACCATATTCGCCGAAGCCCTTGATCTGCTCGAAAATCGCTTCGGCAAAGCTCTGGTCGTAGCCGCGCTCCTGCATGCCGTTGACGATGCGGTCGTAGTATTTTTCGAGGCCGCCCTTGCGCTTCCACGCGGCCATCGCGCGACGCAACTGATCGGCCTCGCCTGGCGTGAAGCCCGCCGCGAGAATCGCGACCTGCATCACCTGCTCCTGGAAAATCGGCACGCCGAGCGTACGCTCCAGCGCGATCTTCAACTGCTCACTCGGATAGCTGACAGGTTCGATCTTTTGCCGCCGACGCAGATACGGATGCACCGCCCCGCCCTGAATCGGCCCCGGCCGCACGATCGCGACCTCGATCACGAGATCGTAGAACTCTTTCGGTTTTAAACGCGGCAGCATGCTCATCTGCGCGCGCGATTCGATCTGGAACACGCCGATCGTATCGGCGCGCGAGATCATGTCGTACGTCGCTTTGTCTTCAGCGGGAATGTCCTGCATCTCGAAGCGCTCGCCGCGCTGCTCCGCGACGAGATCGAGCGTGCGCCGGATCGCCGACAGCATGCCGAGCGCGAGCACGTCGACCTTCAGGAGACCGAGCGATTCGAGATCGTCCTTGTCCCATTCGATCACCGAGCGGTCGGCCATCGCCGCGTTCTCGACGGGCACGAGCCGCGTGAGCTTGCCGCGGCTGATCACGAAGCCGCCCGAATGCTGCGACAGATGACGCGGAAAGTTCAGCAGTTGCGCCGCGAGCCGCGCCCACGCCTGGATCATCGGCTTTTCAGGATCGAGACCCGACTCTTCGAAGCGCTTGAGCAGGTCGTGACTCGTATCGAACCAGTGATGCGACTTTGCGACGGTATCGACGATCTGCGGATCGATGCCGAGCGCTTTGCCCGTCTCGCGCAACGCGCCGCGCGGCCGGTACGTCGAGACGGCCGCCGCGATCGCCGCGCGGTCGCGTCCGTACTTGCGGTAGATGTACTGGATGACCTCCTCGCGCCGCTGATGCTCGAAGTCGACATCGATATCCGGCGGCTCGCCGCGCTCCTTTGAGATGAAACGCTCGAACAGCATGTTGCCGCGCGCGGGATCGACTTCCGTGACGCCGAGGCAATAGCACACGGCCGAGTTGGCCGCCGACCCGCGTCCCTGACACAGAATGTGCTGGCTGCGCGCATAACGCACGATGTCGTAGACGGTCAGAAAATACGGCTCATAACCGAGATCCGCGATCAGCGCGAGTTCGTGCTCGATCTGCTGCTGCACGTTGAACGGAATGCCCGAAGGAAACCGGTGCTGCGCGCCGATGTACGTCTCCTGACGCAGATAGGCCGTCGGTGTGTAGCCTGCGGGCACGAGTTCATCGGGATATTCGTAGCGAAGCTCATCGAGCGAAAACGCGCAGCGCGACAGCACGCTGATCGTCTCGCGCACCGTGTGTTCAGGATAGAGATTCGAAATCCGCAAGCGCGAGCGCAGATGCTGTTCGGCATTCGGCGCGAGTTCGTAACCGCATTCGTGCACCGGCTTGCCGACGCGGATCGCCGTCATCGTGTCCTGCAGCGGCTTGCGCGAACGCACATGCATCACGACGTGACCCAATGCGACGACGGGCACGTTCTGTTTGTTGGCGACATATTCGAGCGCGCCGCGATGAATGTCGTCCATCGCGCGTTGATGCAGCACGAGCCCGGCCCACGCGCGGCCCGGAAACGTCTCGTCGAGCCATTCGATCTGTGCTTCGAGCAACTCTTCGTTCGCGGGAAAATCCGGCACGAGGATCGCGAGACAGTCGGGCATGCCGCGCAGATGCGCGTTCTCCCGATCGGGCCGCGACAGATCGTGCGGCGTCAGCCGATATTCGCCCTTCGGCGCACGCGTGCGCGCAAGCGTGATCAGTTCCGACAGATTGCCGTAGCCCTCGCGATTCTGCGCGAGCAGGATCAGGCCGAACGCGGGCGTGCCGTCGGCGTTGCGCAACCGGAAATACGAACCGATCACGAGCGGCAAGCCCACTTCCTTCGCGGCGACGTGCGCGCGCACGACACCCGCGAGCGAGCATTCATCGGTGATGGCGAGCCCTGAATAACCGAGCTGGAATGCGCGCTCGGCGAGTTCTTCTGCATGCGATGCGCCATGCAGGAACGTGAAGTTCGAGAAGCAGAACAGCTCCGCATAAGCCGGCAGCGCGTTGAACGTCGGATCCATCGCGCGTCATCCGAACAGGCCGTGCAGGAACCAGCGCGGTTCCTCTTCGGCATCGCGGCTGCTGACGCGCTCGCGATACACCCAGTAGCAACTGCGGTCGTCGCCTTGCATGACGAAGTAATCGCGCGTGACGAGCGCGCCGTCGAACCAGCCTGCCTCGATCCGCTCGCCCGGCGACACAGGCTTCAGCGACGAACCGTAGAACGGCCGATGATGGCGCATCAACAGGCGCACGGGCGTCGCCAGCATCCAGGTCGGACGCGGCAAGCCTTTGGGCAACTGCATTTTCTTTTCGACGTGATTGACGGGCACCCAGCGGTTCGCGACTTCGGGCCGGTAGTCGGCCGTCGGCGCGGGCCGCAGCACGTTCTCCTCGCCGTTGCGCGCGATCAGCAGCTCGATCAGCCGCGCGTGATCCGCGGGCGAGCCGCCCGGTTGAGGGAAGAGTTGATCGGTGGCGGGCGCGGCGTCATCCACCTTCGATGCATCGAGCCGCAATGCGATCGCGGGCGCCTCCAGCGTCAGGCGATGCAGCCGCTCCTTCACGAGCCGCAGCAAATGATCTTCGCGCCAGGCGGCCTCGCCGAGCGCGATATCGATCGACGTCGGCGCCATCGCTTCGCGGCCGCGCTCATGCTCGAACGATAGCGTGATCGCCGTCACCGCCAGTTGCTTCGCGCACAGCCAGCCGCACAACTGCACGATCAGACGATGCGCGGCAAACACGGCGCCGTCGGCATGCTCGAGACGGTCGGGCAGTTCGAGGCGCGCGCCGAACGTGGGCGGCAATTCGAGCCAGTCGAACAGTTCCGGCGCGGTGCCGAACGCGCGATCGAGCGAATCCAGCAGATGCTCGCCGCAGCGCCGCTGCAGACCGGCGCGCGGCAGGCGACGCACATCGGCAATCGATTCGCAGCCAAGCCCCGTGAACCAGTCGGCGAAAGGACGGATCTCCGGCACGGCGAGCATCGGCAGCGGCGCAAGCACCCGTTCGAGCGACGCAAGCTGCAGCACGCGCCGGTTGCCGTGCTTCGCCAGCAGCCAGGCGCCCTGCCCGGTCGGCGCGGCGCTGATGCGCGCCGTCAGCCCAAGCGCGCTGATAATCGCTTTCGCCTCACGGCACAGCGACAGCAGTCCGCCGAACAGCCGCAGGCTCGCGCCCACTTCGACAAGCACTGTCGCTTCGTCGAGCAGCGCGACATCGGGGGAAAACTTCATCAGCGCGATGCCGACGTCGCGCTGCGTGGCGTGCTCGCGCGCAATGTCGCGTTCATACAAAGCCGTTTCCGGCGACAGCGTCAACACGCCACCGCGCTTCATGCCGAGCCGCACGCCTGCTGCGCGGGCTGCGTTGTCGGCAATCGTGACCTTGTCTTTCTCCAGCACCGCGCTGCCGTGCTCGGGCTCAGGCGACCACTTCGGTCGAAAGACTTCGAGTGGCAACTTCGACAAGTGGACGGCGAGAAAGACGCGCATGACGGGAAAACAGAACGGGAGTGGGTTGAAGAGGAATCGACAGAGGCTCGGCGCGTGTCGGGCCTCGTCGTTTGACGATGTCGACCATCAGGCCGTCGGCCGATGGTCGTAACGCCAGCCGCAATAGCGCCGGCGATGAGTCCTGCGTCGATGCAAGCGGCCGGACCATGATGAAAAGCGTCTCCGACGACTGCGCCACCAGATGCAAACGCCGCAGCGACGACGCCTGCGCATGCTGCGCCCACAGGATCAGCGCGCCGCAGGTGCCGGCGCGCAAGATCTGCTCGGCGGACCAGAAGGCGTCGGCGCTTTTGGGGGCTTTGACTTGCAACAGCGTGTCGAGCGAGAGCCCGATGTAATCAAGGCCCAAGCCGTCCGGAATATGCGGCGGCTGCACCAGCGCGATAGGACGATCGCCGAGCGAACTCAACGCCGGCCGCAATAAACGCATTTCCCCGACGCCGGGCACCTGGACCAGCAAATCGACAAGCGCACCGATGGGCCAGCCGCCACCGGGCAATTCCGTCGATAGCGCGGGGTAGCCCGTGTCGAGCGTGCGCCGGCCTCCGCGCGCGAGCTGCGTAGCTCGCCATAGCGATGGGTGGATTTCTTCGGCGCGGGCGGGTGCGACTGACATTGGCGTAGGAAAATACCTGTATATTTGTACAGTATCCTACACGGAAATGCCGGCGGGAATGTCGCCCCTTTTTGGGAAACGTCTGATGTTTTATTGTGGTTAGCGCGCGCTGTCTGATGCCGTGTCAGAGGTGCAGGCAAGGAAATGGATCGGCCGATGCAACTGTCAGCGGCAGGCTGTTTGGTGATTTTTTGTTTTGGGACGCCCAGCGGCGACACCGGGAGTCGGGCGCGGACAGGCTCGAAGAAACGAACGGGATTTCCACAATCGCGGGACATCGCGGGGTGGTGTTGCCTTTCGCCGTAAAGGAGCCGAGTGTTTTCGGCGTAATGGCGCCAGCGAAAGGCGCCTGATTCGGGGCTCGAACGGGGATCAAGAATCCTTGTTTTTACCTCCTTTCGCAAGTGCTGATTTGTTGCTCTCGGGCATCGGGCGTGGAACACGGTAGCTCTCGCCGTCGAGCACGACGCGGTACGCG